>DNQP01000139.1:21290-21622 GCA_003500955.1 Curvibacter sp. | reverse complement strand
GGCCGACACAAAGACCGCCTGGCGCATCTTGGTTTCGAACTCCTCGAACTTCAGCGGCCGGGTGTCCAGCGCGCTGGGCAGGCGAAAGCCATACTCCACCAGCGTGGTCTTGCGCGCGCGGTCGCCGTTGTACATGCCGCCGAGCTGGCCGATCAGCACGTGGCTCTCGTCCAGGAACATCAGCGCGTCGCGTGGCAGGTAGTCGGTCAGCGTGGGCGGCGGGTCGCCCGGGGCGGCACCGCTGAGGTGGCGGGTGTAGTTCTCAATGCCCTTGCAGTGCCCCACCTCGCTCAGCATCTCCAGATCGAAGCGCGTGCGCTGCTCCAGGCGCT
>DNQP01000139.1:20704-20986 GCA_003500955.1 Curvibacter sp. | reverse complement strand
AGCGCGTGCGCTGCTCCAGGCGCTGGGCCTCGACCAGCTTGCCCATCGCGGTCAGCTCCTTGAGGCGCTCGGCCAGCTCGACCTTGATGGTCTCCACGGCCTTGAGCACCTGCTCGCGCGGGGTCACGTAGTGGCTGCTCGGGTAGACCGTGAAACGCGCGATTTTCTGCTTGATACGGCCGGTCAGCGGGTCGAAGAGCTGCAGGGCGTCGATCTCCTCGTCAAAGAGCTCGATGCGCAGCGCCAGCTCGGAGTGCTCGGCCGGGAAGACGTCGATGGTGT
>DNQP01000139.1:20070-20406 GCA_003500955.1 Curvibacter sp. | reverse complement strand
TCGGCCGGGAAGACGTCGATGGTGTCGCCGCGCACGCGGAAGGTGCCGCGCGAGAATTCCATGTCGTTGCGCTGGTACTGCATGCGCACCAGTTGGGCGATGACGTCGCGCTGGCCCAGCTTGTCTCCGGCGCGCAGCGTCAGGATCATCTGGTGGTAGTCCTCGGGCTTGCCGATGCCGTAGATGGCCGAGACCGTGGCCACGATGACCACGTCACGCCGCTCCAGCAGGCTCTTGGTGCAGGACAGGCGCATCTGCTCGATGTGCTCGTTGATCGCGCTGTCCTTCTCGATGAAAAGGTCGCGCTGGGGCACATAGGCCTCGGGCTGGTAGTAG
>DNQP01000139.1:8122-19750 GCA_003500955.1 Curvibacter sp. | reverse complement strand
TAATAGTCGTAGTAGCTGACGAAGTACTCCACGGCGTTCTTCGGAAAGAACTCGCGGAACTCGCTGTAGAGCTGGGCCGCCAGCGTCTTGTTGGGCGCAAAGACGATGGCCGGTCGCCCCAGGCGGGCGATCACGTTGGCCATGGTGTAGGTCTTGCCCGAGCCGGTCACCCCCAGCAAGGTCTGGAACACCTCACCGTTTTCCACCCCCTCCACCAGCTGGTCGATGGCCACCGGCTGGTCGCCCGCCGGCGGATAGGGCTGGTAGAGCTCGAAAGGCGAACCGGGAAAGGTGACGAACTGTCCGGACGGCGTCTCATCCGCCGGTTTGTCCACCACGGGGGCCACTGATGCGTTGGTCATGGAAAGCTGATCCGTCGGACCGTTAAAATTGCGGGCAACCGATAAGAATACGCCATTCCGTTGACCGGTGTCAGCGGTCTGCCCCCTTCCCCAAACTGACTTTTCCAAGGAATCGACATGTCCCTGTTCTCCGCCGTCGAAATGGCCCCGCGCGACCCCATCCTGGGTCTGAACGAGCAGTTCAACGCCGACACCAATCCCAACAAGGTCAATCTGGGCGTCGGCGTGTATTTCGACGACAACGGCAAGCTGCCCCTGCTGCAGTGTGTGCAGGCCGCTGAAAAGGCCATGATGGACAAGCCCACCGCCCGTGGTTACCTGCCCATCGACGGCATTGCCGCCTATGACGCCGCCGTCAAGAGCCTGGTCTTCGGTGCCGACAGCGAGCCCGTCAAGAGCGGTCGCGTCGCCACCGTACAGGGCATCGGGGGTACCGGCGGCCTGAAGATCGGTGCCGACTTCCTCAAGCGTCTCAACCCCGCTGCCCGGGTGCTGATCTCCGACCCGAGCTGGGAGAACCATCGCGCCCTGTTCACCAACGCCGGCTTCGCGGTCGAGAGCTATCGCTACTACGACGCTGCCAAGCGCGGCGTGGACTTTGCCGGCATGCTGGCCGACATCCAGGCTGCCCCGGCCGGCACCATCGTGCTGCTGCACGCCTGCTGCCACAACCCCACGGGTTATGACATCACGGCCGCCCAGTGGGACCAGGTCATCGCCGCGATCAAGAGCAAGAACCTCGTGCCCTTCCTGGACATGGCCTACCAGGGTTTCGGCAACGGCATCGCCGAAGACGGCGCCGTGATCGGCAAGTTCGTCGCCGCCGGCCTGACCTTCTTCGTCTCCACCAGCTTCTCCAAGAGCTTCAGCCTGTATGGCGAGCGCGTCGGCGCCCTGTCCGTGCTCTGCACCAGCAAGGAAGAAGCGGACCGCGTGCTCAGCCAGCTCAAGATCGTGATCCGCACCAACTACAGCAACCCGCCCACGCACGGCGGCGCCGTGGTGGCCGCGGTGCTGAACAACCCCGAGCTGCGCGCCCTTTGGGAAAAGGAGCTCGGCGAGATGCGCGTGCGCATCAAGGCCATGCGCCAGAAGCTGGTCGACGGCCTCAAGGCCGCTGGCGTGAAGCAGGACATGAGCTTCATCACCAGCCAGATCGGCATGTTCAGCTACTCGGGCCTGTCCAAGGACCAGATGGTGCGCCTGCGCAGCGAGTTCGGCGTCTACGGCACCGACACCGGCCGCATGTGCGTGGCCGCGCTCAACAGCAAGAACATCGACTATGTCTGCCAGGCGATTGCCAAGGTGGTCTGACGCCTGGCGCTGACCATCAAAAAGCCGCCTGCGGGCGGCTTTTTGACGTCTGAAGGTCCGCTCAGACGATGCCCAGCACGTCGCGGATCTGTGGCAAAGCAAACTCCGCCGCGCGCTCGCCCTCGGCAATGGTGGAGGCCGCGAGGTGGTAGTCCATGGGTGCCACATCGTTGAGACGCGGACGGATCAGCACATCGGCCGGCTCGCCGGCCAGACGGCTCTGCGTGATGCGCATCTGCATGATGTTGAGGCTGGTGGTCAGCACGTCCAGCATGGAGGGCATGGCGATGGCGCCTTCCTTGCCGTTCCCATTGCGTGCCGGCCGCAGGCGCGCCACGATGGCTTGCAGCAGACCGCCCGAGCCCTCGGTCGCATCGGCGTCCTCGGCCGCGCTGGCCCGGCCCGCGACGCGGTTGTGGCGCAGCATGATGTCCCAGTTCAGGTCGACGGCGATCACGATGTCGGCCCCCATGGCGCGGCACAAGGAGACCGGCACCGGATTCACCAGACCGCCGTCCACCAGCAAGCGCCCCTCGTGCTGCGCCGGCGTGAACAGACCCGGCAGGGCGATGGAGGCACGCACCGCGTCGAGCAGGGGCCCGTCCCGTAGCCAGACCTCGCGGCCGCTGTAGAGCTCGGTGGCCACGCAGGCATAGGGCTTGGCCAGGCCCTCGATACCGCGGTCCTCGTAGCGGTTGCGGAAGAAGTCAAGCAGCTTGCCGCCTTCAATCAGACCGCCGCCCATCTTGAAGTCCATGAGCCCGAGCACGGACTTCCAGCTCAGGGTGCGCACCCAGGGTTCGAAGCGATCGAGCTCGCCCGCCGCATAGACCGCTCCGACGAGCGCGCCGATGGAGGTGCCACAGACGATGTCAGGCACGATGCCCGCACGCTCCAGCGCCCGGATGGCGCCGATGTGCGACCAGCCGCGGGCCGAGCCGCTGCCCAGGGCCAGGCCGATGCGCGGCCGCGCGGCTGGAGGGGGAAGAGGTTTCGAGTCAGTCATCACGCCGCCGAAGATACCATTGGCTGCGGTATACAGTCGCGCCATGCCCGACCTGCTCACCCTGCTCTACGCCGAACCCGTGATCACCTTCGCCTACGTGGTCTTCGGCCTCGTGGGCTTCGGCTCCACCCTGGTCAGCGCCCCGCTGCTGGCGCATATCCTGCCTGTTTCCACCGTCGTGCCCACGCTGGCGCTGACCGACATGGTGGCCTCCTGGTCCAACGGCTGGCGCCTGAGCGAGCATGTGGCACGGCGCGAGCTCTGGCGTCTCGTGCCCTGGCTGTGCGCGGGCAGCGCACTCGGCGCCTGGCTGCTCTTCACCCTGCCCGTGAAGCTGCTCATGCCCCTGCTGGGTGCCTTCGTGGTGCTCTATGCCCTGCGCGGCCTGCGGCAACCCGCCGCAGCGCCGCGCAAGGAACTGGATGCGCGCTGGGCCTGGTGGTATGGCAGCACGGGCGGGGTCTTCAGCGCCCTCTTCGGGGCCGGCGGCTGGGTCTATTCCATCTACCTGCTGCGCCGCCTCGACGACGTGCAACAGATCCGCGCGACGCAGACCGCGGTGCTGATGTTCAGCTCGGTGATCCGTGTCGCACTCTTCCTGCTGGCCGGCCGCCTGCTCGATCCCGAGCTGCTTTGGCTGGTGCTGTGCCTGCTGCCGGCCGTGGGCCTGGGTCTGTGGATCGGCCACCATGTCAGCCTGCGCCTGAACCGGCAGCGCTTCCTGCAGCTGCTGCACGGCGTGCTGCTGCTCACAGGCAGCAGCCTGCTGCTGCGCTCCCTGCTGTGATGATCCGCCGCGCTCTTGACGGTCGCTGACGAGAAGACCCGTGCGCTCAGGTCCTAGGACCACAGGACCGAACGCATGGAGATCGAGGCGCCCTGGAATTTCTCGTTGAAGAAACGCGGGGCTTCACCGGGCTGCACCGCGCCCGCCGCGTGCAGCAAGGGCAGGAAGTGGTCGTGCGTGGGATGGGCCAGACGCGCCAGCTCACCGAGCTGCAGGAAGTCGGCCAACGCATCGAGCCGGCCCTCGGCGATGTGCCCGCCCATGCGCTGATCGAACTCCAGCGCCCAGTCATAAGCCTGGTCGTTGCCGGCGCCGCGGCGCATGGTGCGCAGGTTGTGCACGATGTTGCCGCTGCCCACGATGAGCACACCGCGCTCGCGCAGCGCACGCAGCTGCCGTCCCAGCGCCTGGTGCTCGGCCGGTGGCCGGCTGTAGTCCAGGCTCAGCTGCAGCACAGGGATGTCTGCCGCCGGGAACATGGGCTTGAGGACCGACCAGGTACCGTGGTCCAGACCCCATTCGTGGTCGTCCAGGCCCAGCGGCTGCCCCCGGGTCGGGTCCTGGAGTTCGCTGCTCAGCGTCCGGGCCACGGCGGGCGCGCCCGGGGCCGGGTACTGCTGGTCGAACAGGGCCTGCGGAAAGCCGCCAAAGTCGTGGATAGTCGGCGGCGGGTCCATGGCCGTGAGCCACCAGCCGCGCGTGATCCAGTGGGCCGAGATGCACAGGATGAGCTGGGGCCGGGGCCAGCGCGCATCCGTCCCGTCGCCAAATTCCAGGCCCAGGGCCTCCCACTTCGGACGAAACTCGTTGGGCTCGATCACGTTCATCGGACTGCCATGGCCGATGAAGAGCACTGGCATGCGCGGGCTGGGCTGCAGATTCTGAAGGGAGAGGCGGCTCGATGCCCCGGCGGTGCTGTTCATGGTGGCTCTGGCGTAGGCGCTGTCGTTCGGCAAGAGATGGCGGTCCGGCATCGCACTTCTACGGATGGACAAACCGGACGCAACTGTTATATTGCACTGCAGCATACCCAAACAAGGGAGCCCCCATGCTCTACCAGCTCTACGAAGCCCAGCGCTCCCTGATGGAGCCCTTTGCCGATCTGGCCCAGGCCACGGCCAAGGCCTTCAACAACCCGCTCTCGCCCCTGGCCCATCTGCCGCATGCCCAGCGCATGGCGGCCGGCTACGCCCTGCTGCACCGGCTGGGCAAGGACTACGAGAAGCCCGAGTTCGGCATCCGCACAGTCGACGTGGACGGCGTCAAGGTCGCCATCCACGAGCGCGTGGAAGTCGACAAGCCCTTCTGCGAGTTGCGCCGCTTCAAGCGCTTCTCCGACGACCCGGCTACGCTGACGCGGCTCAAGACCCAGCCCGTGGTGCTCATCGTGGCACCGCTTTCGGGCCACTACGCCACGCTGCTGCGCGACACCGTGCGCACCATGCTCAAGGACCACAAGGTCTACATCACCGACTGGAAGAACGCGCGCATGGTGCCCTTGTCCGAGGGCGAATTCCATCTGGACGACTACGTCAACTACGTGCAGGAGTTCATCCGCCACCTGCAACGGGAGTACGGCAACTGCCACGTCATGAGCGTGTGCCAGCCCACGGTGCCCGTGCTGGCCGCGATCTCGCTGATGGCCAGCCGCGGCGAGACCACGCCCCTGTCGACGACCATGATGGGCGGCCCCATCGACGCGCGCAAGTCGCCCACGGCTGTCAACAACCTGGCCATGACCAAGAGCCACAGCTGGTTCGAGCACAACGTGATCTACCGCGTGCCCAGCAACTACCCAGGTGCGGGCCGCAAGGTCTACCCGGGCTTTCTGCAGCACGCAGGCTTCGTGGCCATGAACCCCCAGCACCATGCCCAGAGCCATTACGACTACTTCGAACACCTGATCAAGGGTGACGATACCAGCGCCGAGGCCCATCGCCAGTTCTACGACGAGTACAACGCCGTGCTCGACATGGACGCGGACTACTACCTGGAGACCATCAAGACCGTGTTCCAGGATTACAGCCTGGTGCACGGAACCTGGGACGTGAGGAACGCGGACGGGCAGGCCGAACGCGTGCGCCCGCAGGACATCCAGACCACCGCCCTGCTCTCGGTCGAAGGCGAGCTCGACGACATCTCGGGTTCGGGCCAGACCCGCGCCGTGCACGAGCTGTGTTCCGGCGTGCCGGCCAGCAGACAGCGCCACTACGAGGTCCAGGGCGCGGGCCATTACGGCATCTTCTCGGGCCGGCGCTGGCGTGAGCTGGTCTACCCCGAGGTGCGCGCTTTCATCCGCGACCACGACAAGCCGGTCAAGGCCGGCGGTCGCAAGACCGCCAGATCCGCCGCCTGAACGGCGCAGGATAATCGGGCCGCCATGCCCGCGACCGCCGCCCAGATCCTCGACGCCCTGCCCCAGACCCAGTGCACGCGCTGCGGCTACCCGGACTGCGCAGCCTATGCCCAGGCCATCGCGGCCGGTGAGGCGCCGATCAACCAGTGCCCGCCCGGCGGCGCCGAAGGTGTGGCCCGCCTGGCCGCCATCACCGGACAGCCCCTCCAGCCGCTCAACCCCGACTTCGGCATCGAAGGGCCCATGACAACGGCCGTGATCGACGAGGACTGGTGCATCGGCTGCACGCTCTGCCTCAAGGTCTGCCCCACCGACGCCATCCTGGGCGCCAACAAGCGCATGCACACGGTGATTGAGGCCTATTGCACGGGCTGCGAACTCTGCATCCCGGTCTGCCCCGTGGACTGCATCCGCATGGACAACGTCAGCGGCGAGCGCACGGGCTGGGCTGCGTGGTCGCCACAACAGGCGGACACGGCCCGGCGGCGCTACGACTTCCATGTGCTGCGCCTGCAGCGCGACGAGGCTGAGCATGCGCTGCGGCTCGAGGCCAAGGCCCAGGCCAAGCTGGCTGATCTGCCGGCGCACAGCCAGCATACCGATCCAGCGGCCCTCGACAAGAAGCGCGCCGTCATCGAAGCGGCGCTGAAGCGCGCCCGGGCGCGACGCCAGGCCAGTTCTTGAACACGGTGCTGCGCGCCTCAGCGCAAGCGGTCTGGCGTGAAAAAGAACCGCTAGACCTTGCTCGTCCGCCATGGGGGTCTGCTATCGTCGTGCGAAGCCTGCAAGGCCGCATAACCGACGGAAATCTCTCGCGCCATGAGCCACGCTTCATCCAAGATACGCCCTCAACTCCTGCTTGAAGTCGTCCTGATCGTCGGCGTGACGCAAGCGCTGGTGGCTTACGGATTCGTCTGGGTGCCGTTGGCACCGGATCTGATGTCGAAGACGCTGGTTCATCTTGCGGGGCTCGGCATGCTGACGGTGCCCCTGCTGATCTGGCGCTGGCGGGTCCATGCGCGGACGCCCGACGGTGTACAGGCCGCCGATATGCCTTACGGCGATGCGGCTGCGCGGCGCGCCTGGCTGGGTGGTGTCGCCATCTTCCTGGCTGGCGCGCTTGTCTCCCTCGGACTGGCGCGCAGCATCTGGGCCGACGCGTATCAAGAGGGCGAAGAGCGTTTCCAGCGGCAGGCCATGCAAGTGCAATCCAACCTGCAGATCGCCTTCGAGAAAGCCGCCTTGGGTTTGCAGAGCCTGCGTGGGATCCACGCTGCCGACGGTCAGTTTGACAAGGAGCTGTTCCGCAAATATTGGGAGGCCCGGGGCTACACACGCGACTTTCCGGGCATCCGGGGCTTTGGCTACATCGAACGCGTGCCACGTGAAGGGCTGGGCCTCTACCTGCGCCAGCAGCAGCGAACCCACCAGCGGAACTTTCAGCTGAAGACGGCAGGGAACGCCCCGGACCTTTTTGTGATCACCCTGCTGGAGCCTTTGCACGACAATGCCGCCGCCATCGGTCTGGACATCGGTGGCGAATCGATACGTCGGGCCGCCGCAGAGCAGGCCATACGCACCGGCCGAACCACCCTGAGCGGGGCCATCACGCTGGTGCAGGACAAGCAGCGCCGCCCGGGCTTTCTGCTGCTGACCCCCTTGTATGCCGGTGGCCTGGTTCCGGACACGTTGGCTGAACGCATGGCACTGCATCGGGGCTTTGCCTATGCACCGGTCGTCGCCGAGGACGCCATGGGCGTCTTCCAGGCCCTGTCGGCACAGGATCTGACCCTCGAAGTACACGCACTGGACGTCGCTGGTGGCAGGACGCTGGTGTACCAGTCTGGATTGACACCAACGACCGGCACGGTGGCCGCGTCCGGTGCGACGGGTGGACGGCACCTGGCCGAGGCTCTTTTCACCATAGCCGACCAGCCCTTTGTCCTGACCGCGAAAAGTACTGCGGCCTTCGATGCAGGCACGGAGGAAGGCCGTGCCCTGTTGGTCGGTACCGCCGGCATCGTCATCAGCGCTCTGATCGCGCTGGCTTACTGCCTGCTGGCGACAGCCCGCCTGCGCGCAGAGCGACTCGCACAAGACTTGACGTCCGAGCTGCAGCGCCTCTCCTCCATCGCGCAGCGCACCCGGGATGCCGTGATCATCACCGATGAGTCTGGAAAGATCACGTGGACCAACGAGGCGTTCACCCGGGTGTCCGGCTACTCGGCGGACGAGGCACGAGGCCTCAAACCCGGAGCCTTGCTGCAATCGGACCGGACCGACCCAGCCACCGTGGCCACACTCTCACAGCAGCTGGCCCGGCGCGAGGCCTGTCACGTCGAGATCCAGAATCGCCACAAGGACGGATCGCATTACTGGCTCGAGCTCGAGATTCAGCCCATCACCGACGCCCGGGGACAGTTCAGCGGCTTCATGGCCGTGGAGCGCGACATCACCGAGCAGCGTGCCGCCCAGGACCGCGAACGCCAGTACACCGAGCAGCTCGCCGCGGCCCTGCGCGAGACCGAGGCTTTGATGAGCACGATCAACGCCCACGCCATCGTGTCGGAGGCTGGCCGCGACGGGCGCATCACGCGCGTCAACGACGCGTTCTGCCGCATCAGCGGTTACAGCCGTGAGGAGCTGCTGGGCCAGGACCATCGCATCGTGAACTCCGGCACGCACGACCGCGCCTTCTGGGTCGGGATGTGGCGTCAGATCGCCCAGGGCGAACCGTGGCGCGGGCAGATCTGCAATCGGGCCAAGGACGGCTCCCTGTATTGGGTCGACAGCATCGTGGCCCCCTTCACGGACACGAACGGCGAGATCGAGCGCTACGTATCGATCCGCTTCGACATCACAGCGGCACGCGCCGCTGAGGTGGCGCTCGCACGCGAGCGCCAGCGCCTGAAGAACACGCTCGATGGCACACGGGTCGGCACGTGGGAGATCAACCTGCTGACGGGCGAGAGCCGCATCGACGAGCGCTGGGCCAGCATGCTGGGCTACACGCTGGAGGAGCTCACGCCGATGAGCCCCGAGCGCTGGGAAGCGCTGATCCACCCCGAGGACGAACCACGGTCGGCGTCGCGTCTCAAGGACTACCTGCTCGGACGGCAGGACTACTACGAGATGGAGTGGCGACTGCGGCACAAGAGCGGCAACTGGGTCTGGATCCTGTCGCGGGGCACGGCGTCTACGCGGCTGCCCGACGGGCGGGTCGAGTGGATGGCGGGGACGCACATGGACGTCTCCGAACGGCACCAGCTCCAGGACGAGGTCTCGCGCCGCAACCAGCTCATGTCCGTCATCATCGAGAACCTGCCCGGCGGACTGAGCGCTTTCGATGCCGATCTGAATCTGATCCTCAAGAACTCCAAGTTCGGAGGCCTGTTGGAGCTTCCTGGGCCTCTGCTGGACGCGTCCCCCGCGACCTTTGAGAGCATCATCCGACACAACGCCCTGCGGGGCGAATACGGACCGGGAGATGTGGACGGCATCGTGGCCGCCATCGTCGACAGGGCACGCCACCCTGTCCCCCACGTGATGGAGCGTACCCGGCCCAGCGGGACGGTGCTGGAGGTCCGGGGCCTGCCGCTGCCAGGCGGGGGCTTCGTGACCACCTACACGGACATCACGGAGCGCAAGCGCCTGGAGCAGGAACTGCGCAAGAGCGAAGAAATGCTCGAGCGGGCCGGTCAGGTAGCGGGCATCGGCGGGTGGTCGCTCGACCTCACGACCAACGAGGTCTACTGGAGCCGGCAGACCCGTCGCATCCACGAAGTGCCCGAGGACTATGTGCCGACGGTGGAGCAGGGCCTGTCCTTCTATACCCCGGACTCGGGAGCGACCATCGCACGGGCGGTGGAGCGCGCCATTCGGGAGGGGGCGGGCTTCGACGTCGAAGCCGAGCTCATCACGGCAACCGGTCGCAAGATCTGGGTGCGCTCCGTGGGCGAGGCCGAGTTCGTCGACGGCAAGGCCGTGCGGCTGATCGGGGCCTTTCAGGACATCACCACACGCCGCAACCTGGAGCGGCGTGTGCGCGAGCAGAACCAGCTGCTCACCGCCGTCCTGGAGAACATGCCCGGCGGGCTGGCGGCCTTCGATCAAGACCTCACACTCATCATGCGTAACCGGCAGTTCGGGGCGCTGCTCAACTTCCCTGAATCGATCTTCGAGGGCAAGCGCGTGGCATACGAAGACCTGATCCGTAACGAAGCCGAGCGCGGCGAGTTCGGCGCGGGCGATATCGATCAGATCGTGGCGCGGGCCGTCAAGAGTTTCAAGCGCAGGAAGGAGACCATCTTTGAGCGCACCCGGCCCAATGGTCAGGTCCTGGAGGTCCGCGTCCAGCCCATGGGCGACGGAGGCGTGTTGTTCATGATGATCGACGTCACCGCACGCAAGAGCGCAGAGCGTGAGGCGCACCGTGCCGATGAAATGCTGCGCGAGGCCATCAACACGCTGGATGAAGCCTTTGTGATCTATGACGACCAGGACCGACTGCTGATCTGCAACCAGCGTTATCGGGATACCTACCCCATCGCAGCGGCGGCGATGCAGCCTGGCACAACCTTTGAGGAGATCATCCGCTACGGAGCGGAACGCGGCGAGTACACCGCGGCGATTGGAAGAGTGAACGAATGGGTCGCGGAGCGAGTGGCACAGCATCGCGGTGGCAATACCGATCTGGTTCAGGCGCTTGGCGATGGGCGCTACCTGCGCGTGGTTGAGCGCAAGACCTCCGAGGGGCACATCGTCGGCTTCCGCATCGACATCAGCGATCTGGTGCGCTCGCGCAACGAGGCCGAGCAGGCCAACCGCGCGAAGAGCCAGTTCCTGGCCAATATGAGCCATGAGATCCGCACGCCCATGAATGCGATCCTGGGCATGCTCAGCCTCTTGCAGCGCTCCGCCCTCACACCGCGCCAACAGGATTACGTGTCCAAGACCGAGGGTGCGGCCCGCTCCCTGCTGGGCCTGCTCAACGACATCCTCGACTTCTCCAAGGTGGAGGCCGGAAAGGTGGTGCTGGAGACTGCTCCCTTCGAGGTCGACACCTTGATGCGGGACCTGGCGGTAATCCTCTCGGCCAACACGGGCGACAAGGCCATCGAGGTGCTGTTCAAGATCGACCCGCAGGTTCCAGCCGCCCTGATCGGCGACAGCCTGCGGCTCAAGCAGGTTCTGATCAACCTGGGCGGCAATGCCATCAAGTTCACCGACCAGGGGACGGTGCTCGTCCAGATCGCCGTGACAAACCGGGAGTCGGGGCGGGTGACGCTGGATATCGGCGTGCAGGACACAGGCATCGGCATCGCGCCAGAACATTTGCAGCGGATTTTCGAAGGCTTCTCCCAGGCCGAGGCCTCCACCACCCGGCGCTTCGGTGGCACCGGCCTGGGCCTGGCCATCTCCGCCCGGCTGGTGCAGCTCATGGGGGGCCAGCTGCAGGTCGAGAGCACGCCTGGGGTCGGCAGCCTCTTCCATTTCCAGATCCAGCTGCCGATCGCCGGGGCGGATGCGCTGCCCCTGATTGCACCGCCGGCTCAGGCGGCGCTGCGACAACTGGAGGTGCTGTTCATCGACGACAACGCTACCGCCAGGATGGCGCTGAGGGGCATGGCACTGCCCATGGGCTGGCAGGTTGATCTGGCTGCCAGCGGCGAAGAGGCGCTAAGCATGATCGACGCCCGCCAGCAACGTGGTGCCCCGCCCTACGACGCCGTGTTCGTGGACTGGCAGATGCCCGGCATGGACGGCTGGGAAACCAGCCTGGAAATCCGGCGGCAGGCGGGGC
>DNQP01000139.1:611-7794 GCA_003500955.1 Curvibacter sp. | reverse complement strand
CCGGACGGTCCCCGCTGCTGGTGATGGTGACAGCGCACGGGCGGGAGATGCTGGCGCGCAGACCCGCGGAGGAACAAGCCCTGCTCGATGGCTTTGTCGTCAAACCCGTGACGCCCTCCATGCTGCTGGAAGCTGTCCAGAGCGCCCGTCTGGGCCCGGTGCGGGCTGAGGCTACGCCGCCGGGCTGGGCCGGACGGCTGGCAGGCATGCGTATCCTGGTCGTGGAGGACAACAAGGTCAACCAGCAGGTCGCGCAGGAGTTGCTGGAGCGCGAGGGTGCGCTGATCGGACTGGCGGACAACGGTGCCTTGGGGGTCCAGGCCATTGCGCAGGCGAGTCCCCCCTGGGATGCCGTCCTGATGGATGTGCAGATGCCCGTGATGGACGGCTACACGGCAACGCGCCAGATCCGCGAAACGCTCAAGCTGTCCAGGCTGCCCATCATCGCGATGACGGCCAACGTCATGGACAGCGACCGCCAGGACGCTCATGCAGCGGGCATGAACGCCCATATCGGCAAGCCGTTCAACCTGGACACTCTGGTCACGCTGCTGCTGGAACAGACCGGCCATCGCCCTCCCGTGGGTGCAAGCCCAGCGCGCCCTGCCCCGCAGCGCACAGCCGATGCCTTGCCCCGGCGAGCCGACGCACCCTCCGCCCAAACGCTCGACATCGACGCCACCCTGCTGCGCCTCGGAGGCGACCAGGTTCTGTTGGGTAAGGTGCTCGAAACCTTTGTTCGTGACCTCCCTGCGCAGGGCAGCCGTCTCCACAAGCACCTGCAGGCCGCGGACATCCCGGAGGCACGACGGCAGATGCACACCCTCAAAGGTTCCGCCGCCACGGTCGGTGCGCAGGCTTTGTCCGATCTGGCGGCCGAGTTCGAACAGCGCATCGAGGCGGCGCCGGAGATCGCGGCCGAAGAGGCCACCAAGATCGTCGCGCGGCTGAGCGATGCCTGCGAGCGTGTCGCCACGGAGATACACAGCGCGCTCACCCGCTTGCTCCCCCCGCCGCAGCCGCCAGCGTATGCAAGGTCGGCCCTGGACTCCGGCGCACTGACCGATGAGCTGCGACAACTGCAGGGGCTGCTGCGCCGCTCGGACATGGACAGCCTGGTGGTGCACGCAAGGCTTGAGGAGCAACACCCGGGCCTGCCCGATGAGCTCCGTACATCCCTGAGCGAGGCCGTCGCCGAGTTGGACTTCCAGCGCGCTGCGGAGTTGTGCGACCAGCTGATCCAACGCTACACTGCCTGAAATCCTATCGATCCACTGATGGTCATCTCGCCAGGGCCTCTGGGCCCCCTCCCCTCGCTTTCGGGCCGCAAACCCTGCCTACTGGTGGTGGACGACCAGCCGATGAACATCCAGATCATGCACAAGGTGTTCGCGCAGGACTGCCAGATCCTGATGGCCACCAGCGGGGAGCAGGCCCTGCGGATCGGTGCAGAGCAACAGCCCGATCTGGTGCTGCTGGACATCGAAATGCCGGGAATGAACGGCATAGAGACCTGCCGTCAGCTCAAGAGCAGCGAGCTCACGCGGGAGATCCCGGTCATTTTCGTGACCGCCAGTAGCTCGCCCGAGCAGGAGACGGAGGGCCTGGAAGTCGGTGCGGTGGACTTCATCGCCAAGCCCGTCAATCCTCCGGTGCTGAGGGCGCGGGTTCGAACGCACTTGCTGCTCAAACAGCAATCGGATCTGCTGCGCAGCATGGCGTATCTGGACGGATTGACCGGTATCTACAACCGACGATACTTTGACGAGCAGCTGGAGCGTGAGTGGGCCCGGGCACGACGCGCACGCAGCGAGATCGCCTTGCTGCTTGTGGACGTCGACGACTTCAAGGCCTACAACGACCACTACGGCCATCAGGCCGGCGACCGCTGTCTCAAGGAGATCGGGGCGGTGCTCAAAAGCAGCGTCAAGCGCAGCACCGACATTGTGGCGCGCTACGGCGGGGAAGAATTCATCTGCCTGCTCCCCGACACCTCCTTCGAGCAGGCCCAGGCCTTGGCGAACCGTCTTGAGCAGGCGGTACGAGAGCGCGCGCTACCGCACAAAGCATCCCGTGCCGCCCAAGTCGTCACGGTCAGCATCGGACTGGCCGGAACGGCGCATCACGACGCCCATCCATCCGAACTCGTGGCGCTCGCGGACCGGCAACTCTATATCGCCAAAGCGATGGGACGCGCCAGAGTGTGCGGCGCGCGTCTGAGCGACATGATGCAAGCACCCGGCGGGACACCGGCGCCGTCGACGAAACAGGGCTAGACCTCCACCCTCAGGCGGCGACCAGGTTCTTGTAGACGCCGCAGCCCACGTACAGGTCGTCGACCTGCAGCACATAGGACATCTTCGTCTGCACCACACCGGTGGCAGGGTTGGTGATGTCGTATTCCACCCAGCCCGGCTCGTATTCCGCCTGCGCCACAATGGCTTCGAGCAGGCCCTGGCCGTCGATGCCCGCGATGTCCTGCACCCGGGTGCCCACCTTGGCGGGATTGCCGCCGAAGGCCACGTAATGGCCCGCGCGGTCGAGCGCGAAGATGTACATGTCGCGGTCATGGAAACCCTGGGCCGGGTTGGTCAGGTCGCGCACAAAGCCTTCGCGCGTGGTCTGCTGCCGGTGGCGCACCGCCTTGTGCACCAAAGCCAGCGCCTCGTCGGCGGTGCCCTGCTGCAGGCGGAAGGCCACCACGGCCTCGGCCAGCGTCGAAGCGCGATGCTCCAGCTTCACGGCCTGCTCCACCGCGTGCTCCACCATGGCCGCGTTGCGCTGCGTGATCTCGTCGAGCTGGCGGATGGCGGCGGTGATCTCGTTGAGCGCGGTGCTCTGCTCGGTGCTGGACACCGAGATGCTGGCCATGCTCTCGGCCACACCGCGGATGCCCAAGACGATCTCGCCGATGTTGTCGCCGGCCGCGCGGATCTGCGCCACGCTGGTCGTGACCTGGCTGGACGAGGTCTGGATGAGCTGGCGGATCTCTTTGGCCGATTCGGCGCTGCGCTGCGCCAGCGTGCGCACCTCGGCCGCGACCACGGCAAAGCCGCGCCCGGCCTCGCCCGCACGCGCGGCCTCCACTGCGGCATTGAGCGCCAGGATATTGGTCTGGAAGGCCAGGCCGTCAATCACGCCGATGATCTCGTTCATGCGCTGCGCACTGCTCTGGCTGGCCTCCACCGTGCGCACGGCCTCGGCCATGGCCTGGGCACCGCGGTCGGCCACATCGCGCACCTGGGCCGCGCGGCTGTTGGCCTGCTGCGTGGTACCGGCATTGCTCTGGACCGTGCTGGAGAGCTCCTGCACGCTGGCCGAGGTCTGCTCCAGATTGGCCGCCTGCTGCTCGGTACGGTCCGAGAGCTCGCGGTTGCCCGAGGCCAGGCTCTGACCCGCGTGGGCGACCAGGGCCGAGTTGCTGCGAATACTGGCCACCATGGACGAGAGACTGCCCACCATGACCTTCAGGGCCTGCGCCATCGCAGCCACTTCGTCGCTGCCTTGCAGTTGGATGGTCTGACGCAGATTGCCCCGGGCGGTCTGCTCCATCACATGCATCACCTGCCGAAGATCGGCCGTGAAGCTGACGTAGAAGGCCAGCATGAGGTAGGCCAATACAACAAACACGGCCAGGCCTGCGATCAACCCCAAGAAATGGTCGACCAGCAGCGCGAGCAGCACCAGCGCCATCAGCACCAGCAGCTTGCCGGCCAGCGGCAGGCGACGCATCAGCCAGATGCCGGGGCTGAGCAGACGTTGAAGGAGTCCCATGACGTATCGATCCGGTCGTCGCACCGGGACATGACCGGCGCGCAGTTTCTAAGAGTCGCGCCAGTATAGGGACGAGCCCGAGGGGTACCTTACGGGGTTTGCACCTATCAAGAAAGTCCGGCGATCACCTCCGGAGGGGCCTGCACAAGTTCAATCAGCACGCCTTCACCCGCAATCGGGAATTCTTCACTGGACTTGGGATGCAGAAAGCAGATGTCGTGCCCCGCCGCGCCCTTGCGGATCCCACCGGGCGCAAAGCGCACCCCCTGCGCCGTGAGCCATTCCACGGCCCGGGGCAGGTCGTCGATCCACAGGCCCACGTGGTTGAGCGGCGTGGTGTGCACGGCCGGCTTCTTCTCGGGGTCGAGCGGCTGCATCAGGTCGACCTCGACCGTGTGCACGCCCTGCCCCATAGCGCAGATGTCCTCGTCCACGTTCTCGCGCTCGCTCCGGAAGGTGCCCGTGACACGCAGGCCCAGCATCTCCACCCAGAGCGTCTGCAGGCGTTGCTTGTCGGGGCCGCCGATGGCGATCTGCTGGATGCCCAGCACCTTGAAGGGTCGTGTACTCATACCAGGTAGTCCTCGATGTCGATGGTGTCGATGAGCGCAGGCTGCATATGGCGCTGCGCGTACTCCAGATAGACCCCGGAGCGCAAGAAGAGCTCAAAGAGCTCGGGGTCGATGTGCTGTTCCTTGCGCATGGCGGCCATGATCTTCAGCGCCCCGGACAGGGTCTTGCCCTGCTTGTAGGGCCGATCCACGGCGGTCAGCGCCTCGAAGATGTCGGCGATGGCCATCATGCGCGCCACCGGGCTCATGTCCTCGCGCCGCAGGCGCCGGGGATAGCCCGTGCCGTCCATCTTCTCGTGGTGCCCGCCCGCGATCTCCGGCACATTGCGCAGGTGCTTGGGAAAAGGCAGGCGCGTGAGCATCTTGATGGTCTGCACGATGTGCTCGTTGATCTTGTAGCGCTCCTCGGCCGAGAGCGTGCCACGCGACACCAGCAGGTTGTAGAGCTCGCCGCGGTTGTAGAGCAGCTCGGGCACCTGGACCTTGAAACCCCAGGGGTTGTCGGGCGCCAGCTGGTCCTGCGGATGCCGCTCGATACGGTGGTCCACGCGGTCGGCCAGCACAGGCTCGGCCACGGGCAGTGCGGGCGCGGGCTCGCGCGCCTTGCGCGTGCGTTCCTCGTGCGAGATGCCCAACCGGTCGTCGAGCGTGCGCAGCCAGGTCTTTTGCGCGATCCGGCGCAGCCGCTCCTGCTTCTCGGCCGAAAGGCACTCACCGCCTTCGTTGCAGGCGGCGACAAAGGCAAAATCCTCGTCAAGTTCGCGGTGCGCAGCCTCCATCGCCGCCCGGGCCTGGTCCCGGGGCTGACCGGCCGCGATGGCCTCGTGCATGGCGATCACCGCATCGCGCTTGAGCACCTCGAAACGCATGCGCACCTCGTGGATGCGGTCGTAGAGCGTTTCGAGCTTGGTCGACTTGTCCACCACATACTCAGGCGTCGTGACCTTGCCGCAGTCGTGCAGCCAGGCCGCCACGTGCACGGCTTCCCAGTCCTGCTCGCCGAGCTGGAAGTTTGCAAACGGCCCCTCGGTCTGCGCACAGGCTGCTCGCGCCAGCATCTTGGTGAGTTCGGGCACGCGCGCGCAGTGCCCGCCGGTGTAGGGGCTCTTGGCATCGATGGCGCTGGCGATCAGCTGGATGAAGGCTTCGAAGAGCTGCTTCTGCTGTTGGATCAGTTCACGCGCTTCCAGCGAGACGGCCGCCGAGCCGGAGAAGGCCGCGACGAAGGAGACCTGCGCCTCGTCGGGTGGCTCGCGCAGCAGCAGCAGCATGGCGCCCACGCGCTCATGGCGCCGGTTCATGAGCGGGATGGCCACGCCGTGGCGCAGGCCCTCGGCCAGGCCCGAGGGGCCGAGCTGCAAGGCCTGCAGATCCGCCGCGGCCAGCATCTGGCTCCCCACCTGTCCCTGCTGCAGGGCCCGGCCCATCAAGGGGCCTGCCATTGCCGAAGCACTGCAGTCTTCGTCCGGCAGTTGCAGGGTGGCGAGGCTGCCGAGCTCCTGCGTCTCCAGCGCCCGGTCGTCCGGCCGCAGGGCGCAGGACGGGATCAGTCGCGTGCCATCGCTGAGGTAAAGCACACCGGCTTGGGCCTGGGCGGCGTAGAGCGTCTCGCCCAGCAGGCGCGGCAGCAGGCGCTCGAAGTTTTCCTCCGAGGCCACGACGATGCTGAGCTCCAGGAAATGGCGGATGGTCCCCTGCATGCCCTGCAGGGTCAGCGCCAGATCGTGCGTCTCCTTGACCAAGTTGTCGACCGCAATCGGCTGTTGAAAGTCGAAATGCCGGATGGCCTCCACATCGTCAACCAGGCGGCGCAGAGGCTGGGAGATCAGGCGGGCCAGCCCCCAGGTCACCGGAATCGACAGCACGATGACCAGCAGCGTGATGGCCACCGACCAGGTCAGCTGCGTGCGCGCCTGGGCCATGAGTTCGGCGTCCGGGATGGCCATCAGGAGGTGCAGGTCCGGTGCGCCGTCACGCGGCACGGCGACGGCGGCGGTGTACCAGGTGGCGCCGCCGACATCGCGTTCGGCCCGCAGCTCGGCATCGCGCCCCAGGCCGCGCCGCTCGACCAGCTGATCGAGCGCCGGACTCTGCAGCGCGGCCAGCGAGGGCAGGCCGGTCCGGGCCTGGCCGTCGGCCGGCAGCAGCTCGGCGATGCGCTCATGGGCCACCAGCTCGCCGCGCCCGTTCACGAGCGCCAGCTGCGTGCCCGGTGTGACCTTCTGCCGCGCCAGACGGCTGCCCAGGGTGGCCAGATCGATGTCGGCCCCGACGACGGACTCGGCCGCGCGGGCCTGCGCCGCCAGCGTGATCCCCACCGAACGGCTGGTGAAAAAGGGATAGGGCTCGGTCTGCACCAGGCCCGAAGCCGCCTGCGCCTGCTGCCACCAGCCACGACGGCGCGGATCGTAGGCCTGCACATAATCCGGCCGGTCCAGGGTCAGGATCACCTCGCGCGCCGCATCGAGGTAGATGTAGCGCCCGCGGGCTTGGGGCCCGCGCTCGATGCTCTGCACCAGGTAGCGCGCTTCGGGCGGTGCATCCGTCAGGCTCTGCTCACGCGCATTGAGGCGGCGCAGCAGCAGAAAGTCGCCATTCGCATAGCCCACATAGAGAGCCGAGAGCGCCGGGGAACCGTCGAGCACCTCGCCCAGGAAATCCAGGCTGGCCAGGCGCTCGGACAGCGTCGCGCTGAAGGTGATGCGGTGGTAGCGCACCAGCTTGATCGCCATTTCCGCCGGCTCCAGGGCGTTGCGGAATTCCTCCTGGACCTGCCGGCCGATACGGCTTGACTGCTCGCTGGCCGAGGCCTGGACCAGCTCGGCGCTGGTGCGGTA
>DNQP01000139.1:0-288 GCA_003500955.1 Curvibacter sp. | reverse complement strand
GGTAGCCATGCCAGCCGATCAGGCCGCCGATCAGCAGGGTCAACGCAAGAAACAGCGTCGAGATGTGGACGTGCAGCGGCTGGGTCAGGCGCATGAGACTCCCTGTCCGGCCTGGAAGGCCTGGATTCGGGCCAGTGTACAGGCCACCGCCCCGCTGCGCATCAGCCGCTCACTCGAATTCCACGATGGCCTGGTCCACGCTGAGCGATTCGCCCTTGCCCGCGAGCACCTTGGCCACCACGCCGTCGGCGGCGGCGAAGAGCACGTTCTCCATCTTCATGGCCTCGA
>DNQP01000249.1:4461-6244 GCA_003500955.1 Curvibacter sp. | reverse complement strand
TGCTGGTGGGCGACCTGATCCTGGTCAACAAGTACCACTACGGCATTCGCCTGCCCGTGCTCAACACCAAGATCACCGAGGGCAAGCCGCCGCAGCGCGGCGACGTCATGGTGTTCCGTTACCCGCCGCGTCCCAGCCAGGACTACATCAAGCGGGTGGTTGGCCTGCCGGGTGACGAGGTGGCCTATCTGAACAAGCGCCTGACCATCAACGGCCAGCCCGTGCCCACGGCCGATTTGCCCGAGTTCTTCGATGAAGACGCCATGCGCTACTTCCGGCAGTACGGTGAAACGCTGGGAGAGCAACAGCACCGCCTGATCGTCGATCAGGACCGCCGTGGCGGCTTCTCGGAGGCTGAAATCGGCGATTTCCCCTTCCGGGACAACTGTCGCTACAGCGTTGAAGGTGTGGTGTGCAAAGTTCCCGCGGGCCACTATTTCATGATGGGCGACAATCGCGATAATTCGCTGGATTCGCGCTACTGGGGTTTTGTGCCGGACCAGAACATCGTGGGCAAGGCCTTCCTGGTCTGGATGAATTTCGGCAATCTCAAGCGCATCGGCTCATTCAACTGATATCGATGACATCCATAACGGGGGAAAAACTATGGCAAGGCAACTGAGGTCGGGGCAGCGTGGTATCACCTTCATCGGCCTGCTGTTCATAGGCGGCATCCTGGCGGTGAGCGGGGTGATCGTGGCCCAGGTGGTTCCGACGCTGATCGAGCTTCAGGCCATTCACAAGGCTGCCAAGAAGGCGGCGGCCGAAGGGGGGACCGTGGCCGATGTGCGTGCGGTTTTCGACAAGGCTGCGACGATCGACGACATCAAGTCCGTATCCGGCAAGGATCTGAATGTGACGAAGGTCGGTGACAAGGTCGTGGTCAGCTTTGCCTACGAGCGTGAGATCCACCTGGCCGGTCCGGCCTGGCTCACCCTGAAGTACGAAGGGCAGACCAAGTAGCGTGGCTGATGGACTGACCGCGTTGCAGGACCGCCTGCAGCATCAATTTTCCGATCCGGCCCTGCTGGTGCGCGCGGTCACGCACCGCAGTTTCGCGTCGGATCACAACGAGCGCCTCGAATTCCTGGGTGACTCGGTCCTGAATCTCTCGGTGGCTGACCTGCTGTTCCAGCGGCTCAGTGCCCTGCCGGAGGGCGATCTCTCGCGCATCCGTGCCAATCTGGTCAAACAGGACACGCTGCACCAGATCGCCGTTGAGCTGGGCTTGCCCGAGGTGGTGCGGCTGGGCGAAGGCGAGGTGCGCTCCGGCGGCAGCCGCCGGCCCTCCATCCTGGCCGATGCGCTCGAGGCGCTGATCGGTGCCGTCTACCTGGATGCGGGTTACCCGGCGGCCCAGGCCCTGGTCCATCGCCTGTTCCAGAGCGTCGAAATCAACCCACAAATGGAAGCCAGTGCCAAGGATGCCAAGACCGAGTTGCAGGAGTGGCTGCAGGCGCGCAAGTACAAGCTGCCGTTGTACCGGGTGGTGGGCACGCTGGGCGCTGCACACCGGCAGACCTTTGACGTCGAGTGCGAGGTGTCCGATCTGAATCTGAACGAACGCGGCATCGGTAGCTCGCGCCGTGCTGGTGAGCAGGCCGCCGCCGCTGCGATGTTGCAGGTTCTCAAGACCAGGGTGCACTGATGTCCGAAGCCACCATCCAGAGCCCTGCTCCCGCACAGCGTTGCGGTCTCGTTGCCATTGTCGGCAAGCCGAATGTCGGCAAGTCCACGCTGCTCAATGCCCTGGTGGGTCAGAAGATCAGCATCACCTCGCGCA
>DNQP01000249.1:3639-4160 GCA_003500955.1 Curvibacter sp. | reverse complement strand
CAGAAGATCAGCATCACCTCGCGCAAGGCCCAGACCACGCGACACCGCATCACGGGCATGCGCACCGTCGGAGCCACCCAGTTCGTTTTCGTCGATACGCCGGGTTTCCAGACCCGTCACGGCAATGCCCTCAACCGCTCCCTCAACAAGACCGTGCTCGGTGCCGTGGGTGACGTGGATCTGGTGCTCTTCGTGGTCGAAGCCGGCCAGTTCAACCAGGCCGACGAGCGCGTGCTCAAGCTGCTGGCCGAAGGCGTGCCGGTGCTGCTGATCGCCAACAAGCTCGACACCGTGCACCGCCGCGCCGACATCGCGCCATGGCTGCAGGAGATGCAGCAGCGTCACCCCTTCGCCGAGATCGTGCCTATGGCGGCCAAGAACGCCAAGGACATCGAGCGCCTGTTCGGCATCTGCGAGAAGTACCTGCCTGAACAACCCTGGTGGTACGACGAGGACGAGCTGACCGACCGCAGCGAGAAGTTCATGGCTGGGGAGATGGTGCGCGAGAAGCTGTTCCGCCT
>DNQP01000249.1:3018-3313 GCA_003500955.1 Curvibacter sp. | reverse complement strand
ACCGGCGACGAGCTGCCCTACACCTCGACCGTGGTGATCGACAAATTCGAGGAAGAAGAACCGCAGAAGAAGGGCCAGAAGCGTCTGGTGCGCATTGCTGCCACCATCGTCGTCGAGCGCGACGGTCACAAGGCCATGGTCATCGGCGACAAGGGCGAGCGCATCAAGCGCATCGGGACCGAGGCACGGGTCGAGCTGGAGAAGCTCATGGACGCCAAGGTCTTCCTCGAGCTCTGGGTCAAGGTGCGCTCCGGCTGGGCCGACGACGAAGCCCGCGTGCGCTCGTTCGGCTACG
>DNQP01000249.1:0-2718 GCA_003500955.1 Curvibacter sp. | reverse complement strand
CCCGCGTGCGCTCGTTCGGCTACGAGTGAGCGCGGTTCGCGCCATGGCGACCAAGCGCATCAGTGACGAGCCGGCCTATGTGCTGCACCGCTACGACTGGAGCGAAACCAGCCTGATCCTGGAAGTTTTCACGCGGCATCACGGCCGCATTGCCTTGGTGGCCAAGGGCGCCAAGCGGCCCACGTCCAGTTTCCGTCCCATACTCCTGCCCCTGCAGCCGCTTCGTCTGAGCTATGGCGGCGAGTCCGAGGTCCGTACGCTCAAGAGCGCCGAGTGGGTGGGCGGGCATGTGATGCCCACGGGCGAGGCCCTGTTGTCCGGTTACTACCTCAACGAACTGCTATTGCAGCTGCTGGCGCGCGACGATGCGCATCCCGCCTTGTTCGATGTCTATGCCCAGGTGGTGCAGGTGCTGGCTTCAGAGCATACCGAGGTGCTGGAGGCCGCGCTGCGCAGCTTCGAGTTGCTGCTGCTGCGTGAGATTGGTCTCCTGCCTCAGTTGGACCGCCAGACCCTGACGCTGGCCCCGCTCGACGACGCGTCGGTCTACACCCTGGTGCCCGAAGGCGGTCTGCGCACGCGAGGCCCCGCGGATCGTTCCGGGCTCAGCGGGGCCCAGTGGCGGGCCCTCCAGCAGGCCCTGGAGACCGGCGCGCCTTTCACCGATACCCTGCGCGCCTGCGCTGCCGTGATGGGCGAACTCAAGCCCCAGCTGCGGGCCCTGCTCCATTACCATTGCGGCGTGTCCACGCTGCGGACCCGGCAGCTGATGGTGGACCTGCAATCCCTATGAAAACCGCACTTTCCGTCAATGTCAACAAGGTGGCCCTGGTGCGCAACACACGCCACCTGGGCATTCCCAGCGTCACGCGGGCTGCCACGCTCTGCCTGGAGGCCGGTGCGCATGGCATCACCGTGCACCCGCGGCCCGATGAGCGTCATATCCGGGCCCAGGACGTGCACGAGCTCGCAGCGCTGATGAAGCAGTGGCCGGACCGCGAGTTCAACATCGAAGGCAACCCGACGCAGAACCTGCTCGATTTCATCCGTGCGGTCCGTCCCCACCAAGCCACCTTCGTGCCGGACAGCGAAGACCAGTTCACCAGCGACCATGGCTGGAGCTTTCCGCAGGATGCCGCTCGCCTGCGCCCGCTGATTGCTGAATGCCGGGCCCTGGGTGTGCGGGTCAGCCTGTTCATGGACCCGCTGCCCGAACAGATGGCCCAGGCCCGCGCCGTGGGCGCCGACCGCATCGAGCTCTACACCGAGCCCTATGCCGCCGCCCGGGGCAGGTCGGAGCAGGAGGTGCAGCTGCGGCGCTATGCCGCGGCGGCCCGGGCTGCGCTGGATGCTGGCCTGGGCGTGAACGCCGGCCATGATCTCAACCGCGACAACCTGACCGAATTCCTGCGCCGGGTGCCCGGCGTGGCCGAAGTGTCCATCGGGCACGCGCTGATCAGCGATGCGCTGGAGCTGGGTTATGCGGCGACGGTGCGTGCCTACCTGCAGTGCATCGCACAGGGCCGGCCATGATCCAGGGCATCGGCACCGACATCTGCGACGTGCGCCGCATGCGCGCGAGCTTCGAGCGCCATGGCGAGCGTTTCGCGCGTCGCGTGCTCGGTGACGCGGAGTTCGCGGTCTGGCAGGCGCGCAGCACGCGCTGGCCCGAGCGCGGCCTGCGCTACCTGGCCACGCGTTTCTCGGCCAAGGAGGCCTTCTCCAAGGCCATCGGCACCGGCATCCACCAGCCCATGAGCTGGCGTGCCTGCGAGATCCTCAACCACCCCAGTGGTCAGCCCTATATCCGTCTGCACGGTGCGCTCAAGACCTGGTTCGAGGGCCAGGGCTTGCGCGCGCACGTCACCCTGACCGACGAGAGCGATTACGCCGCCAGCTTCGTGGTGGTCGAGAAGGTCTCGACCATGCCGGCCGAGCTGCCCAACTACTGACGCAAGGACCCGCATGACGCCGCACGCCCCCCTGATCATCGACATCGCGGGCACCGCGCTCAGCGAGGACGACCGCCGCCGCCTGGCCCATCCGCTGGTGGGCGGTCTGATCTTCTTCGGTCGCAACTGGCAGAGCCGGGCGCAGATCAGCGCCCTGTGCGCCGAGATCAAGGGCATCCGTGCTGATCTGCTGATCTGCGTGGATCACGAGGGCGGGCGTGTGCAGCGTTTCCGCACCGATGGATACACGCACCTGCCGCCCATGCGCGCGTTGGGTGAGCTGTGGGTCAAGGATCAGTTGGGCGCCACCAACGCCGCCACGGCTTGTGGCTACGTGCTGGCCAGTGAGCTGCGGGCCTGTGGCGTGGATTTCAGCTTCACGCCCGTGCTGGACCTGGACCACGGCAGCAGCGGTGTGATCGGCGACCGCGCCTTCGGCCGCGATCCGCGGGTGGTGACGCTGCTGGCCAAGAGCCTGATGCACGGCCTGCGCCTCGGTGGCATGGCCAGCTGTGGCAAGCATTTCCCCGGCCACGGCTACGTCAAGGCCGACTCCCATACCGAGATCCCCGTGGACAAGCGCAGCCTCAAGGCCATCCTGGCTGACGACGCTGCCCCCTATGGCTGGCTCAGCACGGCGCTGGACAGCGTGATGCCGGCGCACGTGATCTACCCCCGCATCGATGCCCGCCCAGCCGGTTATTCGGCGCGTTGGCTCCATGACATCTTGCGCGGGCAACTGCGCTTCCAGGGAGCGGTCTTCAGC
>DNQP01000146.1:820-8818 GCA_003500955.1 Curvibacter sp. | reverse complement strand
GGTCGACGCCAAGGACAGCGCCAACTGGGAGACCGGCCAGCGCCTGCTGATCAACCGCTTGCTGGATGCCGCCGTCTTCGAGCACACCCACCAAGCCATCCTGAGCGAGGGCCTGGCCTACGACCGCTGCACCGTGGGCGTGGTGACCGACCTCGATGGTCTGGACGAGCTCGGCGAGTTCTACATCGATCACAGCGACCAGCTCTACAAGGTGGTGCGCACCCAGGTCGACGTGGTGCTGCCCACAGGCACCGCCGTGCTCAACGCCGCGGACCCGCGCGTGGTCGAGATGGCAGACCTGTGCGACGGCCAGGTCATCTTCTACGGGCCCGATGACCAGTTGCCGGCCATTGCCGCCCAACGTCAGGCCGGACGGCGCAGCGTCTACCTGCGCGAGCGCCACATCGTGCTGGCCCAGGGTCGGGACGAGATCAGCGCGATCCCCCTCGACAGCCTGGCTCCGGCCAAGGCTGCACGTCCCGAGATGGTCATGGCCGCCGTGGCCGCGGCCTGGGCTCTGGACGTCAAACCCGAACTCATCGGCGCAGGCCTGCGCACCTTCAAGGCCAACCTCTCCAGCGATCACTGACATGGAAGTCCAACGCATCCGCGCCCTGCGCGGCCCCAATCTGTGGAGCCACCACACCGCCATCGAAGCCGTGGTGCACTGCACCCCTGCCGAATGCGAACTCAGCCCGCGCCAGAACTTCGGCCTGCGCCTGCGCGCGCGCTTCCCGCAGATCCTGCCGCTCAATCCCACGGGGCATGACGAGACCGTGTCGCTGGCGCATGTGCTGGAGCTTGCGGCCCTCGGGCTGCAGGCCCAGGCCGGCTGCCCTGTGACCTTCAGCCGCACCACGGCCACCCTGGAGCCCGGCGTCTACCAGGTCGTGGTCGAGTACAGCGAGGAAGCCGTGGGACGGCTGGCGCTCGAACTGGCCCAGGCGCTGTGCAAGGCGGCGCTCGAAGACACCCCCTTCGACCTCGACGCGGCCCTGTCAAAGTTGCGCGAGCTCGACGAGGACGAACGTCTCGGACCGAGCACCGGCTGCATCGTCGACGCGGCCCTGGCGCGCGGCATCCCCTACCGCCGCATGACACGCGGCAGCATGATCCAGTTCGGCTGGGGCAGCAAGCAGCGCCGCATCCAGGCGGCCGAGATGGACGTCACCAGCGCCATCTCCGAGTCGATCGCGCAGGACAAGGAGCTCACCAAGAAACTGCTGGCCAGCGCCGGCGTGCCCGTGCCCCTGGGCCGCGAGATCACCTCGGCCGATGAGGCCTGGGCGGCGGCCGGCGAGATCGGCCTGCCGGTCGTGATCAAGCCCAAGAACGGCAACCAGGGCAAGGGCGTGACGGTCAACATCACCACGCGCGAACACCTGCTGCGCGCCTTCGCCGCCGCCGCCGAGTACGACGACGAGATCCTGGTCGAGCGCTTCCTGCCTGGCAACGACTACCGCCTGCTCGTTGTCGGCAACAAGCTCGTGGCAGCGGCACGCCGCGATCCGCCCATGGTAGTCGGCGACGGCGAGCACACCATCCGCCAGCTGGTCGAGGAGGTGAACAAGGACCCGCGCCGCGGCACGGGTCACTCGACCTCACTGACCAAGATCCGCTTCGACGACATCGCCCTGGCCTGCCTGGCCGGTCAGGGACTGGATGCCGATTCGGTGCCTCCAAAAGGCCGCCGGGTCTCGCTGCGCCACAACGCCAACCTCTCCACCGGCGGCAGCGCGACCGACGTGACCGACGACGTGCATCCGGAAGTGGCGCACCGTGCCATCGTCGCCGCCAAGATGGTGGGGCTGGACATCTGCGGTGTGGACATGGTCTGTGACAGCATCCTCAAGCCGCTGGAGGAACAGGGCGGCGGTATCGTCGAAGTCAACGCTGCGCCCGGCCTGCGCATGCACCTCACGCCGTCCTTCGGTAAAGGAAGGCCCGTGGGCGAAGCCATCGTCAACGCCATGTTCCCCGAGGGCGAGAACGGCCGTATCCCGCTGGTGGCCGTGACCGGCACCAACGGCAAGACCACCACGGTGCGCCTGATCGCCCACCTGCTGCGGCAGAAACAGCTGCGCGTGGGCATGACCAGCACCGACGGCGTCTACATCGACGGCGAACGCATCGACACCGGTGACTGCAGCGGCCCCAAGAGCGCGCGCAATGTGCTGCAGCACCCGGACGTGGATGCAGCCGTGCTTGAAACGGCGCGCGGTGGCATGCTGCGCGAGGGCCTGGCCTTCGACCGCTGTGACGTGGCCGTGGTCACCAACGTGGGCCAGGGCGACCATCTGGGCCTGAACTTCATCACCACGGTGGAAGACCTGGCGGTGCTCAAGCGCGTGATCGTGCAGAACATCTCCGAGACCGGCACCGCCGTGCTCAATGCCGCCGACCCCATCGTCGCCGCGATGGCCAGCCAGTGCCGCAGCGGCAAGGTGACCTACTTCGCTGCCGATCCGCACCACCCGCTCATGGCGACCCAGCTGGCCCAGGGCAAGCGCGCGGTTTTCGTCGATCAGGGCACGCTGATCGCTGCCGAGGGCAACATCCGCCACACCCTGCCGCTGGCCGAGGTGCCGCTGACCCTGGGCGGCAGCATCGGCTTCCAGGTCGAGAACGTCATGGCCGCCGTCGGCGCGGCCTGGGCCCTGGGGCTGGACTGGGCGCTGATCCGCCAGGGCCTGGCCAGCTTCGACAACGACGCCAACAACGCCCAGGGGCGCTTCAATTTGTTCCGCTACAAGGGCGCGACGGTGATCGCCGACTACGGCCACAACCCGGATGCCATGCAGGCCCTGGTGCAGGCCGTCGAGGCCATGCCGGCCCAGCGCCGTGCGGTGGTCATCAGCGGTGCCGGCGACCGGCGCGACGAGGACATCCGCGCCCAGACCCGCATCCTGGGCGATGCCTTCGACCACATCGTGCTGTTCGAGGATGCCTGCCAGCGTGGCCGTGCCGACGGCGAGGTGCTGGCGCTGCTGCGCGCTGGCCTGGGCGAAGCCCGGCGCGCACGCGAGGTCAACGAAATCCACGGTGAGTTCAAGGCCATCGACACGGCCATGGACAAGCTGCAGGCCGGTGACCTCTGCCTGATCCTCGTCGATCAGGTCGAGGAGGCCATCGCCCACATCGCGGCCCGGGTGGCGCGCGACGGCGGCTGAGCCGACTCAGCCCAGCTCGAAGCCGGGGGTGCGCCCCATCAGGGCCGCCACCGCCTCGGCCGGCCGCATGCGGCCGTCGAGCAGGGCGACCACGCACTGGGCAATCGGCATCTCCACCCCCAGGCCCTGCGCGCGCTGCACCACGGTACGCGCGCAGTAGACGCCCTCGGCCACATGACCCAGCGAGGCCACGGCCTGGTCCAGGGTCTGCCCCTGGGCCAACAGCAGCCCCACCTTGCGGTTGCGGCTCAGGTCACCTGTGGCGGTCAGCACCAGATCGCCCAGGCCTGACAGGCCCATGAAGGTCTCGGCGCGTGCGCCCAGGGCCAGGCCCAGGCGCGTCATCTCGGCCAGACCGCGTGTGACCAAGGCGGCGCGTGCGTTCAGGCCCAGCCCCAGGCCGTCGCACAGGCCGGTGGCGATGGCCAGCACGTTCTTGACCGCACCACCCACCTCTACGCCGACCAAATCCTCATTCTCGTAGACCCGCAGGCTGGGGCTGTGGAAGGCCTGGACCAGACGCTCGCGCACCAGAGCATGGGCACTGGCCGCCACCAGGGCCGTAGGCTGGCCACGCGCCACTTCCTGCGCAAAGCTCGGTCCACTGAGCACACCGGCGCGCAGTTGCGGCGCCACCTGCGCCTGGGCCTCATGGGCCATCAAGCCCTGGGCCGCATCGCCGGCGGGCTCAAAGCCCTTGCAGAGCCAGGCCACCGGTGCCTCGATGCCGCGGATCTGTTGCAGCACACCACGCAGACCGGCCATGGGGGTGCCGATCACCACGAGGTCCTGCCCACGGCAGAGATCCGCCACGGCATCGACCGGACCATCGAGAACTTGCAGGGCCGCCGGCAGGGGCAGGTCCGGCAGGTAGCGTGTGTTCACACGCGCGGACCGCATGGCGGCCGCCTGCACCGGGTCGCGGGCCCAGAGCGCCACCTCGTGACCGGCCTGGGCGTTCTGGCTGGCGCTCATGGCCAGGGCCGTGCCCCAGGCGCCGGCACCGAGCACAAGGATCTTCATGGTCTGTATGCCGCCCGCGACGCGAACGCCTTACTGAACCTGGGCCGCCCCGTTGCCCTGCTGCTGTTGCTGCTCGTACAGGGCCTGGAAGTTGATTTCCTGCAGATGAACGGGCGGGAAGCCGGCGCGCTGCACGATGTCGGCCACGTTGCCGCGCAGGTAGGGGAAGACAATCTGCGGACAGACCACGCCCACGATGGGACCCATCTGGCTCTCGGGCAGGTTGCGGATCTCGAAGATGCCGGACTGCTTGGCCTCGACCAGGAAGACGGTCTTGTCGCCGATCTGGGTCTGCACGGTCGCCGTCACCGACACCTCGAACACGCCCTCGGCCACGGGCTGGGCCTCGACGCCCAGCTGGATGTCGACGGCCGGCTGCTCGCCCTGCAGCAGGATGCCGGGCGAATTGGGTTGCTCCAGCGAGGCCTCCTTGAGGTAGACACGCTGAATCTGGAAGACGGGTTCTTGCTGCTCGGCCATGGATCTGCCTTGAAAATGAAAGTCAAAAAATGAAAGCCCGCCCGGTGGATACCGAGCGGGCTTGCGATCGGATCGCCGCGATTATCTCAGGCCGCCTGCAGCAAGGGCAGCAGGCCACCCTGGGCGTCCAGTGCCATGAGGTCGTCGCAGCCGCCCACATGGGTGGTACCGATGAAGATCTGCGGCACGGTACGCCGGCCCGTGCTGCTCATCATCTGCTCGCGCGCAGCCGGATCGGTGTCGACGCGTATCTCGTCGATCTGCGCCACGCCCTTGGACTTGAGCAGCTGCTTGGCCCGCACGCAATAAGGGCAGACCGCGGTGGTGTACATCTTGACGGGGGCCATGGCTCAACCTTTCTCGACCGGCAGGCTGGCAGCGCGCCAGCCCGCCAGACCACCACCCAGGGATTGCGCCTTGGCGTAGCCCAGGCCCTTGGCGATACGGGCTGCGCTGCCCGAACGCGAACCGCTCTGGCAGGTGAAGATCACCGGCAGGTCCTTGTTCTTCACGACGGCGGGCAGTTGCTGGGCCAGCTGGGCCAGCGGGATGTTCTTGGCGCCACCCACATGTGCCGCCGCGTATTCGGCCGGCTCGCAGACGTCGATCACGACCGCCTTCTCACGGTTGATCAGCTGAACGGCTGCCGCGGCCGTCAGGGCGCCGCCGCCGCCGCTGCGGATGGTGGGCCAGGCCAGCATGAGGCCAGAGCTCAGGGCCAGCAGGATCAGGGCCCAGTTGTCGATGATGAATTTCACGGGTTTCCTTGCAGGTTGCCGACAGGGGAAGGCGTGATTCTAAAATGACGGGCTGGCGGTCGCAGGGCCTGGTCCGCAAACCCCTACCCGCATCCGCCCTGCCCCGTCACCGCGACCTAACCTCTCTTCCCGCACCCTCATGTACAAACTCGTGCTCATCCGCCACGGCGAATCGACCTGGAACCTGGAAAACCGCTTCACCGGCTGGACCGACGTGGACCTCACGCCCACTGGCGTCTCCCAGGCCATGTCGGCCGGCAAGCTGCTCAAGGCCGAGGGCTACGACTTTGACGTCGCGTACACCAGCGTGCTCAAGCGTGCCATCCACACCCTCTGGTACTGCCTGGACGAGATGGACCGCACCTGGCTGCCCGTGGTCAAGCACTGGCGTCTCAACGAGCGCCACTACGGTGCCTTGCAGGGCCTGAACAAGGCGGACATGGCCAAGCAGTACGGTGAGGAGCAGGTGCTGGTCTGGCGCCGCAGCTACGACACCCCGCCGCCGGCGCTGGAGCCGACCGACCCGCGCAGCGAACGTGGCGACCGCCGCTACGCCAAGCTGCAGCCGGACCAGATCCCGCTGACCGAGTGCCTCAAGGACACCGTGGCGCGTGTGCTGCCGTTCTGGAACGAGTCCCTGGCCCCGGCCATCCAGTCGGGTCAACGGGTGGTGGTGGCCGCGCACGGCAATTCCATCCGCGCCCTGGTCAAGTACCTGGATGGCATCTCGGACCAGGACATCGTGGGTCTGAACATCCCCAACGGCATCCCCCTGGTCTACGAGCTCGACGCCCAGCTCAAGCCCATCCGGCGCTACTACCTGGGCGATGCCGAAGCCGCCGCACGCGCGGCCGCCGCCGTCGCTACGCAAGGCAAGAAGTCCTGAAGCGCCCACGCCCGCCGGCCTTGCAGGGCGCTGCCCCGCCCCCATTTGGGGCAGGTCAGCGCCAACTCACACAAATTGTCACCAGCGGCCGGAACCCCGGCGGCCAAGATGCTTCCAAGCGTGTATATTGAAGCGACGAGGGTATATCCATGGGTCAGAAACTGAAAATCGCCGGCTGGATTTCGCTGGGCGTGCTCGCCGGCGCGCTCACCACCGTGTCACTGCAGACGGTGGCGCGCAACAGTGTGGCACCGCTGCCGCTGGAAGAGCTGCAGCAGCTCGCCGCCGTCTTCGGCATGATCAAGACCGACTACGTCGAACCGGTCGATGAGAAAAAGCTCATCACCGACGCGATCTCGGGCATGGTCTCCAGCCTGGACCCGCATTCGCAATACTTCGACAAGAAGTCCTACAAGGAATTCCGCGAGGGCACGGCCGGGCGCTTCGTCGGCGTGGGCATCGAAATCACGCAGGAAGACGGCCTGGTCAAGATCGTCTCGCCCATCGAGGGCTCGCCCGCCTACCGCGCCGGGCTCAAGACCAACGACCTGATCACCCGCATCGACGACACGGCGGTCAAGGGCCTGACGCTCAACGAAGCCGTCAAGCGCATGCGCGGCGAGCCCAACACCAAGGTGGTCTTGACCATCTTCCGCAAGGACGAAAACCGCTCCTTCCCGGTCACCATCATCCGCGAGGAGATCAAGACCCAGTCGGTCAAGGGCAAGATGGTCGAGCCCGGCTATGGCTGGATCCGCCTGAGCCAGTTCCAGGAGCGCACGGTCGAGGACTTCGTGCGCAAGGTGGAAGAGTTGTACAAACAGGACCCAGCCCTCAAGGGCCTGGTGCTGGACCTGCGCAACGACCCGGGCGGCCTGCTCGATGCGGCCGTGGCCGTCTCCGCTGCCTTCCTGCCCGAGAACGTGACCGTGGTCTCGACCAACGGCCAGCTGGCCGAGAGCAAGTACACCTTCAAGGCTGCGCCGGAGTACTACCAGCGCCGCGGCAGCGGTGACCCGCTGCGTCGCCTGCCGGCGGCGATCAAGAAGATTCCGCTCGTCGTGCTGGTCAACGAAGGCTCGGCCTCGGCCAGCGAGATCGTGGCCGGCGCCCTGCAGGATCACAAGCGCGCCACCATCATGGGCAGCCAGACCTTCGGCAAAGGCTCGGTGCAGACCGTGCGTCCGCTGGGCCCCGATACGGGTCTCAAGATCACCACGGCGCGCTACTACACGCCGGCGGGCCGTTCGATCCAGGCCAAGGGCATCCTGCCCGACGTGATGATCGACGAGACCGCGGAGGGCAATGTCTTCTCGGTGCTGCGCACACGCGAAGCCGATCTGGACAAGCACCTGAGCAACGGTCAGACCCCGGAGCAGAAGGACGAAGCGCGCGAAAAGGCTCGCGATGTCGCCCTCAAGAAGCTGGAGGAAGAGGCCAAGAAGCCAGCCGCCGAGCGTCGCCTGCCGGAGTTCGGCAGCGACAAGGACTTCCAGCTGCAGCAGGCGCTCAACCAGCTCAAGGGCCTGCCGGTGCTGGTCAGCAAGACGCTGGCCGAGCGCAAGGAAGAGTCGAAAGAGAACTAACCAGGCACGGGAGCCCCGCCAGGGCTCTCGTGGAACCGGCTTCGCCGGGCCACCGGGAGCATCTCCTTGAGGGGAAGGCGCGCAGCGCCTCAGGG
>DNQP01000146.1:0-520 GCA_003500955.1 Curvibacter sp. | reverse complement strand
GGGAAGGCGCGCAGCGCCTCAGGGGTGCACGCTATGAACGACGATCAGTTGCTGCGTTACTCGCGGCACATCCTGCTCGATGACATCGGTGTCGAAGGCCAGCAGCGCATCCTCGACAGCCATGCTCTCGTGATCGGCGCTGGCGGGCTGGGCTCACCTGTGGCCCTCTACCTCGGCTCGGCAGGCGTGGGCCGGCTCACTGTGGTCGACCATGACACGGTGGACGTCACCAACCTGCAGCGTCAGGTGGCCCACACCATGGCCCGCGTGGGCAGTCCCAAGGTTGACTCCATCCGCCAGGCGGTGTCGGCACTCAACCCCGAGGTGCAGCTTCATGCCGTGCAGCAGCGGGCCGATGCGGCACTGCTGACCGAACTCGTGGCCGCAGCCGATGTGGTGCTGGACTGCAGCGACAACTACGCCACGCGCCAGGCCATCAACGCCGCCTGCGTGCAGCAGCGCAGGCCCCTGGTCTCGGGCGCGGCGATCCGCTTCGATGGCCAGCTGGCCGTCTACGACC
>DNQP01000022.1:12961-15946 GCA_003500955.1 Curvibacter sp. | reverse complement strand
AAACATGCGCGTCTCTTGATCCGCCCGCCGCTGCGCTTCTCGGCACAGACACAAGGGTGGGGGATACCGAAAACCGTGGGGACACAAGACAAGGGCACGCTATCGCGTGCCCTTGTCTTGTGGGAAGAGAGAAAGCGAGTGCTATGGGAGTTCTCGTTCATCGATCACATGAACTGCCCAAGCGACAGATGCGCCAACTGCCATGAACAAAGCTCCACCGCCTGGATTGAACGGCAGAAGTACCAGGCCTGGAACAAGTCCAATAAGGCTTATCGTCAGAGAATTGGCGCGATGAAATCGCTTTGCGATGCTGTATGCAGGCGCACCGTAAAAGAGTACGAGGGCTGTTCCAACGATTACAACACCAATGAATACGGCGGTGCCCGAAGCTGTGACACCAAGAGAATTTTTAGGCTGATATGCGTCAAGGACCGACAGAAGATAAGCAAGCCCCACAGCCCAAAGGAGGACTGCCGACAGACCGACAATGGACGCGATCGCAAGAGTGCGGAGCATCAGAATAGGGCACTTAACGTGATATGGACCGCAAAAGTGCGGAATAACATGGACGGACATTCATCCTGGCGCCTCCCTTGTTGCAAGCTAGGTGCTCGCTTTGTTTCAAGAATTGGACTGACTATAGCGTCGCGTGGCGAGCATGACAAACGGTGACCCCTGCAGTCACCGCGTCAGCGGGGACTGCAGGGTGCGGGTATCCGGTTCCCACCCGCCGTGTGCGGAGGCGAGTAGCGCAGGCAGCGGCGGAAAAAGAAGCGCAGATGTTTGAGCCCGCAGGGCGAGTTTCTGCGCTTCCCGCCGATGCCGAGCAACGCAGCGTGCCCGGAGCGCAGCGGAGGGACGACGCACCCGGCTCGCCTTCTTTTGCTTCCTTTTCTTGGCGAGACAAGAAAAGGGAGTCGCCCGCCGGGGCGAGACCCGGCAAAGCCACGAGTGCGGGCCCTCTTGTCAACGGCCAATCACCTTAACCGCGGATCATGCGGCCAGGATTCATCAGGTTCAGCGGATCCAGCGCCTGCTTGATCCCCCGCATCAACCCCAACGCCACCGGCGACTTGTGGTCCGGCAGCTTGTCCACCTTGAGGCTACCGATGCCGTGCTCCGCCGAGATCGAACCGCGGTAGCGGTCCACCACCTCGTAGACCAGGGCGTTCATCGGGCCTTCCTCTTCGGCCAGGAAGCGTTTCTGGTCGTCACCCTCGGGGGCCTGCACGTTGTAGTGCAGGTTGCCGTCGCCCAGATGCCCATAGGTCACCAGGCGCGCGCCGGGGAACTTCTCCAGCAGCAGGGCATTGGTCTCGGCCACGAAGGCCGGGATGCGCGAGACGTTGATCGAGATGTCGTGCTTGATGTTCAGGCCTTCCTGGGCCTGGGCCAGGGGGATGCTCTCGCGGATGTGCCACAGGGCCTTGGCCTGGGCCATGCTTTCGGCGACCACGGCGTCGGTCACGCAGCCGGCTTCCATGGCAGCCTCCAGCAGGTGTTCGAACTGCTGGCGGGCGTGGGCTTCCGATTCGTTGTCCGAGTTTTCGAGCACCACGCACCAAGGCGATTCCTGCCAGAAGGGCACGCGCTGCTGCGGGAAGTGCTTGGCCACCAGGCTCAGCGCGAACTGGCCCATGACCTCGAAGCCGGTCAGGCCGGCGCTCAAATGCTCGTGCGCCAGGCCCAGCAGCTGCACGGCCGCTTCCATGGAGGGCACGGCGGCCAGGGCGGTGAGCTGGGCCTTGGGCAGGGGATAGATCTTCATGGTCGCGCCGGTGATCACGCCCAGCGTGCCTTCGGAGCCGATGAAGAGGTGACGCAGGTCGTAGCCTGTGTTGTCCTTGCGCAGGCCCAGCAGACCGTCCCAGACCTCGCCTTGTGCGGTGACGACTTCCAGGCCCAGGCAGAGCTCACGTGTGTTGCCGTAGCGCACGACCTGGGTGCCGCCAGCGTTGGTGCCCAGGTTGCCGCCGATGGTGCAGCTGCCTTCGGAGGCCAGACTCAGCGGAAAGAGGAAGCCGGCTTTCTCGCACTCATCCTGCAGGTTCTGCAGCACGCAGCCCGCGTCCACGGTGATGGTCAGGTTGCCGGCGTCGAGCTGGCGCACCTTGTTCATGCGCGTGAGACTCAGCACCACCTGGGTGCCGCTCTCGTCGGGCGTGGAGCCCACGACCATGCCGGTGTTGCCGCCCTGGGGCACCATGGCCACGCGCGCGGCCGCGCAGGCCTTCACCACAGCCGCCACCTCCTGCGTGTTGCCGGGGCGCACCACGGCCAGGGCTACGCCGCGCTCGCGGCCGCGCCAGTCCAGCTCCCAGGCCGTGAGGTCGGCGGCCGGATCTTCGTGGGTCAGCACGTAGGGGGTGCCGACGATTCTGCGCAGCTGCTCCAGCAGTGCTCTCTGTTCAGACGTGAAATTCATGATGGGCTAGTTTCGGTAAGGCCGGCCTCGCGCGCGGCGCGCAGGCGCAGGCGGATGTGCAGAGAGCAGCCGATGAAGAGGGCAATGCTCAGCACCACTTCCAGCATGGCCAGCCAGGCGCCGGGCGCGGGCTCGCTGGTGGCGCGCACCAGGCCTTCGAGCACGTAGAGCCAGACCAGCAGGCTGAGCCAGCGGTAGGTGTACATGCGGTTCTTGAGCAGGCCGGCCAGTGGCAGGCACAGCGGCAGGACCTTGAGCGCAAGCCAGGAGCCGCCGGGGCGGATCGGGGCCAGCCAGAGCTCCCAGGCCAGGCCGAGCGCAATCAGGCCCAGGAGGCTGGCCACGGTCAGGCGGCGGCTCAGCGTGACGTGGGGTGCAGAGTCATTCATCGAAGCTGGCATCATAGCGGCATGAGCCTGCCCCTACGTCTGCAAGAGTTGTTCGGCGATCTCTCACGCTTTCCCTGGAAGAACACCGCCCTGACCCTGCGCGAGCGTTTCCGCGAGGACCGCCTGGGCCTGTCCGCCAGCAGCCTGACCTTCACCACCACCATCGCCCTG
>DNQP01000022.1:0-12662 GCA_003500955.1 Curvibacter sp. | reverse complement strand
CCTTCACCACCACCATCGCCCTGGTGCCCCTGCTGACCGTGGCCCTGGCCCTGTTCACGGCCTTCCCCATGTTCGCCAAGTTTCAGGACGTGCTGCAGAAATGGCTGGTCGAGAGCCTGGTGCCCGACAACATCGCGCGCCAGGTGCTGGGCTACCTGACCCAGTTCGCCAGCCGCGCCGGACGGCTGGGTTGGGCTGGCCTGACCGTGCTCTTCTTCACCGCACTGAGTCTGGTCTTCACCATCGACCGCACGCTCAATGCCATCTGGCGTGTGCGCCGGCCGCGCCCCTTCGGCCAGCGCCTGCTGATCTACTGGGCCGCGCTGACGCTGGGTCCGCTGCTGCTGGCCATCAGCCTGACCATCACCTCCTACATCGTCACGGCCTCGCGCGGCATGGTGGGCGGCATGCCCGGGGGTTTGCGCCTGCTGCTCGACGGCGTGGAGTTCCTGCTGGTGGCCGCCGGCCTGGCCGCCACCTACCATTACGTGCCCAACACCCGCGTCAAGTGGACCCATGCCTGGACCGGGGCCCTGTTCGCGACCCTGGCGCTCGAAGGCGCCAAGAAGCTCCTCACGCTCTACCTCAAGGCGGTGCCCACCTATTCGGCGGTCTACGGGGCCTTCGCCACCGTGCCCATCCTGCTGGTCTGGATCTACGTGGCCTGGGTCATCGTGCTGCTGGGGGCGGTGATCGCGGCCTACCTGCCCAGCCTGCTGGCGGGCGTGTCGCGCCGTGCACCGGGGCCGGGCTGGCGTTTTCAGCTGGCGCTGGAAATGCTGCGGGTGCTGGAGGCGGTACGGCAGGCGCCGGGTCACGGGCTGACGCTGATGCAGATCGCCGAGCGTCTGCGTGTGGATCCCCTGCAATTGGATCCGCTGGCCGAAACCCTGGTCCAGCTGGACTGGGTGGGCCGTCTGGCCGAGGCCGAGCCGGGCGAGCCGCCGCGCCTGGTGCTGCTGGCCGACCCGGATGTGACGCCGCTGGCGCCCATGCTGCGCAGCCTGCTGCTGCCGCCGGATCCGGCGACCGAGGCCTTCTGGGGCAACAGCGAGCTGACGAGGCTGAGCCTGCGCGACGCCCTGACGCCGCGCTGAGCGCGCGGCTTAGAACGGGATCTTGCCCGTCCAGATGTCCTTGTACATGACCCAGTCGCCCATGAAGCTGTAGAGCGGACGCTTGAAGCTGGCGGGCTTGTTCTTCTCGAAACCGAAGTGGCCCAGCCAGGCGAAGCCGTAGCCGCAGAGCAGGGCGTAGAGGAAGTACTGCGGCTTGCCCGTGATGACGAGCATGGCCAGGCAGATCAGGGACAGGCTGCTGCCCAGGAAATGCAGGCGGCGGCAGGTGCGGTTGCTGTGCTCGCCCAGGTAGAAGGGGTAGAACTCGGCGAAGCGCGTGAAGCTGCGCGGGTCGACGGTGGGGGCAGTCTGCATGGCGGTCTCCGGCTGTTCTTTGATGGCCGCAAGTGTAGGCCTGGGCCTGTTCTCAGGGCAAGCCCGCAGGCGACAGGACCGGGCACGGGGGTATAGTGCCGCCGTCTACGCTCCCGAAGAGAGTCTCTCCGCATGTCCGATGCCGCGCTGCGCCCGCTGCGCATGCTGACCCGCTACACCGCCTGGGCCAACACGCGCCTCTACGACACCCTGGCCGCGCTGCCGGCCGGCGAGGCCACGGCCCGCCGCAACCATGGCCAGCACAGCATGGTGGGCACGCTGGCCCACGCTTGGGTGGTCGACCGGATCTGGCAGGCGCATCTGCAGGGGCGGGCCCATGGCTACACCACGCGCCAGCCTGCGCAGGAGCCCGCGTTCGAACAGCTGCGACAGGACCAGGCCGAGCTGGACCGCTGGTACATCGCCTGTGCCGACGCACTGGACACGACGACCGCGGCCGAGGAGATCGACTTCCGTTTCGTCGACGGCGGCGCTGGCCGCATGAGCCGCGGCGATATGCTGCTGCACATCGTGAACCACAAGACCTACCACCGCGGCTATGTGGCCGACATGCTGTACCAGGCCGGTCTCAAGCCGCCGGTCATGGACCTGCCGGTCTTCCTGCGGGACGGGCCGCAGACCTGGGGTCGGGAGGGCTGAGCCATGTTCATCGGCCACTTCGCGCTCGGCTTCGCCGCCAAGTCCGCGGCCCCGCAGGTCTCGCTGGGCACGCTGTTCCTGGCCGCGCAGCTCATCGACCTGCTTTGGCCAACCTTCCTCTTCATGGGGCTGGAGCGCGTGCGCATCGAGCCCGGTGCCACGGCGGTCGTCCCCCTGGTCTTCGAACACTACCCCTACACGCACAGCCTGCTGGCCGTGCTGGGCTGGGCGGTGCTGATCGGCGGCCTGCACTTCCTGTTGATGCGCGAGCGTCGCGCCGCGCTCGTGCTGGGCCTGCTGGTGCTGAGCCACTGGGTGCTGGACCTGCTGGTGCACCGGCCCGATCTGCAGATCCTGCCCTGGTCGGACACGGTGGTGGGCCTGCGCCTGTGGTCTTCGCTGACGCTGACGCTGGCACTGGAGGTGCCGCTGTTCATGCTGGGGGTGTGGCTCTATGCCCGCAGCACCCGCGCCAGCGACGCGGCAGGGCGCTGGGGTCTGGTGGGGCTCGTGCTCTTTCTCTTCGTGGTCTATGCCGGCAACGTGCTGGGCAGTCCGCCGCCCAGCGTGAGCGCCATCGCCTGGATCGGGCAGTTGCAGTGGCTGCTGGTGTTGCTGGGCTACTGGGTCGATCGCCATCGCCGCGTGCGTGGCTGAGCACCGCCCTGAGGCCCCGGCTGCTACGCTATCACCATTCCCCAAATTGCACAGGGCAGAGGAGGCCGCATGGATCCGAGTCAGACACAGCAGGGGCGCGGATCGCGCATGGTGGCACTGCTGCTGGCCCTGCTGCCGGTGCTGCTGGTGACGCTGCTCTATTACAAGCAGAACGCCTTTCTTGAAGGCTTCGAGGCACGCACCTATGACCTGCGTTTCAAGAGCCTGCGCGGCCCCATCCCGGTCCACCCGGACATTGCCATCATCGCCATCGATGACAAGAGCATCCAGGCCCTGGGGCGTTTCCCCTGGACACGCCAGCAGTACGTGCGCCTGCTGGAGCGTCTGGAAGCGGCCAAGCCCAAGGTGCTGCTGTTCGACGTCTTTTTCCCCGAGGCCGAGAGCGCCGAGGTCGACCAGGCGCTGGCCGAGGCCATCCGCCGTGCCGGCAATGTGGTGCTGGCCACCACCTTCGCCTTCGACCGCCAGTTCCGCGTGGCCGGCAGCACCGGCAGCCTGCCGCAGATCGAGCGGGCGGCCGCCGGCATCGCCCACATCAACCTGATCCCCGAGGACGATGGCGTCAACCGCCGCAACCTGCTGCTGATCGAGCGGGACGGCCAGGCCGTGCCCTCGCTGGGCCTGGCGGCCGCCATGCGCACGCTCGGCGAGTCGCAGTTCAGCAGCGCGTCCTTCCGCGTCGAACTCGGCGGGCGCAGCATCCCCGTGGGCCCGGATGGCGAACTCTGGATCAACTACACGGGCACGCCGGGCAACTACCCGCGCTACGCCTTCATCGACGTGCTGGAGGGGCGGGTCGATCCGGCGCTGCTGCGCGGCAAGACGGTCTTCCTCGGCGCCACGGCCCTGGGCATCTACGACATGCGCGTCACGCCCTTCCACGCCAACACGCCCGGGGTCGAGGTGCATGCGGCCGTGGCCGACGACATCCTGAGCCAGCGCTACATCCACCGCACCGGCCTGCAGTCCCTCTTCGACCTGCTCATGATCGTGGCGCTGGGGGGCGTCGCCTTCGCGCTGACCGCACGCCTGCGCCTGCACCGCGCCATCCCGGCCGTGCTGGCCCTGAGTGCAGGCTACCTGGGCCTGAGCTACTGGCTCTTCCTGCAGGGCCAGTGGGTCAGCATGGTCTACCCGCCGCTGGCCGCGTTGCTGGCCCTGCTGCTGGCCGGGGGCTGGCGCTATATGGTGCTGGAGCGCAGTGCGCGCGAGATGCGCGCCATGTTCTCCAGTTACCTGTCCAACAAGCTCGTGAGCCAGCTGGAGAAAAACCCGGGCGCGGCGCGCATCGGGGGCGACAACCGCGAGGTGACGGTGATGTTCACCGACATCAAGGGCTTCACGGCCTTCAGCGAGCGCCACAAGCCCCAGGTGGTGGTGGCGCGGCTCAACGAATACCTGGCGGCCATGGTGCAGCTGATCTACCAGCACGACGGCACGGTGGACAAGTTCATGGGCGACGGCATCATGGCCTACTGGGGGGCGCCCCTGTCCCAGCCCGACCACGCGCGGCGCGCCGTGGCCTGTGCGCTGGCGATGAAGGAGCGGATGGTGGAGCTCGGCGAGCGCTGGCGGGCCCAGGGCCTGGAGCCCTTCGTGATCCGCGGCGGCATCCAGAGCGGCGACGTGGTGGCGGGCAACATCGGCTCGCGCGGGCAGAAGATGGAGTACACGGTGATCGGCGATACGGTCAACCAGGCCTCGCGCCTGGAGGGCATGGCCAAGTACTTCGGCGTGGACTTCGTGGTGGGCGATGCGACCTACCTCAAGACCTGCGACAGCTTCCGCTACCGGCGCCTGGACCGTGTGCGCGTGGCCGGCAAGGACATCCCCGTGGCCATCCACGAGCTGCGCGGCGCCGCGCAGACGCAGGAGGACCGGCTCGAAACCCTGTTTGCAGCGGCACTGGTGCAGTTCCGCCAGCAGCAGTGGGACGCGGCCGAGAAATCCTTCCTGGCCATCCTGGCCGAGTACCCCAATGACATGCCGAGCCGGCTATATTTGGAGCGCTGCCTGCAGTTCAAGGTGGCGCCGGCAGGGCCCGAATGGGATGGCGTGTTCAACCGGCAGGACAAATAAAGAGGACTGACATCATGCGTCTCATCACCATCGCCGCCCTGGGCCTGCTGCTGCAGGGCACCGTCCTGGCGCAAGGCACGGCGCCGGCCCGTATCGAGTACGTGCGGCCCATCCCTGCGGCCGATACCCGCAAGCTGCTGGGCATGGACGGCCAGTACCTCTATGTGGCGCGCAAGGGCGGCCAAGTCGATGCGCTGGACGTCGGCACCGGCCAGCCGGCCTTCAGCCTGCAGACCCGGGATGCGCGCGGCGGCAAGCTGCTGGGCCAGGCCGAGTCGGTGGCAGTCTCCGAAGACACGGTCTATGTGCTCGACAGCGACGAGAACCGCGTCGTGATGTACGGCCGCGACGGCAAGCACAAGGGCCAGTTCGGCAGCCGCAGCAGCGACGGCGGTCTGTCCTCGCCGCAGGGTCTCACCTTTGCCGGCGGCATCGTCTACGTGGCCGATACCGGCAACCGCCGCATCCAGCTTTACGGCGACAACGGCGTCTTCCTCTACACCCTGCCCATCGATACGGCGGCTGCCAACAAGGCGCTGGACGAACAGAAGGTGCCCTACAAGCTGGAGAGGCCCATCGCCGTGGCCGTTGACGCGGCGGGACAGATCCATGTGCTGGACAACGCGGGCGGCCTGTTCAGCGACCGCTCGCAGGTCAAGGTCTATGCCGCGGACGGGCGCCATCTGCGCCTGCTGCCCAAGAACGGCAAGCCCGTGGCCCTGCAGCTGGCGCCCGATGGCGTCTTCGTGGCCGATGCCGAGGGCTATGCCGTGCAGCGCTATGACCGGCAGGGCCGCATGGCCGGTCTCTTCGGTTCGCGCGGCGACGGCCGGGGCCAGTTCCAGAGCCTGGCCGGTCTGGCCGTGGCGGCAGGCCAGGTCTTTGTCGGGGACCGCGAGCGTGGCCTGGTCCATCAATTCCGTACGGGGACCACGGCCGTGGCGCAGGCGCTGCCGGGCGCCAGCGGCCAGCCCTCGGTGCGCTGGCAGCAGAGCCTGCCCTTGGCCGCCAGCCGTCTGGCCTGGGACGGCAAGGACACGCTGGTGGCCGTGGCGCGCGACCGTGAGGTGTTGTTGCGCCACCAGGGCGGCAAGACTACGGAGATGCCGCTCAAGGGCATCCGGCCCACGGCCCTGGCCTTTGACAAGGCCGGCGCGCTCTGGGTGCTGGAGCGCGGCAACGACAAGCTGCACAAGCTCGATGCCGACGGCAAGCCGGTGCTGACCGTCGGCCGCAGCGGCAGCCGCAACGGCCAGTTCGACGGACCCAATGACTTCGTCATCGCCAGTGACGGCAGCGTCTACGTGGCCGACAGCGGCAACGGCCGCATCCAGGGTTTCAGCCCCGATGGTGTCTTCTTCAAGCTCATCGACCGTGGCGTGAAAGAGCGGCTGGGCCGGCCCTCGGCGCTGGCCATCGACGACAAGGACCAGCTCTTCGTGCTCGACAGCAGCCGTGGCAGCGTCACGGCCTATTCGGCCGCGGGCGAGCCGCTGCGCGAGTTCGGCAATGACCCAGCGCGCGAGGACGAGCGTCTGCGCGACCCCGTGGGCCTGCTGGCCACGCAGGAGGAGGTCTTCGTGCTTTCGCCCGAGCGCGTGCGTGTCTACAGCCATGAGGGTCGCCTGCTGCGTGGCTTCGGCACCGCGGGCAATGCCGCCGGCGAGCTGGCCCAGGCCGAAGCCATCGCCGCGCGCGATGCGAGCAGCTTCTTCATCGCCGAGCGCGGTGAGTCGCGCGTGCAGCTCTTCAGCACCCAGTACCGACCGCGTGCGCCGCAGCAGCTCGTGGCGCAGCCCGCGGTGCACGGGGTGGAGCTGCGCTGGGCGGCTTCACCCCTGGCCTATGTGCAGCAGTACCGCATCTACCGCGCCGACAACGAAGCCGGCCCCTGGCTGCCCGTGGGCAGCAGCAAGACCGCGGGCTATGTGGACAGCGGGCTCAAGCCCGGCCTGAGCTTCCACTACCGCGTGGCGGCGGCCACGGCCGAGGGCCGCGAGGGCCCGGCCAGCGCGATCGTGAGTGGCACGGCGCTGCAGTACACGCCGCCGCCGCTGGAGGAACTCAAGGCCGAGGCCGCCACGTCCCGCGTGCGCCTGAGCTGGAAGCCGCTCGATCCCAAGCTGGTCACGGCCTATGTGCTGTACCAGAAGGAGGGTGAGAAGTTCAGCAAGCTGGCCGAGAGCAGCAGCGCCGAGTTCCAGCGCGACAACCTCAACGCCGGCACGGCCTACACCCTGTATGTGTCGGCCCGCAGCGTCGATGGTGTGGAGTCCGAGAAGCAGGCCGTGCAGTTCAGCACCCAGGCCGACAACCGCGCACCGCTGGACATCGACGCCACCCATCTGCACAACGTCTTTTCCAACAGCTACAAGCTCTACGAGAAGGAAGGCGTGGGCACGATCAAGCTCACGAACAACACGCGCAACCCCATGAACGACATCAAGGTCAGCTTCGTGCTGAACAACTTCATGGACTTCCCGACCGAGCAGCGCATCCCCGAGCTGGCCCCGGGTGCCAGCCGTGAAGTCGTGCTCAAGGCTGTGTTCAACAACAACATCCTCACGCTGACCGAAGACACGCCGGTACAGGCCAAGATCGAAGCGGGCTATTTCGAGAACGGCCAGGCCAAGGTCTACAGCCAGATCAAGACGCTGAACATCTACGACAAGCACCGCATGAGCTGGGACGAGCGCGAGCGCTACGCCGCCTTCATCACGCCCAAGGATCCGCTGGTGATCAACTTTGCGCGCTCGGTCGCTTCCGAGTTCGGCGCCAACAAGGAGCCCACGCAGCTGGCCGCGGCCCTGTTCAACACCCTGGGTGCGCTGGGCGTGACCTATGTGCAGGACCCGACCAACCCCTACCAGGTGACCTCGAACAAGGTCGACTACGTGGACTACATCCAGTACCCGCGCGAAACCCTGCAGCGCCGTTCGGGTGATTGCGATGACCTGGTGGCGCTCTATGCGGCGGCGCTGGAGAGCCTGGGCATCTCCACCCGCAAGCTGCTGGTGCCCGGCCACATGCTCATGATGCTGGCCACGGGCGTCGAAGCGCCGGCCGACGGCTACACCATGGACAATATGTACGTCGCGCACGAGGGCCTGCTCTGGATCCCGGTGGAGGTCACGCTGGTCGGCAAGTCCTTCATCAAGGCCTGGGAGACCGGGGCCGCCACGTATTACCGCGAGAAGGGCAAGGAAGGCTTTGCCATCTTCGACGTGCATGCCGCCTGGGAGAAGTTCAAGCCCGCGGGCCTGCCCGACGACCCCTGGCGTGCGCCGCCGGTCACGCGCGAGGTGATCGAGCGCAACTTCCCTGGCGACCTGCTCTCGGTGCTCAAGATCAGTTCGCAGACCCTGACGCGCCGTTATCTGCAGGCCATCCAGAAGAACCCGTCCGACATGGACGCTCACCTGCAGGTGGGCATCATCCTGGCGCGCCAGGGCGACCGCGCGGAGTCGCGCAAGTATTTCCGCAAGGTGGTCGAGACCCAGCCGCGCAACGCGGCCGCGCTCAACAACCTGGGCAATCTGCACATGCTCGACAGCCAGTACGCCGAGGCACAGAAGTTCTATGCCGACGCCGTCAAGGCCGACGCCAAGGATGCCGAGATCCTGGTCAACCTGGCCCAGGCCTACAAGGCCGGCAAGAACGTCGACAAGGCCAAGGAGGCGTATGCCCAGGCGCAGAAGATCGACCCGGCGATCGCCGGCAAGTACAAGGCCCTGGGCCTGGAGCTCATGAACACCCTGTCGTCGACCCGGGCGCGCCCGGCCGCCCCGGCTGGCGCGCGCGAGAAAAAGTAGACAGACGGGCGCCCGGATGTCGCCGGCGGGCTTGATTTGGGCCCGCCGTCTCCGATACTTCGAGCATGCGCGCCCTGATCCTTGGAGTTCTGCCATGAAGAAACTGATCCCCCTGCTCTTGGCCCTCGCCATGCCGCTGGCCCATGCCCAGGGCGGTGCCCCCGGCGATTCCTGGTCCGGTTTCTGGGAGCGCCTGCGCATGAAGATCGAGCAGATGACGCCGCAGAAGAAGCTGGGCACCACCACGGCCGTGGGCGGCGTGCGTGGCTCGGCTGTCGAGGCCAGCGATGTCTACTGGAAGGGTGAGGCCAAGCCCCAGTCCGTCGATGCCGACGAGCTCACGGCTTTCCAGAAGGCCATGGCCCTGGTCGAGGCCGAGCAGAAGGAGCAGGCCCAGGCGGCTTTTGCCGAGTTTGCCAAGGCCTATCCCAACAGCCCGCTGAAGGCGGATGCCGACCAGGCCATGGCGCGCCTGCTCGCGGGCAAGTAAGGCTTTGTTGCAACGGGCCTGAAAGGCCGTCCTCCTGTGCTACGGTACGCGCCGTAGCTGGAGGAGCTTGCGTGCGTTATTTACTGTCGGTGCTGATGTTGGGCCTGTCATTCGCGTTGCCCGCGCGGGCGGCCTGTGATCCGGGCGAGGGGACCTGGGACCAGCTCTGTCGCGAGCTGTCCGACACCTGGACCCAGGGGCGCGAGGAGGTCTACCTGCCGTTCCGGGCCCACCACCTGCGTTACGCCTACACCCGGGAAAAGATCGACAGCTACCGCGAGGACTCCTGGGGCCTGGGCTACGGCCGTAGCCGCTACGACGCCGAAGGCAACTGGCACGGCTGGTACGGCATGGTCTTCCTCGACTCGCACAGCAAGGCCCAGCCCATCGTGGGCTATGGTTACCAGTGGGTCTGGGGGCCGCCCACGGGGCTGCATGCCGGCGTGGGCTACACGGTGCTCGTCACGGCGCGCGCCGACGTCGGCAATTACACGCCCCTGCCGGGCATCCTGCCGATCGCCTCCGTGAGCTACGGCCGCGCCTCGCTCAATGCCACCTTCCTGCCTGGTGGCACGGGCTACGGCAACATCATCTTCCTCTGGGGCCGCTACGGCTTCTGAGCCGCCGTTCCGTCAGCGCAGGAAGTCCCGGATCGCCGCCAGCGTCTCCTCCGGGGCTTCCGTCATCTGGTGATGGCCCACGGGCAGGTTCTGCACTGCCACTTGCTTGCCGCTCTCGCGCGCCAGCGCGATCAGGCCCTGGGCGTTCTTCGCCAGGGTCATCTGGTCCTGGGCGCCGAGCAGGAAGAGCACGGGGCAGGTGATGGCGCGCAGGGCATCCTCACCCCCGGCGTAGCGGTCGCAGGCCAGGAAGCCGCGGTGGAAGACATTGACTTTTGGGTTGCTGGCCAGCACACGCCGGCCCAGGGCCAGGCTGGCGCCATAGACCCAGGTGCCCGGCCCGAGGGCCGAGGGCGGCGCCGCCAGCGTGCTGCGGGAGAACACATTGATCATCTTCAGCGCCTTTTCGGGCTCGTTCAGCGAGGCGTCGAGCAGGGCCTGCGAGACTTTCATGGGGTAGGCCGTACCGACCAGCACGAGGTGGCTGATGCGGTCCCGGAGCCGGCCCGCTGCCTCCAGCGCGATCAGCGAGCCCCAGCTGTGGCCCACGAGTGCGGCACGCTGCACGCCCGCGGCGTCGAGCAGGGCGGCGATGAAGCCCGCTGCCTCTTCCACTGAAGCGGGCGCCTCGCCCGCACTGCGGCCGTGGCCCGGCAGGTCCACGGCCAGCACATTCCAGCCGTGGTTGGCCAGGTAGCGGCTCTGCAGGGCCCAGACGCTGTGGTCGTTGAGCACGCCGTGGATCATCACGACGGTGGGCTTGGCAGCATCGAAGGGTTTGCCACCGGTGTAGCAGTAGGTGGGGGCGCCGTTGACATTGAGTTGCATGGATATGTGCTCCAAGCCGTTCGCCCTGAGCTTGTCGAAGGGCTTCGACAGGCTCAGCCCGAACGGGTTAAATGTGTTTCTCTGCGGCCTTCAAGGCCCGTTTCAGGTCGTCGATCAGGTCGTCCGGATCTTCGAGGCCGATGGACAGGCGTATCGTGCCCGGCCCGATGCCGGCGCCGGCCAGGGCCTCGTCGCTCATGCGGAAGTGGGTGGTCGAGGCCGGGTGGATCACCAGGCTGCGACAGTCGCCCACATTGGCCAGGTGGCTGAAGAGCTTGAGCGTCTCGATGAACTTCCTGCCCTGTTCGCGGCTGCCCTTGAGGTCGAAGCTGAAGACCGAGCCCGCGCCACGCGGCAGCAGCTTCTGCGCCAGTTGGTGGCTGGGGTGGCTCTCCAGCAGCGGGTGGCCCACGCGCGAGACGAAGGGCTGGCTGGCCAGGAAGGCCACGACCCTCTCGGTGTTGCTCATGTGGCGCGCCATGCGCAGCGGCAGCGTCTCCAGGCCCTGCAGGATCAGCCAGGCCGTGTGCGGGCTCATGCAGGCGCCAAAGTCGCGCAGGCCCTCGCGGCGCGCGCGCAGCAGGAAGGCGCCGATGGTGGATTCCTCGGTGAAGACCATGTGGTGGAAGCCCTCGTAGGGCGCGGCGAGTTCAGGAAATTTCCCGACGCCGGTCGCGGCGTCTTGGGCACCTTCCCAGTCGAAGCGGCCGCTGTCCACCACCACACCCCCGATCACCGTGCCGTGCCCGCTGAGGAACTTGGTGGCCGAGTGGTAGACCAGGTCCGCGCCGTGCTCGAAGGGCTGGATGAGCCAGGGCGAAGTGAGCGTGGAATCCACCAGCAGGGGCACACCCGCATCGTGCGCGATGGCGCTCACGGCCGGGATGTCCAGCACGTCCAGGCCGGGATTGCCCACGGTCTCGCCGAAGAAGAGTTTGGTGGTGGGCCGTACCGCGGCGCGCCAGCCGTCCAGGTCGCCCGGTTTGACGAAGGTCGTCTCGATGCCGAAGCGGCGCAGGGTGTAGTGCAGCAGGTTCTGGCTGCCGCCGTAGAGCGCCGTGCTGGCCACGATGTGCGAACCCGCGCCCATGAGGGTGGCGATGCTCAGGTGCAGGGCGGCCTGACCGCTGGCCACGGCGATGGCGCCGATGCCGCCTTCGAGCGCGGCCATGCGCTGCTCGAAGACCGCGTTGGTCGGGTTGCTGATGCGGCTGTAGACATGGCCCGCGCGCTCAAGGTTGAAGAGCGAGGCCGCGTGCTCGCTGGACTCGAAGACGAAGGAGGTCGTGAGGTGGATGGGCACGGCGCGCGCGCCGGTGGCGGGGTCGGGCGCGGCCCCGGCGTGCAGGGCCAGGGTGTCGAAGCCGGGGTCGGAATAGCCGGGCATGGTGGTCTCCGTTGTCCTTGTGTGTGCGGGCGCGACAGCTGTCGCCAGCCCTCTTGACCCATGGCGGGTTTACGTCTTATTGTGGGCTATATTCGACCCCATAAAGAGTCACGAGGAGCACACCATGAAAGTCAGCGACATCCTGCGCGTCAAGGGCAATACCCTGTACACCATCACGCCCGAGGAGCCGCTGGCCCGGGCGCTGGACGCGATGTCGGAGAAGGACATCGGCTCGCTCGTGGTCATGGACCATGGTGACCTCGTGGGCATGCTGACCTTCCGCGAGGTGATCCAGCAGGTGGTCAAGAACAAGGGCAGCGTGGGCACGTCCACCGTGCGCAGCGCCATGGACGACGCACCCCTGACCTGCACCATGGAGACCGAGCTCGACGAGGTCCGCCGCATGATGCTGGAGCGCCACGCGCGCTATATGCCCGTGATGGACAAGAAGATGCTCATGGGCGTCATCAGCTTCTACGACGTGGCCAAGGCCGTGGTGGATGCGCAGAATTTTGAGAACAAGATGCTCAAGGCCTATATCCGGGATTGGCCGGAGGATGATGTTCCGGATTCGAAGTTCTGACTCTGGCCTGCTTGCCGTAATGGACAGTTTCCTGTCTGCGTGGCAGGCCGGGTCTCGGCCCGGCGGCCGACTCACTTTCTCTTGCTTCGCCA
>DNQP01000059.1 GCA_003500955.1 Curvibacter sp. | reverse complement strand
GGAAAAGATGCTGGCGTTCTGGACCGGCCTCGGGATGAAGGAAGTGGTGGTCGTGCACTACGACGACGAGGTCGGCAACCAGAACTTCGGGGTGGTGAAGGACTATCTGGCACGCCAGGGCAAGACACCCAAGGCCTTCTCGCTCGAGCGCAATGCCAAGATCGACGACGCGCGCTTCGCCCAATTGATCGCCCTCAAACCCGAGGTGATCATCAACACCGTGCTCTCGGGCGCCGCGGCGGAGATCACCAAGCGCCTCGTGGCCCAGGGTCTCTTCATCCCCATGTCCAGCCTGTCCTTCGTGGGTGCGCAGCAGTACATCGACGCCGCGGGCGATGCCGCCGCCGGTGTCTCGATCTCGCAGGTGGTGCCCAACACCTCGGCCTCGCTGCCCGTGGTGCGCGAATGCGCCCAAGCCCTCAAAGATGCCGGCGTCACCAAGCCCATGAACAGCACGCACCTCGAAGGCTGCATCGGCGCCAAGGTGCTGGCCGAAGCCATGCGCCGCAGCAAGCGCCCCGGCGACGCCCGAGCCCTGCTGGCCGCGTTGCGCAACCTGGGCAGCTACGACACGGGCGGTTTCACGGTCAGTTATGCGCCAGACCAGAACCACGGCAGCAAGTACGTGGAGCTGGGCATGGTCACGCGCGGCGGCAAGCTGCGCAACTGAGGCCACTGCACCCTCGAAGTGACGTCCGGAACCGTTCGGCGTCACATCTGCTTACACGGCTGTACACCTGCACACAGGTGTTGCGGTTTCATGCCTAGTTCTGAAACATCTCCTGGGCCACCATTGGCTCACATACCCCTTGGGGGAGACCCATCATGATCCACACCGTCTTCAAACAACCGGCCCTTGCGACCCCGCTGCTGGCTCTGGCCCTGGGCCTGGGCAGCGCCCACGCCCAGAACGCCTGGATCGTGGGCCAGTCGGCCCCGCTGACAGGGAGCAACGCAGTCTTCGGCCAGGACATCCGCGACGGCGCCCAGGCCTATTTCAAGCAGGTCAACGCCCAGGGCGGTGTGGCGGGTGCGCCCATCGAGCTCGTCACGCTCGACGACCAGAACCAGCGCAAGACCGCCGGTGAGAACACCACCAAGCTGCTGCAGACCCGCGGTCTGGTCGCCCTCTTCGGCTATGCCTCGGCCACGCTGAGCCTGGACGCCATGCCCCAGGCCGAAAAGGCCGGCGTACTCTTCTTCGCCCCTTTCTCCGGCGCCAATCCCGTGCGCAAACCCAGCCCCGTGGTGCACACGCTGCGTGCTTCCTACGGTGACGAGCTGGAAAAGATGCTGGCGTTCTGGACCAGCCTGGGCATGAAGCAGGTGGTCGTGGTCCACTATGACGACGAGGTCGGCGTGCAGAACTTCGGCGTCGTCAACGAGTACCTGGTGCGCCAGGGCAAGACGCCCAAGGCGTTTTCGCTCAAGCGCAACGCGGTGATCGACAGTGCGAAGATGAACGAGCTGGTCGCGCTCAAGCCCGAGGTCATCATCAACACCGTGCTCTCGGACCCGGCCGCCGAGATCAGCAAGCAGCTTGCGGCACGCGGCCAGTTCGTGCCCATGTCCAGCCTGTCCTTCGTGGGCGCTCAGCAGTACATCACCGCCGCCGGCGATGCCGCCGCCGGCGTCTCGATCTCCCAGGTGGTCCCCAGCACGACCGCCTCCCTGCCCGTGGTGCGCGAATGCGCCAAGGCACTGCAGGACCACGGCATCACCACGCCCATGAACAGTACGCAGCTCGAAGCCTGCATCGGCGCCAAGGTGCTGGTCGAGGCCATGCGCCGCAGCAAGCGCCCGGGCGACGCCAAGGCCCTGCTGGCGACGCTGCGCAATCTGGGCAGCTATGACCTGGGCGGCTACACCGTGCAGTACGGGCCCGAGCAGAACCATGGCAGCAAGTACGTCGAGCTGGCCATGGTCACCCGCGGCGGGCGCCTGCGCAACTGAGGGATGGCCACTGATTTTTCCAAGGGGTCTGCGGACATTGAAAAGGGCGCCGTCGGCGCCCTCTTTTTTTGTCACGCCAGACGCTCAGACCGTGGGCGTGCATGCGGGAAGGCCCACGGTACCGCACCGGTCCATGCAGAGCACGGGCAGGCCGGTCGGGCCGGGCCAGGAACCGAAGCCGGCGGTTGCCTTTTTGAGCAGAACCCTGGGCCGGGCGTAGGCGGCCACGCGGGTAGCCGCGTTAATCAGTCAGTGCCGGTGTGAGGTGGACATGAACAGATCGGCGGATGGCGTGAAAACCTCGCCGGCGCAGGTAACGATGCGCCGGAACAACGATGAGCCGTGGTGAGGCCGCACCCTGTGATCAATTGCGCAACACCCCGGCGTTTCCCCTAGCTTTTCCATACAGACGCTGGGGTATATTGAATTGCACGATGAGAAAACTGCTGGATTTCTACGACGCCACGGAGCACGTGCCGGACCCGGCGCTGCCCCGCAGCCGCGGCATGGTCCTGCGTGGTCTGAAGGCTGGGCGCAGCAGCAGTGCCATGGTGCAGGCGGTGCTCGAACAGCTCGACGCCCGCGATCTGGCCGCCATGGTGCAGACCGAATCCGGGCTGGACGGGCAGGGTCGCTGGCTGCGCCTGTGGCTCGCGCCTTGCAGCACCCAGGCCTGGGCGCCAGGACACGACACCATGCATCTGGCCGAGACCCTGGGCCTGACCACCCAGACCAGCGCGGCCGATCTGCAGCGCGAAATCCTGCTGACCCTGCTGATGAGCCCCGTGGGCCTGGACTTTCCCAGCGTGGACGAGCTGGTCTCGGCCATCCGCATCCGCCGCAACATCGTGCAAGCCGCGCGTCGCACCACGCTGGCCTTCGAGACCCAGGCCGCCGAGCGCCCCGAAGACTGCTGGACCTACGGCGAAGACACAGGCTTCACCCTGCTGCCCGGCGTGTCGCTGATCGACGCCCTGATCAAGACCACCCAGCCCGAGGTCTCGGGCCGTCTCTATTCCTTCTCCTGCTACCGCG
>DNQP01000243.1 GCA_003500955.1 Curvibacter sp. | reverse complement strand
GCGGCTCGTGCCAGCTGGGGTGGACGCCCACCTGGCCCGCAAGATCGCGCGCCGCGTGCACGGCGGGGTTGAGCAGCACGGCGCGGCAGCCGGTCTGCTCGGCGATCCAGGTGGCGTAGTAGCCCCCCAGCGAGGAGCCCATGACAGCCATGTGCTCGCGCGGCCAGCCGGCGATGCCCCGCATCGCGTCGGCCATGGCCTGTCGGGGCGAGGGTGGGAGTTGCGGGCACCAGAGTGTGACGCGTGGATGCTGTTGCGCGACACGCTGCTGGACCAGCCGCGCCTTGGTCGACTGCGGTGAGGAGCGGAAGCCATGGAGGTAGAGCAGGTGGGTGGTCGTCATGGTCGGGATGGATCAGGTGCCCCAGCATCGTAAGGGGATGTGCGCCTCCCATGTTCATGGGAGGTCATGACGTGGGCAGGGTCTGTCCCTGCGGCTATGCTCGGTGGGTCTCAGACATGGAGCAGGCGGCAGGGCGATGCAGGTATGGCGGGTATTGGTGGTTGAAGATGACCCGGCGATGCGGGATTTTTTCGTGGCCAGCGTGTCGCGCTGCGCCGGCCTGCAGCTGGTCGGCGCCGTGGGCTCGGTGTCCGAGGCGCGGGCCTGGCTGGACGACGACGACCACATGGTCGACGTGCTGCTGACCGATCTGGGCTTGCCGGACGGCAGCGGGCTGGAGGTGATCCGTCACGCCACGCGCCTGCACCCGCGTTGCGAGCCGCTGGTGATCTCCCTGTTTGGCGATGAGGACAACGTGCTGGCCAGCATCGAGGCCGGCGCCCTGGGCTACATCCACAAGGACTCGGCGCCCGATGACATCGCCCAGACCATCCTGGAGATGAAGGACGGCGCCTCGCCCATTTCCCCGATGATCGCGCGCAAGGTCCTGGCCAAGTACACCAGCAGCCGCCGTGTGGCTGAGCCTGCGTCCGAGCGCCCGGCGCCAGCCCGGCCCGCTGCCGAGGGTCCGCTGCTGTCGCCACGCGAGCAGGAGGTGCTGACCCTGATCGCCCGCGGCTTCTCCTATGCCGAGATCGCGCGCCTGCAGTCGGTCAGCGTGCACACCGTGCAGACGCACATCAAGAACCTCTACTCCAAGCTGTCGGTGCATTCCAAGAACGAAGCCGTGTTCGAGGCTTCGCGCCTGGGGCTGCTGCAGTCCAGGGTCTGAGCATGGCGGTCTGGCGCGCACTGGCTCTGTGCTGCTGCCTGTGGGGCCTGCTGGCCCCGGTCCGGGCCGAACTGCTGGAGCTGCGCCGGGCCCATGTGAGCTCGGTGCAGGACGGCGCGGTGCTGGAGCGCGACACCCAGCTGCCCTACCACTGGGATCGGCAACACCAATGGCGCGCGGGGCGGGCCGAGTTCGAGATCCCGTTCCAGCTCGATCAGCCGCCGAGCGAGCCTTATGCAGTCTATTTCGCCCGCGTTGGCAACCGCGCCGAGATCTGGCTCAACGGCGTGCTGCTGTCGCGCTTTGGCGACATGGCGCAGCCCAATCACGAGGACTATGCCAAGGCGCCGCAGTACGTGCTGATCCCGGCCCAGCTGCTGCAGCGCGACAACCAGTTCCGCGTCCTCCTGCAGGCCGATGGCGGCCGCCGCGGCGGCCTGTCAACCCTCTTGGTCGGCCCTGAGATCGAGGTCCGCGAGCACTACCAGGAAGCGTACCGCTGGCGCATCACCGGTTCGGTCGCGGTCTCCGTCTTCAGCCTGCTGGTGGGCGTCATCGCCCTGCTGATCTGGGCGACCCAGGTCGAACGGATTCCGGGGCAGGCGCCGCGGCGCGACATGCTGTACCTGAGCGCCGGCGTGGCCGAGATCTGCTGGATGTTGCGTCTGTCGGACAACGCGCTCGCTGATCCGCCGCTGGCCTGGCCCGCCTGGGGCATGTTGCAGACCGTGGCCTATGCGGGCTGGTTCTGCGGCTCGGCGCTGTTTTGCCACCATGTGGCAGGCTGGCACCTCCATCCTTCGATGCGCTGGGTGCGCGCCGTGGTCTGGGCGCTGCTGCTGACGTCCCTGCCCGCGGCCTGGCTAGCGCTGACCCTGCACGACGACCGCTACCTGACCGGCTGGTATGGCTTCGCCACCTTCCTGTTCATCGGCTACGCCGCGGTCTATTTCTGGGGCTCGGTGCGCAAGCCCACGACCGAGCATGTGCTGGTGGCCACGGCTGGCGTCTTCAACGTGTTGGTGGGTTTTCGGGACTGGGTCGTGATCCGCGCCAGCAACAATTTCGCCGAGATTTCCTGGATGCGCTATTCCTCGGTGCTGTTCGGCCTGGCGCTGGGCTACATCGTGATCATGCGCTTTCGCGAGGCCAGCGCGCAGGCGCGCGACCTCATGGACAACATGGCGGCCAAGGTGCAGGAAAAGGAACAGGCCCTGGCGGCCAGCTACCGGCAGCTGGAGCAGCTGGCCCGCGAGCAGGAGCGCACGGCCGAGCGCACCCGCATCCTGCGCGACATGCACGACGGCGTGGGTTCGCACATCAGCGCGGCCATCCGCCAGCTGCAGTCGGGCAAGGCCAGCGAGGAGGATCTGCTGCAGACCCTGCGCGACTCGCTGGACCAGCTCAAGCTGTCCATCGATGCCATGAACCTCCCGCCGGGCGACGTGACCACCCTGCTGGCCAATCTGCGCTACCGGCTGGAGCCACGCTTCAAGGCCTCGGACATCGAGCTGGCCTGGGATGTGGACCTGCTGCCGCCGCTGGCCGGTCTGGACAGCAAAGCCATGCGCCAGCTGCAGTTCATGGTCTTCGAGGCGCTGTCCAATGTGCTGCAGCATGCCCAGGCCAGCCAGCTGCGCATCGAGCTGCGGGCCTACCCCGAGGGCGGGGCCCGGCTGCGCGTGGTCGACAACGGCCGCGGCTTCGATCCCGAGCGGGCACAGCGCAAGGGCCTGGCCTCGCTGCGTGAGCGTGCCGCCGCCATCGGGGTGGGGCTGGACGTGAGCAGCCAGCCCGGGCAGACCGTGGTGGAGATCCGCCTGAGCTGAGTCCGGGCGCCCGGGTATTGGCGGGATAATGCGGTCATGCCGGTGATCTTCGAGCGTCCCACCCTGATGCAGCGCGTCCTGCCCTGGTTCCAGGGCTTTGACGGGCCGCTGGCCTTTGCCGTCTTCATCCTTGCCGGCATCGGTCTGCTGACCATGTATTCCTCGGGCTACGACCACGGCACGCGTTTCATCGACCACAGCCGCAACATGCTGATTGCCGGCTTCATCATGTTCGTCGTCGCCCAGGTGCCGCCGCAGCGGCTCATGGCGCTGGCGGTACCGCTCTATGTGCTTGGCGTGACGCTGCTGATCGCGGTGGCGGTCTTCGGCATCACCAAGAAAGGCGCCAGGCGCTGGATCAACGTCGGCGTCGTGATCCAGCCCAGCGAACTGCTCAAGATCGCCATGCCGCTGATGCTGGCCTGGTGGTTCCAGAAGCGCGAGGGCCAGCTGCGCCCGCTGGACTTCCTCGTCGCTGGCGCCCTGCTGGCGCTGCCGGTGGGCCTGATCATGAAGCAGCCGGATCTGGGCACCTCTCTGCTGGTGCTGGCCGCTGGCCTGTCCGTGATCTTCTTTGCCGGCCTGAGCTGGAAGCTCATCCTTCCGCCCGTGGCGTTGGGGGTGATCGGCGTGCTGCTGCTCGTGATCTTCGAGCCCGAGCTCTGCGCCGCCGGGGTCGACTGGCCGCTGCTGCACGACTACCAGCAGCAACGCGTCTGTACCCTGCTCGATCCCTGGCGCGACCCGCTGGGCAAGGGCTTCCACATCATCCAGGGCATGATCGCCATCGGTTCCGGTGGCCTGATCGGCAAGGGCTTCATGCAGGGCACGCAGACGCATCTGGAGTTCATCCCCGAGCGCACCACCGATTTCATCTTCGCCGCCTACTCCGAGGAGTTCGGTCTGCTGGGCAATCTTTTCCTGCTCGCGGCCTTCCTCTTCCTGGTGCTGCGTTGTCTGGCCATTGCGTTGGAGGCCCCCACGCTGTTCGCCCGCCTGCTGGCGGGGGCCATCACCATGATCTTCTTCACCTATGCCTTCGTGAACATGGGCATGGTCAGCGGCATCCTGCCCGTGGTGGGCGTGCCCCTGCCCTTCATCAGCTATGGCGGTACGGCCATGGTGACCCTGGGCCTGGCTCTGGGCATGATGATGTCCATCGCCAAATCCAAGCGCCTGATCCAGTCCTGAGCCCGTCCGCTGCAGGGGCAAGGGCGGCGGCCTACAATGGCTTGCATGATTTCACGTGAACCCACCCTGGAGCGTCTGGCCATTGCCCGCGAGCTGCTGCTCACGCCTTTCGGCCTGGACGAAACGCACCTGCTGCGCGCCCTGTCCGAGATCCGCGCTCACCGCGTGGACGACGCCGATCTCTACTTCCAGTACACGCGCAGCGAGGGCTGGAGCCTGGAGGAGGGCATTGTCAAGACCGGCTCTTTCAGCATCGACCAGGGCGTGGGTGTGCGCGCCGTCAGCGGCGAGAAGACGGCCTTCGCCTATTCCGACGACATCTCGGAGGCCTCGCTGCTGGATGCCGCGCGCACCGTGCGCAGCATCGCCGCGGCCGGCAAGTCCGCGCGCGTGAAGGCTGCGGCGCAGAAGATCGCGGGCTCGCGCACGCTCTATCCGGGCACCGACCCGATTGCCACGTTGGACAGCACGGCCAAGGTGGCCTTGCTGGAGAAGGTGGAAAAGCTCGCCCGTGCCAAGGATCCGCGCGTGGCCCAGGTCATGGCCGGTTTGGCGGGTGAGTACGACGTGGTGCTGGTGGCCCGTGCCGACGGCACCTTGGCGGCCGACGTGCGTCCGCTGGTACGCCTGTCGGTGACGGTGATTGCCGAGCAGGGTGGCCGGCGCGAGATGGGTTCGTCCGGCGGCGGCGGCCGCTTCGGCCTGGCCTATTTCGACGAGGCCATGATCCGCCAGTATGTGGACGAGGCCGTGGGCGCCGCCCTGACCAATCTGGAGTCGCGTCCGGCCCCGGCGGGCGAAATGACCGTGGTGCTGGGTCCGGGCTGGCCCGGGGTGCTGCTGCACGAGGCCATCGGTCATGGCCTGGAGGGTGATTTCAACCGCAAAGGCTCAAGCGCGTTTTCGGGCCGTATCGGCCAGCGCGTCGCGGCCAAGGGCGTGACGGTGCTGGACGATGGCACCATCGCCGACCGCCGCGGCTCGCTCAACGTCGATGACGAGGGCAACACCACCCAGCGCAACGTGCTGATCGAGGACGGCATCCTCAAGGGCTACATCCAGGACGCGATGAACGCGCGCCTGATGAAGACCGCTCCCACGGGTAATGGCCGGCGCGAGAGCTATGCCCATGTGCCCATGCCGCGCATGACCAACACCTATATGCTGGGCGGTGACAAGACGCCGGAAGAGATCGTGGCCAGCATCGGCCGTGGGCTCTATGCGACCAACTTCGGTGGCGGCCAGGTCGACATCACCTCGGGCAAGTTCGTGTTCTCGGCCAGCGAGGCCTGGTGGGTCGAGAACGGCAAGATCCTTTACCCCGTCAAGGGCGCCACGCTAGTCGGCAACGGTCCCGATGCCCTGACCCGCGTGACCATGATCGGCAACGACATGCGCCTGGACAGTGGCGTAGGCACCTGCGGCAAGGAAGGCCAGAGCGTGCCGGTCGGCGTGGGCCAGCCCACGCTGCGCATCGACGGTCTGACGGTCGGTGGCACGGCCTGACCCGCTGAAGTTGCCAGGCCTCGATTTTTCTGTGCTATATTGACTGTCATGGTCTCGACCCGTTTCTACTTTTTTGGCTACTTTTGGTTCTCACACGCCGCCGGCGAGAGAGAGTTCTGAACGTACCCGCAAGAAACGTCCCGAATTCAAAACCGCCGGCCTCGCCGGCGGTTTTTTTTTGACCTGATCCACCATCCAACGAGCAACAAGGAGCGACACGATGACGGCCCAAGCCCAACCCACCAGCACCGACGCCTGGTATGCGCATCCCGGTGACAAGACCAGCCGCACCGACGACGAACGCATCAAGGACATCACCGTGTTGCCCCCGCCCGAACACCTCATCCGCTTCTTTCCCATCAGTGGTACGCCGGTGGAGAGCCTGATCTCCCACACCCGCCACACCATCCACAACATCATGGCCGGCAAGGACGACCGCCTGCTGGTCATCATCGGCCCCTGCTCGATCCACGATCCGGCCGCCGCCGTGGAGTACGCCCGCCGCCTCAAGGCGCAGCGCGACAAGTACAAGGACACGCTGGAGATCGTGATGCGTGTGTACTTCGAGAAGCCGCGCACCACGGTGGGCTGGAAGGGCCTGATCAACGATCCCTACCTCGACGAGAGCTACCGCATCGACGAGGGCCTGCGCATCGCGCGCCAGCTGCTGATCGAGATCAACCGCCTGGGCCTGCCGGCGGGCAGCGAGTTCCTGGACGTGATCTCGCCGCAGTACATCGGTGACCTGATCGCCTGGGGCGCCATTGGCGCCCGCACGACCGAAAGCCAGGTGCACCGCGAACTGGCTTCGGGCCTGAGCGCTCCCATCGGCTTCAAGAACGGCACGGATGGCAATATCAAGATCGCGACCGACGCCATCCAGGCCGCCGCGCGTGGCCACCACTTCCTGTCGGTGCACAAGAACGGCAAGGTGGCCATCGTGCAGACCAACGGCAACAAGGACTGCCACGTGATCCTGCGCGGCGGCAAGACGCCCAACTACGACGCAGCCAATGTGGCCGCGGCCTGCAAGGAATTGGAGGCGTCCAAGCTGCCGGCCACGCTGATGGTGGACTGCAGCCATGCCAACAGCAGCAAGCAGCACGAGAAGCAGCTGGAGGTGGCGCGAGACATCGCCGGCCAGATTTCGGGTGGCTCACGCAGCATCTTCGGCGTGATGATCGAGAGCCATCTCAATGCCGGCGCCCAGAAGTTCACGCCGGGCAAGGACGATGCGGACAAGCTCGAGTACGGCAAGAGCATCACCGACGCCTGCCTGGGTTGGGACGACTCCCTCGCCGCCTTGCAGGTGCTGTCGGATTCGGTGAAGGCCCGCCGCGGATAAAGCTCCCCCCAGGCTGCGCGCACTGCGTGTCGCTCCGCCACCCCCTCAAGGGGCGACACCAGCGGCCCGGCCAAGCCGGTTCCGCGGTGTCTTGCGCTGAATACCGTCCGCTTCAAGTTCGACCCAATGCGTCGAGCAGCTTCTGGTGCACGCCGCCGAAGCCGCCGTTGCTCATGCAGAGGATGTGGTCACCCGGTCGCGCCGCGGTGACCACCTCTTGTACAAGCACCTCGATGTTGTCGGCCACCTGGGCGCGCGCGCCCATGGGGGCCAGGGCCTCGCGCGCGTCCCAGCCCAGTCCGCCGCTGTGGCAGAAAGCCAGGTCGGCATCTTCCAGGCTCCAGGGCAGCTGGGCCTTCATGGTGCCGAGTTTCATGGTGTTGCTGCGCGGCTCGAAGACGGCCAGGATGCGGGCCGTCTTGCCGACCTGGCGGCGCAAGCCGTCCACCGTGGTGCGGATGGCCGTGGGGTGGTGGGCGAAGTCGTCGTAGACCGTGATGCCGCGTACGGCGCCGCGCACTTCCATGCGGCGCTTGACGTTCTGGAACTCGCCCAGCGCACGAGCCGCATCGGCCGGCGCCACACCTACGTGTTCGGCCGCAGCGATGGCGGCCAGCGCGTTGAGCTGGTTGTGCACGCCGCTCAAGCCCCATTGAACACGCGCGACAGCCTGGCCTTGTTGCAGGACGTCGAAATCGTGCGGCTCGCCGCGGGGGCTGAAGTCGCTCACGGCCGCGCCGAAGCTGCGCACCTCGCTCCAGCAGCCGGCATGCAGCACGCGCGCCAGGCTTTCCTCCAGCCCGTTGACCACGATGCGGCCCGTGCCCGGGACGGTGCGCACCAGGTGGTGGAACTGGCGTTCGATGGCCGCCAGGTCGTCGAAGATGTCGGCGTGGTCGAACTCCAGGTTGTTGAGCACCGCCGTGCGCGGGCGATAGTGCACGAATTTGCTGCGCTTGTCGAAGAAGGCTGTGTCGTACTCGTCGGCCTCGATCACGAAGAGCGGGCGTTGTCCTGCTGCCGCCAAGCCACCTAGCCGGGCCGAGATGCCGAAATTCATGGGCACACCGCCGACCAGAAAGCCGGGCTGGCGTCCGTTGGCCTCGAGGATCCAGGCCAGCATCGAGGTGGTGGTGGTCTTGCCGTGGGTGCCGGCCACGGCCAGCACGTGGCGGCCCTGCAGCACGTGCTCGGCGAGCCATTGCGGGCCGCTGGTGTAGGGGGCGCCGGCTTCGAGGATGGCTTCCATCAGCGGGAACTTCGGTGCACCGTCGGCCGTGCGGGCGCGGCTCACCACATTGCCGATCACATACATGTCCGGCTTCAAGGCCATCTGTTCGGCAGCAAAGCCCTCGATCAGGTCAATGCCCAGCGCGCGCAGCTGGTCGCTCATGGGCGGGTAGACGCCGGCATCGCAGCCGGTGACCTGGTGGCCCGCTTCACGGGCGAGGGCGGCCAGTCCTCCCATGAAGGTGCCGCAGATGCCGAGGATGTGGATATGCATCGGGCGATTCTAGGGGGCGGGCGTGGGGCCTTCGGCGGGGGAGCACAATCCGTCTGTGAGTGCTCAAGACGAAATTGCCGCGATCGCGGCGCGCCTGGTGGTCGATGAGGGGCTGGAGTACGGGCCGGCCAAGCGCCGTGCCGTGAAGCAGCTGGGTCTGCCTCAGCGCACAGCCCTGCCGGACAACGATGCGGTGGAGGACGCGGTGCGCGAGCACATCGCCTTGTTCTGCGCCGACACTCAGCCGGCCGAACTGCGTGCTCTGCGTCGTCTGGCCCTGCATTGGATGGAGCGCCTGGAGCGCTTTCAGCCCCATCTGGGCGGCGCGGTCTGGCACGGCACGGCCACCCGGCTGTCCGACATCTATCTGCAGTTGTTCTGCGAGGACGAGAAGTCAGCCGAGATCGCCCTGATCGATCTGGGCGTGGCCTATGAGCCCCGCACCGTGACAGGTCTGCACCAGCAGCCGGTCGAGGCGCTGAGCTTTCATGCCCCCAGCCGCGAGCTGGGTGAGACGATCGGGGTACATTTGCTGGTCAACGACCTGGACGATCTGCGTGGCGCCTTACTACGTGACAGCAAAGGGCGTCGACCCCGAGGTGATTTGGAGTCTGTTCGCCGTCTGTTGATTGAAGAAACTGAAATTTGAGGTGATTTTTTGGAACCAGAACAGACAGCCCAGCCGAGTCGCCGGCGTGCCCTGTATGGCGTCGCGGCAGCTGTCGCAGGTCTTGCGGGGACCGGCCTGGCCTGGTGGCGCTACACACCTGCGGCTTTGGATGAGGGCGTGGCCCAGCAACTCTGGGGCCTGGAATTGGATACGCCGGCAGGCACTCGGCTGGCCATGCTGAGTCTGCGCGGGCGGCCCTTGCTGATCAATTTCTGGGCCACCTGGTGCCCGCCCTGCGTGGAAGAATTGCCGCTACTGGATGCCTTCTATCGCGAAAATGCAGCCAAAGGCTGGCAAGTGCTTGGTATTGCCGTGGACAAGCTGACGCCTGTGCAGAGCTTTCTGGGTCGGCAGCCGCTGGCCTTCCCGGTGGTACTGGCGGGCATGGAGGGGCTCACCCTGAGCAAGAATCTGGGCAATCAGGCCGGCGGCCTGCCCTTTTCCGTCCTGTTCGGTGCGGATGGGGTGATCTTGCATCGCAAAATTGGCAAGCTCTCCGAGCAGGACCTGAAGCTCTGGCGCGAGCTCCAATAAAGTCCCTGCAAGATCGCTTATGATGGCGCCCGGCCCGGACGCCTGCGGATGTATTTCGCAGTAGATGGCTGGAAATTGCTACCAATTGTTCTAAATTGGATGCACATGGAATAACGACGTTGGAGATCCCATGGATTTGCGAAAACTCAAGACCCTGATCGATCTGGTGTCTGATTCGAACGTGTCGGAACTGGAAATCACCGAAGCCGAAGGCAAGGTGAGGATCGTCAAGGGTGGCGGTGCCGTGCAGGGCTATGCCATGCCCGCGCCCATGGCGGCTCCGATGGTGGCGGCTCCGGCGGCGCCTGCCGCTGCGCCCGCGCCGGCGGCCCCGGCGGCGGCGCCCGCTGCCCCGGCCGCTCCCAGCGGTCATGCCGTCAAGGCGCCCATGGTGGGTACGTTCTACCGCTCGGCCTCGCCGGGTGCCAAGCCTTTTGTCGAAGTGGGCCAGGCGGTCAAGCAGGGGGAGACCATCTGCATCATCGAGGCCATGAAGATCCTCAACGAGATCGAGGCCGACAAGGCTGGCACGATCACGCAGATCCTGTGCGAGAACGGCCAGGCCGTGGAGTACGGACAGTCCCTGTTCATCATCGAATAAGGCCACCACCCCATGTTCAAGAAGATCCTGGTGGCCAACCGGGGGGAGATTGCCCTCCGGATCCAGCGTGCCTGCCGTGAACTCGGCATCAAGGCGGTGATGGTCTATTCCGAAGCTGACCGCGAAGCCAAGTATGTCAAGCTGGCCGAAGAGGCGGTCTGCATCGGCCCGGCGCCTTCGGGCCAGAGCTACCTCAGCATGCCGGCCATCATCTCGGCCGCCGAGGTGACGGACGCCGAGGCCATCCACCCCGGTTATGGTTTCCTCAGCGAAAACGCCGATTTCGCCGAGCGGGTGGAGCAGAGTGGTTTCCAGTTCATCGGTCCGACGCCCGAGTCGATCCGCATCATGGGCGACAAGGTCTCGGCCAAGCAGGCCATGATCAAGGCCGGCGTGCCCTGCGTGCCGGGCTCGGAGGGTGAGTTGCCCGATGATCCGACCCAGATCAAGCGCATCGCCAAGAGCGTGGGCTACCCGGTCATCATCAAGGCGGCCGGCGGTGGTGGCGGTCGCGGCATGCGCGTGGTGCACACCGAGGCTGCCCTGGTCAATGCCGTGCAGATGACCAAGGCCGAAGCGGGCGCCGCGTTCAACAACCCGGCCGTGTACATGGAAAAGTTCCTGGAGAACCCGCGCCACGTGGAGATCCAGATTCTGGCCGACAAGCACCGCAACGCCGTCTACCTGGGCGAGCGCGACTGCTCCATGCAGCGCCGCCACCAGAAGATCATCGAGGAGGCGCCCGCGCCCGGCATTCCGCGCAAGCTGATCGACAAGGTCGGCGAGCGCTGCGTCGCCGCCTGCAAGAAGATCGGCTACCGCGGTGCGGGCACTTTCGAGTTCCTCTACCAGGATGGCGAGTTCTATTTCATCGAGATGAACACGCGCGTGCAGGTCGAGCACCCGGTGACCGAGATGATCACGGGCGTCGACATCGTCAAGACGCAGATCATGGTGGCTGCGGGCGAGCGCCTGCCCTTCACGCAGAAGGACATCCAGATCCGCGGCCATGCGATCGAGTGCCGCATCAACGCCGAAGACCCCTACAAGTTCACGCCCTCGCCGGGCCGCATCACCATGTGGCATGCGCCGGGCGGGCCTGGCGTGCGCGTCGACTCGCACGTCTACACCAACTACTTTGTGCCGCCAAACTATGACTCCATGGTCGGCAAGCTCATCGTCCATGGCGATACGCGTGAGCAGGCCATGGCCCGCATGCGCACGGCCCTGGCCGAGACCCTGGTCGAGGGTATCAGCACCAACATCCCGCTGCACCGCGAACTGATGGCCGATGCCAAGTTCATGGCCGGCGGGACCAACATCCACTACCTCGAGGAGTGGATGCGGCATCACAAGAGATAACCCCCTGAGGCGCTGACGCGCCTTCCCCCTGAAAGGGGGACGCTCCCTGTGGCCCGGCAACGCCGGTTCCACGGGAGCCCGCGGATTGAACCCCTGGGCACGTTATGCACGAACTTCGTTTGCTTTGTCCCCAAGACCGTGTCGAGGTCCTGGGCGAGGCCCTGGACGCGCTCGATGCTCTGAGCATCAGTGTCGAGGACGCCGATGCCCAGACCGAGGCCGAGCAGGCCCTGTTCGGCGAGCCCGGCATGCCGCCTCCGGCCGAGGGCTGGCAGCGTTCGCGTGTCATTGCCCTGTTTACCGCGCAGGCGGTGGCCGAGGAGGCCGCCACCCTGCTGCAGGCGCAGGATTTCTTCGCGGGCTGCCGGGTGCTGGGCGTGGCCGAGGTGCCCGAGCAGGACTGGGTGCGGCTGACGCAGTCGCAGTTCGCGCCGGTGGAGATCACCCCCGCTTTCTGGATCGTGCCGACCTGGCATGAGCCGCCGGCGCAGGCGCGCACCATCATCCGGCTCGACCCGGGGCTGGCTTTCGGCACCGGCACGCACCCCACCACGCGCATGTGCCTGCGCTGGATCGCGCGCCAGGGTGCGGCGCACGATGTCGGACGCGTGCTGGACTATGGCTGCGGCTCGGGCATCCTGGCCATCGGTGCTGCGAAGTTCGGGGCGCGGGCGATCGATGCCGTGGACATCGACGAGGCCGCCGTGGCCGCGACGCGGCTCAACGCCGAGGCCAACGGCGTGACGCTGAACGCCGGTCTGCCCGAACTGGCCCAGGGGCAGTACCAGACGGTGCTGGCCAACATCCTGGCCACGCCCCTCAAGGTGCTGGCCCCCCTGCTGTGCTCGCGTGTGGCGCCGGGCGGTACCCTGGTGCTGGCTGGCATCCTGGAGCGTCAGGCCGAGGAGCTGACGCAGGCCTATGCACCTTACTGCCAATTGGCTGTGGCTGACCGTGAGGATGGTTGGGTGCTGATGACCGCGGGGTTTTAAGCGCGGGAATTGCTTCTGCCCTGAGACGGGCCGCCTCTACAATCGGGGCTCCATGAGCCTCATCACACGCTGCCCGGCCTGCCGCACGATGTTCAAGGTCGTTCCCGACCAGCTCAGGATTTCCGAGGGCTGGGTACGTTGCGGCCAATGTGAAGAGATTTTCGACGCGCAGTCGAACCTCCAGGAGCTTGCGCCGCAGGCCGAATCCGCCCCGCCTGCCTTCCAGGGTGAACTGGCCGCGGCCATGGCCAGCGATACGCCGCCTGCAGCGGTACCCGACGAGGGCAGAGCCCGTCGCGGCGAGCCCAGCGCCGAGCGCATCGAGCCGCATCTGGAAGCCGCAGCGGGCGATACCATCCTGCTCCCCGAGGGTTCGGCATATGGCATGGACGAGACCCGCCCCTTGCTGGCCGATGAAGGGCCCACGCCCGCGCCGGAACCTGCCGTGGCGACCCGGGTGGAGCCCTCCGCCCCCGAGCTGTCCTTCATGCGCCAGAGCCGCCGGCCCAGCCGCTGGCATCAGCCCCTGGTGCGCGCCACACTGCTGGTGCTCAGCCTGCTGCTCGTCCTGGGGCTTGCGCTGCAGCTGCTGGTGCAGGAGCGCGATCTGGTCGCGGCGCGGCACCCGGAGCTGCGCCCGCTGGTCGAGGAGGTCTGCCTGCTCGCGGGTTGCGAGGTGCGACCGCTGCGCCAGATCGATGCGCTGGTGATCGACAGCTCGGCCTTCAGCAAGATCAAGGGTGATCTCTACCGTCTCAGCCTCACCCTCAAGAACAACGCACCCGTCGATCTTGCCATGCCGGCCGTCGAACTGGCCCTGACCGATACCCTGGACCATGCGCTGATCCGGCGTGTGCTGCAGCCCGAAGACCTCGGGGTGCAAGAGGCTGTGATCCGCGCGGGCAGCGAAGCCCAGGCCACCCTCTTGCTGACGGTCAAGACCAACGGCAATGGCGAACGTGTGGCCGGCTACCGCCTGCTGGCTTTTTATCCCTGACCTGACCTTTCATCCCATGGCAACTCTGATCTGCGGCTCCCTGGCCTTCGACACCATCATGAACTTCGAGGGCCGCTTCGCCGAGCAGATCCTGCCCGACCAGTTGCACATCCTCAACGTCTCCTTCCTCGTGCCCACGCTGCGGCGCGATTTCGGCGGCTGCGCCGGCAACATCGCCTACGCGCTCAAGGCCCTGGGGGGCGATCCCCTGCCCATGGCTACGGTGGGCAACGATGGGGCGGGCTATGTGCAGCGTCTGCGCGAACTGGGCATAGCCACCACGCACGTGCGCGAGATCAGCGAAACCTATACTGCGCAGGCGCTGATCATGACGGACCGCGACAACAACCAGATCACGGCCTTCCATCCGGGTGCCATGATGCAGGCCCATGTCACGCGCATCGAGCGCCATCCCGATGTCAAACTGGGCATCATCTCGCCGGATGGGCGCGACGCCATGCTGCAGCATGCCGAGCAGTTCAAGGCGGCTGGCATTCCCTTCGTCTTCGACCCGGGTCAGGGCCTGCCCATGTTCGATGGCAAAGACCTGGCGCATTTCGTCGAGCTGGCGAGCTGGGTCACGGTCAACGACTACGAAGGCAAGATGCTCTGCGAGCGTACCGGCTGGACCCCAGAGCAGATCTCGCGCAAGGTGCGCGGCCTGGTCATCACCCTGGGCCATGAGGGCAGCGAGGTCTGGGTCGACGGCCGCAAGACTCTCGTGCCGCCCGTCCAGGCGGCGGCGGTGGTGGATCCGACGGGTTGCGGTGACGCCTACCGTGGCGGCCTGCTTTACGGCCTGGAGCGCGGCTGGACGCTGGAGAGATCGGCCGCGCTGGGCAACCGCATGGGCTCGCACAAGATTGCCCACCGCGGACCGCAGAACTACACGGTCTCGCCCCAGGCCTTCGGCGCCTGAACGGCTAGCCTTCCTCCGCCAGCCTGTGCCACGCCGTCTGCGCGGCACGGCGTATCACGTGCACATCGACCCGCAAGGTGCGGTCCCTCGGCGCAGGCGGCAAGGGCTGGGCAGACGTGAGGCACGCGTCGGCCTTGCAGGCAGAGCAATGAAAAAGCCCGCTGCCTTTGCAGGCAACGGGCTCGAGGCCTAGACCGTCTCAGGGACGGCTGGCAGTCGGGAAAGGCCAGGCGGCCTGCGGGTTCAGCGTGGTTTGGGCCACGGGAGCCGCGGGGGCCGGGGCGGCAGCAGGCTTGGCAGCAGCCTTTTTCTTCGCCGGCTTCTTGGCAGCCTTTTTCGCAGCCTTCTTCGCAGCAGGCTTCTTGGCGGCGGCCTTCTTGGCGACCTTCTTCTTCGCTACCTTCTTGGCCGCGGGCTTTTTCGCAGCGGCTTTCTTGGCGGCGGGCTTCTTGGCAGCAGCCTTCTTCGCAGCCGGCTTCTTGGCGGCGGCCTTCTTGGCCGGAGCCTTCTTCGCAGCGGCCTTCTTGGCCGGAGCCTTCTTCGCGACCTTCTTGGCTGCCGGCTTCTTGGCCGGGGCCTTCTTCGCCGCTACCTTCTTCTTGGGGGCTGCCTTCTTGGCGGCCTTCTTTGCAGTTGCCATTTCATTTCTCCTTGATCAAGTTACAAAGAGCACTTCATGCGGTTGTTGGAGAGCATGAAGCGATTCATGAGGCTGGGGTAGGGCCCAACACCATGAACGGGGTGGCACGCGCTGGCGCCGCGCTCTGAGGCGTGGTCGACAACGGGTGCGATTCTGGAAGCCATAGATTGATTTTTCAGTCCCAGGAGAGGGCGCCACCCGTCTGGTACTCGATGACGCGGGTCTCGAAGAAGTTGCGTTCCTTCTTCAGATCGATCATCTCGCTCATCCAGGGGAAGGGGTTCTCTTCGTTGGGGAACAGGGGCTCAAGACCGATCTGTGTGGCACGCCGGTTGGCGATGTAGCGCAGGTAGCCCTTGAACATGGAGGCGTTCATGCCCAGCACGCCGCGTGGCATGGTGTCCTCGGCGTAGCGGTATTCGAGCTCGACAGCCTTCTCGAACAGGCCGCGGATCTCGGCCTTGAACTCGGCCGTCCACAGCTGCGGGTTCTCGAGCTTGATCTGGTTGATCAGGTCGATGCCGAAGTTGCAGTGCATGGATTCGTCGCGCAGGATGTACTGGTACTGCTCGGCGGCACCCGTCATCTTGTTCTGGCGGCCCAGGGCCAGGATCTGGGTGAAGCCCACGTAGAAGAACAGGCCTTCCATCAGGCAGGCGAAGACGATCAGGCTCTTGAGGAGCTTCTGGTCGGTTTCCAGCGTACCGGTGTGGAAGTTGGGGTCCATGATCGCGTTGATGAACGGGAGCAGGAACTCGTCCTTGTCGCGGATGGACTGGACTTCCAGGTAGGCGCTGAAGATCTCGGATTCGTCCAGGCCCAGCGATTCCACGATGTACTGGTAGGCGTGGGTGTGGATGGCTTCTTCAAAGGCCTGGCGCAGCAGGAACTGGCGGCATTCGGGCGCCGTGATGTGGCGGTAGGTGCCCAGCACGATGTTGTTCGCGGCCAGGGAGTCGGCGGTAACGAAGAAGCCGAGGTTGCGCTTGACGATGCGGCGCTCGTCTTCGGTCAGGCCGTCGGCGCTCTTCCACAGGGCGATGTCGGCGGTCATGTTGACCTCTTGCGGCATCCAGTGGTTGGCGCAGCCGTCGAGGTACTTCTGCCAGGCCCAGTCGTACTTGAAGGGCACCAGCTGGTTGAGGTCGGCGCGGGCGTTGATCATCTGCTTGTCGCCAACCTGCACGCGGGCGGCGGAGCCTTCCAGATCGTCCAGACCTTCCTGAATGTCCAGCTCATCCAGCGCGGCCTTGGCGCGGGCGATGGCGTCGGAGTCGTCCGCGCTGATCTGACGCGCGTCCTCCACCGAACCTTCGGCAATGTTTTCCATTACCGGGCTGTCGGTGAGCGGCGCGCTCGGTTGGGCGGCTGCCTTGGCGGCGGGTGCGGTGGTGGTGTCTTCGCTGTCGA
>DNQP01000230.1:7078-7702 GCA_003500955.1 Curvibacter sp. | reverse complement strand
GGCGGCCCGCCTCTTTCTCACGCAAGGCGAGGCGGGCCAGGAGCAGGGCGTCGGCGGAGCCGGTGGGGCGGGGCAGCGTGTAGCGCTTGCCGGTCTGAAGTTTGGGCAGGTCCATGCAGAAAACACAAAAACCCCCTGCGCGGTTCGCGGGGGGTGTGGGGGCTTGATTTTAGTCGGTGCGGTTTTCCTTGCTTGGCTTTGCCAGGGCGAGACACGGCAATGCTGCGCGGGCGTCCGGTTCGTCGAAGCAGATTGAGCCTCCCTCTAGAATGTGACTCCATTCCATGAGCGACACCTCCCCGCATCCCTCCCCCCTGTGTTGGGCCCTGATCCCCTGTGCCGGCACGGGCACGCGTTCCGGGGCCGCCGGTCCCAAGCAGTACCAGCCGGTGGCCGGCCAGCCCATGGTGCTGCACACGCTGGCAGCCTTTGCGGCCGTGTCGCGCGTCCAGCGCACCCTCGTCGTGGTGGCGCCCGGCGACCGCTTCCTGCAGCCCGGCCCCTCGGCCGCCTGGGTCGTGGCCGACGCGGGCGGTGACACGCGTGCCGCCACTGTGGCCAACGGTCTGGCCGTGTTGCGCAGCCTGGGCGCAGCGGACGACGACTGGGTGCTGGTGCACGACG
>DNQP01000230.1:0-6774 GCA_003500955.1 Curvibacter sp. | reverse complement strand
ACTGGGTGCTGGTGCACGACGCGGCGCGCTGCCTCGTGACACCGGCGCAGATCACGCAGCTCATCGAGGCTTGCGCGCAGGACGTGGTGGGTGGTCTGCTGGCGCTGCCACTGCCCGACACGCTCAAGCAGGATGCCAAGGGCGTGGACTCCTGCCGGGTGGCCACCACCCTGCCCCGCGGCGACAAATGGCTGGCGCAGACGCCGCAGATGTTCCGTCTGGGACTGCTGCAGCGCGCGCTGCAAGAGGCGGGCGATGCCGTGACCGACGAGTCCTCCGCCATCGAGGCCCTGGGCCTGGCGCCGCGCCTGGTGCCCGGCAGCGCGCAGAATTTCAAGGTGACCTATCCCGAGGACTTCGCCCTGGCCGAGGCGGTCCTGCAAGCAAGAAGGAACAAGGCATGAACATCCGTGTGGGCGAAGGCTGGGATGTGCACCAGCTGGTCGAGGGGCGCCAACTCATCCTGGGCGGCGTGACGATACCTTACGAAAAAGGCCTGCTCGGCCATTCGGACGCCGATGCGCTGTTGCACGCCCTCACCGACGCGCTCTTCGGTGCCGCGGGCCTGGGCGACATCGGCCGCCATTTCCCCGACACCGATGTGCGCTTCAAAGGCGCGGATTCCGGCCTGCTGTTGGCCGAGGCCGCGGCAAGGGTGCGTGCCGCGGGCTGGCAGATCGGCAATGTGGACAGCACCATCGTGGCCCAGGCGCCGAAGATGGCGCCGCACATTCCAGCCATGCGCGAGCGCATCGCGGCCCTGCTGGGACTGGCCGCGGATCAGGTCAACGTGAAGGCCAAGACGGCCGAGAAGCTGGGCCCTGTGGGGGAAGGCAAGAGCATCGAGGCGCGCGCCATCGTGCTGCTGCAGCGCTGGAACAGCCCCTAGCTGCGCGCCTGCTGCAGCTGGATGCGCGTGGTGAAGCCGCCGGTGCTGCTGTTGCCGATGCCGAACTTGCCCCCCATGCGGCGCACGGTCTTGTCCACGATGGACAGGCCCAGGCCGGCGCCCGTGGCGGCGGTGCGCGCGGCGTCACCGCGGTAGAAAGGCTTGGTCAGATTGGGCAGATGGTCGGGGCTGACGCCCGGGCCATGGTCACGCACCCGGATCTGCACCCAATGGTCGCGCGCGCGCGTGCTGATGTCCACGGTGGTGATGCTGGTGTCGGGTGTCTTGCCGTAACGCCGCGCGTTCTCGACGAGGTTGGAGATGATGCGGCCCAGTTCGACCGCGTCCGCCATGACCCAGACGTCGTCCTGCAGCTCCAGGTTGAACTGCATGTCGCCGCGGTCCTTGAAGGCAAAGAGGCTGGCGCGGATGACCTCGTTGAGGTTGACGCGCGTGAGCTTGACGTGGTCGGGCCGCGCGTAGTCCATGAACTTGTCGATGATGGCGTCGAGCTGCTCCAGGTCGGCCACCATGTGCGCCTGGGCGTCGGGATCGGCGACGCTCATCTCGGTCTCCAGGCGCAGCCGCGCCAGCGGCGTACGCAGGTCGTGCGAGATGCCGGCCAGCATCACGGCGCGGTCCTGCTCGATCTTGGCCAGGCGCTGCGCCATGCGGTTGAAGCCGATGTTGACCTGCCGGATTTCGTTGGTGGGCACGCGTTCGTTCAGGCGGCTGGCCGCGAAGTCGCCTTCGCGGATGCGGCTGGCGGCGAAGGACAGCTGCTTGAGCGGGCGGTTGATCAGGCGCGCAATGATGGCTGCGCCCGCCAGCGAAAGCAGCACCCCGGTGGACAGCCAGATCAGCCAGGTCTTGCTGGCGGTCTGGTTGAAGCGCGCGCGGTCGGTATGCAGCCAGTAGCTGTCGCGCTCGATCAGAAAGCCCACCCAAAGGCCCGGTTTGCCGTTGACGCTGCTGGCCACCACCGTGCCCGGGCCGAGGCGGGCCGTGAGCTCCTGCACCACGCGCCGGCTCAGACCGTCGCTCTCGTAGGGCTCGAAGCGGTCGCCGGGTTCGCGCGGCAGCACCCGCACGCCCTCCTTCTCGGTCATGGTCTTGATCAGCGAGACGCGCTGGATGGCGTCCGAGTGCACGAGCGCGGCACGGCTGAGGTTGACGAGCGAGGCGATCTGCTGCGCTGTCTGGATGGCGCGCGGCTCAAACTCCAGCGCCCGCAAGGTCTGCAGCCAGGCCAGGATGCTGCCGAAAAGCAGCAGGGCCAGCAGGAAGAAGGTGCGCCAGAAGAGGCTGAGGCCGGGCTGTTCCTGGAGTTCGCCCTCGAGGTCGGCCGGCGTGGTCTCCACCGGCCCGCCGCCGTGGGTGCTGCCGCCATTCTGGCTTTCGGTCAGCCGGGGCTGCCAGCGCGCGGGGTCAGGCAGCGGGCTGGACTTGCGGCGTGCGGACGAAAAGATCAACCTGCACCGTCCGGAACAAAGACATAGCCCACACCCCAGACCGTCTGGATGTAGCGGGGCACGGCGGGGTCGACCTCGATCAGCTTGCGCAGGCGCGAAACCTGCACATCCAGGCTGCGGTCGAAAGGCTCGAACTCGCGGCCGCGCGCCTGCTGCGCGAGCTTCTCGCGCGACATGGGCTGGCGCGGATGGCGCACCAGGGCCTTGAGCATGGCGAATTCACCCGTGGTCAGCGGCAGCTCCTCGCCGTCCTTGCGCAGGGTGCGCGCGCCCATGTCGAAGGTGTAGGGGCCGAAGCTCACCACCTCCTGGTCGCTCGACGGTGCGCCCGGCGCCTCGGGCGCGGGGCGGCGGCGCAGCACAGCGTTGATGCGCGCCAGCAGCTCGCGCGGGTTGAAGGGTTTGCCCAGGTAGTCGTCGGCGCCAACCTCGAGGCCGACGATGCGGTCCACGTCCTCGACCTTGGCGGTCAGCATGATGATCGGCGTCTTGTCATTGGCCGCACGCAGGCGGCGGCAGATCGACAGGCCGTCCTCGCCGGGCATCATCAGGTCCAGCACGATGAGGTCCACGGTCTCGCGCAGCAGGATGCGCGTGAGGGACTTGCCGTCCTCGGCCTGGAAGACCTCGAAGCCCTCCTGGGTGAGGTAGCGGCGCAGCAGGTCGCGGATGCGCGCGTCGTCGTCAACGATGAGGATCTTGTCGGCACGGCTGGAGGGAGGCGTCATGGTGTGTGCTCTGCCAGGGGCTGTTACAACCTGCTGATTCTGCCGGGCGCCACAGGCCATCCGCGGGGCTCATGGCTGACTTTGACATACTGTTACAAATCTCGACGCGATCTGCAAGTGCACTGTCGCAAGAATGCCCGTTTGATTCAGGAGTCCCCTTTATGCAAGCCCTTCCCGCCCTGTGTCGCCCCCTGCTGCTGGCCGCTGGCCTGAGCCTGGCCGCCCTGCCCGCCGCCCGTGCGCAGCTGGGGCCGATCCCGCGCGACGTGGTGCAGTTCTCTGCCACCGCCACGCTGGAAGCACGCCAGGACCAGCTCAGCGTGACGCTGCGTGCCACCCGCGAGGGCAGCGACCCGGCCGTGGTCCAGCAGCAGCTCAAGGCCGTGCTCGACGCCGCCCTGGCCGAAGCCCGGCCCCAGGCCCAGCCGGGCGGGCTGGAGGTGCGCAGCGGCGCGTTTAGCCTCTACCCGCGCAGCAACCGCGACGGGCGCATCAGCACCTGGCAGGGCACGGCTGAACTTGTCCTCTCGGGCACCGAGCTCGATCGCATCGCCGCGCTGTCCGGCCGCATCCAGGGCATGACCGTGGCGCAGACGGCCTTCGGCCTGAGCCGCGAGCAACGCGAGAAGCTGGAGCAGCAGGCCCAGGCGCTGGCCATCGAGCGCTTCCGCGCCCGGGCCGGCGAGATCGCGCGCAGCTTCGGCTTCGGCTCCTACAGCCTGCGCGAGATCCACATCAACAGCCAGGACCAGGGGGCACAGATCCGTCCGCGCTTCATGGCCATGGAAGCCAAGGCCGGCATCTCGGCCGATGCCCCGCTGCCCGTGGAAGCCGGCCAGGCGCAGGTGCAGGTCACCGTGAGCGGCGCGGTGCAGCTCAAGTAAGCAAGTAAGCATGCATTGAACTAGGGTAGGCCCGGGGCTTGCGCGGCGCCCTGACGAGCCTACACTGGCGTCGGGAGGTCTGTAGAAGATCTTTACGAGACAGGCCACATCATGTTGCCCTTGCCCACCTTCCCGAACCCGAGGCGCCCGGGTCCGGCGCTGCCCGAGCCCCAGGTGGGGGAGACCATCGGGCGCTTCCAGCTGCGTCGCCGGGTCGGACAGGGTGGCCAGGCCACGGTCTGGCTGGCCTTCGACCCGCGCCTGGAGCGTGAGGTGGCCATCAAGCTGCTGCACGCCGAGCCCGGCACCGACGCCGCCCAGGTGGCCCACTGGCTGCGCGAGGCGCGCAGCGTCAGCCGCCTGACCCACCCCAATGTGATCCCGGTCTTCGAAGCCGATGTGCACGAGGGCCAGCCTTACCTGGTCTTCGAATACGTGCCTGGCCAGACCCTGGCCGAGATCCTGCGCCTGCGCGGCGCGCTGGCGCCGCAGGAGGCCGTGGGCCTGATGATCGATGTGCTGGAGGCCCTGGCCGCGGCCCATGCGGCGGGCATCGTGCACCGCGACCTCAAACCTTCCAATGTGCTGGTCGACGCCGGAGGCCGCGCCCGCGTGATGGATTTCGGCATTGCCGAGCGCGTGCAGGACAGCGAAGTCGCCAGCGCCACGACCGCCGGCGCCAGCCCGAGCGGTGGCACGCCCGGCTACATGTCGCCCGAGGCGGCCACGGGCGCACCGCCGACGGCGGCCATGGACATCTTCTCGGCCGCCATCGTGCTGACCGAGCTGCTCTGCGGCCACCGCCTGATCGACGAACGCGATCCCTGGCGCGCCATGCAACGCGCGGCGATCGAAGACCTGAAGCTGCCGGCCGATCTGGGCAGCGAGGTGGACGATGCGCTGCGCGCCATCCTGCTGCGCGGTCTGGCACGCGATCCGCGCGAGCGCCACCCTTCAGCCCAGGTCTTCCGCGATGAGTTGCGCAAGTGGCTGCGCCCCGTCACGGCGCCGCTGGCCGGGGACGAGGCACGCAGCGGCACGGTGGATTTCCTGCTGCGGCGCATGCGGCACAAGAGCGATTTCCCGGCCATGTCGGGTTCCATCGTGCGCATCCAGAGCATCTCCAGTTCGGACCGCGAAAGCGTGGCCAGCCTGACCAACGAGATCCTCAAGGACGTGGCGCTGACCAACAAGCTGCTGCGCCTCGTGAACACGCCGCAGTACACGCGCGGTGGACCGATCAGCACGGTCTCGCGCGCGGTGACCCTGGTGGGCTTCAATGGCATCCGCACCATGGCGCTGAGCCTGGTGCTGCTGGAGCACATGCAGGACAAGGCGCACGCCAGCCTGCTCAAGGAAGAGTTCCTGCGCTCGCTGATGGCGGGCGCCATCGCGGCCGAACTCAGCCCGCCGCGCAGCGAGGAAAGCGAAGAAGCCTTCCTCGGCGCCATGTTCCAGAACCTGGGCCGCCTGCTGACCGAGTACTACTTCCCCGAGGAAGCGCGCGCGATCCGCGCCCTCATGGGCGGCAAGGAGCCGCTGCCCGAGATCAGCGCCACCATCACCGTGCTGGGCATCAGCTACGAGCAGCTGGGCGTGGGCATCAGCAAGGCCTGGAACCTGCCCGACAGCATCCGCCATTGCATGCGCAAGCCCGAAGGGCCGCCACCGTCCACACCACCGAAGGAGGTCGGTGAGCGCCTGCGCTGGATCGCCCTGGCCGCCAACGAGATGGCCGATGCCCTGCTGCACCACGAACCCGGCCTGGCCTTGACCAAGGTCGCGCAGACGGGCCAGCGCTATGCGCGCAGCCTCGGGTTGGACAGCAAGGGTGTGGAGACCGCCACCCAGCGCGCACGCGACAAGCTGGCCGAGCTGGCGCGGGCCATCGATTTCAAGGTGGCGCCCGAATCGCCGGCGGCGCGTCTGCTGCAGAGCACGCCGCTGTCCGGCGGGCCGCGCACCGTGACGCTGCACGAGGTGGTGTCAGACGACGGTTTCCACGATTCCGTGGGTTTCTTCGAGCTGCACGCGACCCAGCCCGTGACGCCCGAGCAGGTGGCCGCGCTGGCGCGCCAGTCGCAGCATGTGGCCGAGATGCTGGCCGCGGGCATCCAGGACATCACCAACGCCATGGTCGAGGACTTCAAGCTGCCGGACATCCTGCGCATGATCCTGGAGACCATGTTCCGCGCCATGCAGTTCCGCCAGATCGTCTTCTGCATGCGCGACCCCAAGCAGGATGCGCTGACCGGCCGCTTCGGCCTGGGCACCGGCGTGGAACGCGTCGTCAAAAGCTTCCGCATCCCCCTGCACCCTGCGAGCACCGACCTCTTCTCGGCCGTCTGCGCCAAGGGCTCGGACACCATGATTGCCGACGCCAGCGAGGAACGCGTGGCCAGCCGTCTGCCCGACTGGTACCGGCAGAGCGTGCATGCCCCCACCTTCCTGCTGCTGCCACTGATGCTCAAGGGCTCGCCCTTCGGTTTGATCTATGCGGACAAGGGGGAGCCGGGGGAGTTGCAGCTGGGGGAAAAAGAGCTGGCGCTGTTGCGGACGTTGCGGAATCAGGCGGTGATGGCGTTTCGGCAGTCGTCTTGATGCTGGTTTTGGTTTCGTGGCATGGCCGGGTGTCGCTCCGGCGGCCGGGCGCACATCCCGGCCCAACCCTGCCGCCGGGGCGAAACCCGGCAAAGCTGGCCTACCCAACCTCTGGCCAAAGAGAGGAAGAGAGGAAGAGAGGGAGAGAGGAAGAGAGGGAGAGAGGGAGGGAGAAAGAGAGAGAGAGAGAGAACGCGAGA
>DNQP01000105.1:19292-20008 GCA_003500955.1 Curvibacter sp. | reverse complement strand
GGCCCCGGCCAACCCGGTGAACAGCGCCACCAGCACCAGCGCATAACGTTGGACGATGCACATGGGACAGGGCTCGAGCCCCACCACGTGCTGCAGGTAGAGCCCGAAACCCAAGAGACCGAGGCAGGCGAGGACGATCAGCAGATAGACACGACGCGAGGTGAGGCGCGCAAGAACATCAGGCAGCAGCGACAAGATCCGGTTTTCCTTCAACGAAGACGCGGGCCTTGCGCGGTGTCACCACCAGCAGTTCGCCCTCCGTCAGTCCGAGTTCCCGGTATTGTGACGCAGGAATCTGCACCTCGATGACCGGTTGTTCGGCTGCTTGAGTCTGGTCTTCTGGAATAAGTTCCAGGCGCGCGATCGGGCCGACCACGATGGCACGGCTCAGGCGGGCGGCGATGCCCGTGGCGCCGGTCGCATAACGCTGCACTTCGAAGTCGTGCGGACGCACATAGGCAAAGGCCTTGGCGTCGTCGGCATCGGCATGCTCGGGCGTCTCCAGGCGCACGCCCTGGTGCTCGCTGCCGATCAGCACCTCGCCCTGCGCCACACGGCCGTGGAAGAGGTTCACGTCGCCCAGGAAACCGTAGACGAAGGGGCTGGCCGGGTGATCCCAGACCTGCTGGGGGGTGCCGATCTGCTCGATGTTGCCGCGGTTCATGAGCACCACGCGGTCGGCCACTTCCAGCGCTTCTTCCTGGTCGTGCGTGACG
>DNQP01000105.1:1355-18889 GCA_003500955.1 Curvibacter sp. | reverse complement strand
CGCCGAAGGGTTCGTCGAGCAGCAGCACCTTGGGCTCCACAGCCAGGGCACGCGCCAGGGCAATGCGCTGGCGCTGGCCACCCGAGAGCTGCGACGGATAGCGGTCGGCCAGCCAATCCAGCTGCACCAGGTTCAGCAGATCGTGCACCTTGGTCTTGATCTGTGCCTCGCTGGGGCGCTGGGCGCGCGGCTTCATGCGCAGGCCGAAGGCCACGTTGTCGAACACGGTCATGTGGCGGAACAGCGCGTAATGCTGGAACACAAAGCCCACATTGCGCTCGCGCACGTGCACCTCGGTCGTGTCCTCGCCGCTGAACAGGATGGCACCCCGGTCGGGCGTCTCCAGGCCGGCGATGATGCGCAGCAGCGTGGTCTTGCCGCAGCCCGAGGGGCCGAGCAGCGCGACGAGCTCGCCGGACTCGATGTCCAGGCTGACGTCGTTCAGGGCCTGGAAGTCGCCGAACTGCTTGCTGATGTTGCGGATTTCGATGCTCATGATGGGCTCTCTCAGGAAACGGTCACGGGGCTGGCGGCGGGCGCGAGGCGCGCGCTCGGGTTCTCGGGCGGCAGCTCGGCCGCAGCTTTCATCTCGCGCTCGTGCTTCCACTCGGCGACGGACTTGATGACCAGGGTCACCAGGGCCAGCAGGGCCAGCAGCGAGGCCACGGCAAAGGCGGCGACGGACTGGTACTCGTTGTAGAGCACCTCCACGTGCAGGGGCATGGTGTTGGTCTGGCCGCGGATATGGCCCGAGACCACGGACACGGCACCGAACTCGCCCATGGCGCGCGCATTGCAGAGGATGACGCCGTAGATCAGGCCCCACTTGATGTTGGGCAGGGTCACGTGCCAGAAGGTCTGCCAGCCGGTGGCACCGAGCACGATGGCGGCCTGCTCCTCCTCATTGCCCTGAGCCTGCATCAGCGGAATGAGTTCGCGCGCGATGAAGGGGAAGGTCACGAAGATGGTGGCCAGCACGATGCCCGGCACGGCAAAGATGATCTTGATGTCGTGCGCGGCCAGCCAGGGGCCGAGCCAGCCCTGCGCGCCGAAGACCAGCACATAGATCAGGCCAGCCACCACGGGCGAGACCGAGAACGGCAGGTCCACCAGCGTGGTCAGAAAGGCCTTGCCGCGGAATTCGTACTTGGCGATGGCCCAGGCCGCAGCCACGCCGAAGACCAGGTTCAGCGGCACGGCAATCGCGGCCGTGATCAGCGTGAGACGGATGGCGGCCCAGGCGTCGGGTTCCTTGAGCGCTTCCCAGTAGGCGTCCCAGCCCTTGCGCAGGGCTTCGGTGAACACCGCCGCCAGCGGCAGCACCAGGAAGAGGAACATGAACACCAGCGCGATGCCGATCAGGGTATAGCGCACCCAGGCCGGCTCGGTGGTGCCGGCGCGGGCGTTGCGGACGGGTTGCTGGCTCATGTTCAGGCTCCCGAACGCTTGCGCTGCCAGGCCTGCAGGCCGTTGATGATGAGCAGCAGGATGAAGGAGAACAGCAGCAGCACCGTGGCCACGGCCGTGGCACCGGCGTAGTCGTACTGCTCCAGCTTGCCGATGATGATCAGCGGCGTGATCTCGGACACCATGGGCATATTGCCCGCGATGAAGATGACCGAGCCGTACTCACCAATGGCACGTGCGAAGGCCATGGCAAAACCAGTCAGCAGTGCCGGTGCGATGGACGGCAGGATCACGTGACGGAAGATCTGCCAGCGTGTGGCGCCCAGGCTGGTGGCGGCTTCTTCCAATTCCTTCTCGGCGTCCTCCAGCACCGGCTGCACCGTGCGCACGACAAACGGCAGGCCGATGAAGATCAGCGCGATCACCACGCCATTTGGATTGAAGGCCAGCTGGATGCCATAGGGCTCGAAGAACTGGCCCACCCAGCCGTTGCCCGCCAGCAGCGCGGTCAGCGAGATGCCCGCCACGGCCGTGGGCAACGCGAAGGGCAGATCCACCAGCGCGTCGACGATCTTCTTGCCGGGAAAGGTGTAGCGCACCAGCACCCAGGCCACGAGCAGGCCAAAGACCACGTTGACCAGCGCGGCGATCAGAGAGGCGCCGAAGGTCAGGCGGTAGGAGGCCACCACGCGGGGGGAGGAGACCGCCGCCCAGAACTGGTCCCAGCTCAGCGTGAAGGTCTTGAAGACCAGGGCCGAGAGCGGGATCAGCACCAGCAGGCTCAGGTACAGGAGGGTGTAGCCCAGGGTGATGTTGAAGCCGGGCAGCACGCGCCGCTGGGCCCGCCTCTGGGGCGCAGCGGCCGCCGGCAGCGGCGTGGTGAGGGTGGCAGTCGTCATCTCGGCAACTTACTTCACGGTATAGAGCTGGTCGAACTTGCCACCGTCGTTGAAGTGCACCTTCTGTGCCTCACCCAGCGAGCCGAAGTAGTCCTGCACGGTGAAGAACTTGATCGGCTTGAACGCTGCGGCGTACTTCTTCAGCACCGCTTCGTTGCGCGGGCGGATGTTGTGCTTGGCGGCGATCTCCTGGCCCTCGGGGCTGTAGAGGAAATCGAGGTAGGCCTTGGCCTCGGCGGCCGTGCCCTTCTTGGCCACGGTGCGTTCGACGATGGCCACCGGGTTCTCGGTCACGAGCGAGGCGCTGGGATGCACAGCGTCCACCTTGCCGGCGCCGAACTCGTTGTTCACCGACACGACTTCCGACTCGAAGGTCACCAGCACGTCACCGATATTGCGTTGCAGGAAGACGCCGGTGGCGTCACGCCCGCCGCGTGCCAGCACCGGCACGTTCTTGTAGAGCTTGCCCACGAACTCGGCGGCCTGCTCGTCGGTGCCGCCCTTGCTGCGCACATAGCCCCAGGCGGCCAGATAGGCCATGCGGCCGTTGCCACCGGTCTTGGGGTTGACCACCACGACCTGCACGCCAGGCTTGATCAGGTCGTCCCAGTCCTTAATGTTCTTGGGGTTGCCGTTGCGCACCAGGAAGAGCATGGTCGACGTGGTCGGCGAAGCACCGTAGGGGAAGCGCTTGGCCCAGTCGGCGGCGACCACGCCTTTGTCGGCGAGGAACTGCACATCGGTCGTGGTGTTGAAGGTCACCACATCGGCTTCCAGGCCGTCGGCCACGGCGCGCGCCTGGGCGCTGGAGCCGGCGTGCGACTGGTCCACCTTGATGTCCCTGCCCGTGGTCTTCTTGTAGTGGGCCACGAAGGCGGCGTTGTAGTCCTTGTAGAACTCGCGCGCCACGTCGTACGACACGTTGAGCAGGTTCTGGGCCGAAGCCAGGGAGCTGGCGGCCAGGGCCAGGGCTGCGAGGGAGAGCTGGAGCTTGGTTTTCATACGGCGTACTGAAGCGGGATGGAGGAGGAAAAGGAATCGGAAGCAAGGGGCGCGACGGTCTGCAGACCGCCCTCGCCCACCAGGGATTGCAGCAAAGCCACGCCCAACGGCCAGGGGCCGTGGCCGGACTCGATGTTGATGTGGCCCGCATCGGGCACACGCACGAACTCACTGCCCCAGTTGCGCGCATAGGCGCCAGCGAGGCGGATGGGGCAGAACGGGTCGTTGCTGCTGGCCACCAGGATGCTGCGGTAGGGCAGCTTGCGGCTGGGCACGGGGGCGAAGTCGGCCAGGACGGAACGGCGCTCGGGGTCGGCCGGGGCCACCAGCCGGGCCCCGGCGATGCGGGCTTCGGCCTCGGGCGGCAGGTGGGTGACGGCGATGCAGCCCAGGCTATGGGCCACCACCACCACAGGCTCAGGCTGGGCGAGGATGGTGCGGGCAATGCTCGCCACCCAGGCCTCACGGGTGGGCGCCAGCCAGTTGTCCTGCTGCACGCGGACCGTGCGCGCATAACGCTCGGCCCACAGGCTTTGCCAGTGGCCGGGGCCGGAATCGCGCCAGCCAGGAACGATGAGGATGCGTGAGGTGTGTGACATGGACAGTGCCCAGAGTGTCTTGCTGTCCTTGATTGTGGGAACGAACCCTTAAAACACAAACCAATATAAAGTAGTTTGCTTATTCCTTATTTGAACTAAGAAGGCAGGCTAGCCCATGGCGGCGACCTTGTCCTCGGTGCAGGACGCGTGCACGACCTGCTCCCCCTTGAGGTGCTCGCCCAGAAAATCGAGGAAACGCCGCACCGCCGGCACCAAGCCGCGGCGCGAGGGAAACACCGCGTGCACCACACCCGCAGGCGGCGCCCAGTCGGGCAGCAGGGCCACGAGACGGCCGTCACGCAGCTCCTCACGGCACATGTAATCAGGCAGGATGCAAATGCCCATGCCCATGAGCACCGCCAACTTGAGGGTCAGCAGATCATCGGCCACATAACGCGGCCGGTGCACGTGCATGAACTCGGCCCCCTCGGGGCCCAGCAGGCGCCAGCTCGATCGGCCGTCGCTGACCGACATGGCCACGGAATCCAGCCGGGCCAGATCCTCCGGTGTCTTGGGCGCGGGCTGGCGCACCAGCAGCTCGGGGCTGGCCACGAGGATGGTGCGCGTCTGGCCCAGCTGCTTGATCACCAAGCTGCCGCTGGCCTCCAGCGTGGGGCGCACGCGCAGGGCCACGTCGATGCCCTCTTCCACCAGATCGATCACCCGGTTGGTCACGAGCATCTCCACCCGCACCTCCGGGTAGGCCCGCATGAACAGCGGCACCAGCACGGCGACGCTGGTCTGCGCCAGCGTCACCGGGCAGCTCACGCGGATGGTGCCGCGCGGCTCGGTCTGCACCTGGGCCGCCACCTGGGCCGCGGCCTGGGCCGCCTCACGCATGGCTAGGCAGTGCCGCAGGTATTGCTCGCCCACCTCGGTCAAAGACAGCTTGCGGGTGGTGCGCTGCAGCAGGCGCACGCCCAGCTGCTCTTCCAGCTCGGCCACGCGGCGCGACAGGCGGGACTTGGGGATGTCCAGCGCCCGGCCGGCGGCCGCAAAACCACCCCGCTCCACCACTTCGGTGAAGTAAAGCATGTCGTTCAGATCGGTTTTCAGGTCCATTGCAGCCATTTTGACCCCGCTAATCGTTCCATATTTAGGACAATCTATCGCAATCTGGCTGACTTATCAAACATTCGATCGAAACCCACAATTCCACCAACGCCACCCATCAACCCCGGCGTCCAGAAAGGTTCTGATCATGAAACTGCTGCACATCGACTCCAGCGTCCTGGGCGCGAACTCCGTCTCGCGTGCCCTGACCGCCCGTACCGTGGCCGAATGGCAAGCCACCCACCCCGGCACCACCGTCGAGTACCTCGACCTGGCCGTGGACGCCCCGTCCCACCTCGACGGCAACTCCCTGGGCTTCCGCGCCCCGTCGGACCACGCCACCGAGGTGCAACGCCGCGAGAACGCCATCTCCGAAGCACTGGTGAGCCAGTTCCTGGCCGCTGACGTGATCGTCGTGGGCGCCCCGCTCTACAACTTCAGCATCCCCAGCCAGCTCAAGGCCTGGATCGACCGCGTTGCCCAAGTCGGCCGCACCTTCAAGTACACCGACAAGGGCCCGCAAGGCCTGGCTGGCGGCAAGACCGTGATCGTGGCCTCCACCCGCGGAGGCATCTACTCCACCAGCGATGCCGGCCGTGCCATGGAGCACCAGGAAAGCTATCTGCAGACCGTGTTCGGCTTCTTCGGTATCACCGACGTGCGCTTCGTGCGCGCCGAAGGCGTGGCCATGGGCGACGCGCCCAAGGCCCAGGCCCTGGCGGCTGCCGAGCGTGACATCAAGGTGCACACCGGCAGCGCGGCCAACCAGGCACAGGTGAAGGCTGCTGCCTGAGTTGTCTTGCGCCTCTCCTGCAAAAAAGCCCGCGTCAGCGGGCTTTTTTTGTTGGGGAATGATGAATCACTGGCAGTAGCTCACCGCACGCCATCACTCCAACGTTGGAGGCCAGCGAATGCCGTAGGCGATCAGCGCTTGACTGAAGGATTAGCCATCATCGTCAGCCTCGAACTCACCGGACCGAGCATTACGGATAAAGGCTGATCCACTTGGAGCTTCAAGCAATTCGCGGAACGAGTCATCTTTGCACAGAACTGCACCTAGCGAGACATAGGCCAAATTCTTGCTCTCTGACATGTACTCGTCCGACTCGTCGTTTGCTGTGATCCGCCAGCCACTATCGTTCTCTTCGTCGGGTTCCTCGCGGTAGAGATAACCGACCTGTTGACCATCGTCCAGAATGCGCTTAGTGACGAAGCAGCGCTTGATGTAACGCTCCACCAAATTGTCGTTGTCATCGTGTTCTGTATTGATGACATGACACGGCTGGAAAGAGACCGGATCATCAAGTTTGAGGTCCCGAATATAACGGGGCTCATTGTTCAGGCGACCGCGAAAACTTCCGTCAGGTAGAAGTTCGTCGACCAGAACCCACATGCGCTCTGCCCTGGGTGCTTCTGGGTCATCACTCTCGAAGCAGAAGACAAGTTTCACGACTTCGCCGGGACGAACCCGTGAGATCAGCTCCCTGGACGGCTTATAGAACGTATACGGATTCGCCGCTGCAATAGGATCTGCATCTTCTAGGTGCCAGCTAGGCATGGTTCTGTCCTTTGTCGGCTAACGTTTGAGCTGAGCTGACGCCGCCTGCGAGGCGCCTTGCCGGTGGAGGTCCGCTCGAGCAAAGGGTTAGATACTCCCACGCTTGAGCAGCGCGAAGAGCTCTTGATCTGGCCTGCTTGGCGAAAGACGTCGGCGGATCTTGCACCAAGTCGGAAAGGCGCCGAGAACTAAGTCCTGCAACAGGCGAGCAGAGTGCTTTGCATGAAGTGCGATGAGCTTGTATCCGCTGGTGACGACGTCGATATCTGAATCGATTGTGGCGTCTATCCGCTTTGGCTCTTCGCCGCGATGGAGAGCGGCAACATCTTCGGCCAGCCGCTCAATGACGGGCTCGGTGTCGCGGATGAAAGAAGACGCAAGCGTCATTGTGGCTGCAAGGTATACGTCGCAGTGCATAACTCTAGCGATGGATGCGTCGAAGAGCGGCGACAGCTTTACCCGAAAGCGGCACAGCCGTTCCGCTAGCAAATGACGCTCTTGCTCCGGCGTGGCCTCTAGATCTTGCCCAGAACTTCCAGCGTTGTTAACCATGGCATTGACTCGAAGGAATTCGCCGATGAGTAGCGTCGCCGCCGTTTTCTCCTCTGACCTCCGCGCTTGATACGCGACCAACAGAGCTACAAACAACGAGAACACACCACCGATGACGGCGCCCACAAGTTCCTTCCAATCGCGGAGAAACGAGATCAGTTCGTCCATGGAGTGCCTAACGTGATATGGACCGCAAAAGTGCGGAATAACATGGACGGACGTTCATCCTCGACCCTCCCTTGCTGCAAGCTAAGTTCTTGTTTTGTTTAAAGAATTCAGGCGAATATAGCGCAGAGCCTTGCTCATAACAAACTAGCAAACCCCGCAACGTAACTAGGCTGCTTTTGTGTCCGCGAGAAAAGCCTTGATGCACTCGTTGACCGGCACGCTGTGCGTCAGAGGTCCCATATGCCCCGCCCCCGGAATGCCGACGACCCGCCAATCGGGAAAGGCCTGGGCCAGCACGGCCACGGTCTCGCTCAGTACCAGCCGGGTGTCGCTCCCGCACAGCACGATGGCCTGCGCAACGATGCCCGCGAACTGATCCGCCGTGATGGGCACGGCGCCCGCATCCCATTCATGACGGTTAGATGGCAGCTGGCTCGCCACCGCCTGCTGCCGCTCGGCGGGTGTCGCGGCCCAGGCGCCGTCACCGTTGAAGTAATCGGTGAAGACCTGCGCCACTGTCAGCCAGTCGCCGGCGTCGGTGTACTTCTGCACGGCGGCATACACGGTTTGGGCTTCTCGCAAGGCATCCACACACCCGTGGCCCGCGAGCAGCCCCATGAGCATGGGCTCGTACAAGGCGAGGTGCGAGACACGCGGGCCGAGCTGGTGCGCCGTTGCCAGGGCCACGGCACCGCCCCAGGAGTGCCCCACCAGGCGGATCGGCCCCTGCACCAGGCCGCAGATGGCTAGTGCTACTTCGGCGGCGTCGGCCAGCGTCTGGCGACGGTCGCCCGCCCACGGCGTCGTACCGCCGTAACCCAGCAGATTGGGCGCAAGACAACGGTAGCGTGTGGAGAGATCAGCGACCAGCCGGCGCCACTGACGATTGCCGCTGACCGAGCTGTGGAGCAGCACGACCGTGGGACCGCTACCTTCATCGAGGTAGTCGATCGTAAGACCGTGGTGCGTCAGTGTCGGCATGGCGGTGCTGCGTGGTGATCAAACGCAATGCCCGAATTTAGGCCCGGCCTGGGCCTGTGTCTACCTTTTCAGCACGTCGCGCATCGCCACCGCGCGCGGCCGCCTTGCCTCAGCGCTGCATGCCCCAGCGCCGCACTGTCAGGCGCTCCAGGGTGGCGAACACCACGTTCTCCACCAGCAGGCCGATCAGCACCACCAGCACCAGGCCCGCAAACACGCGGTCGGTGTAGAGCTCGTTGCGGTTCTGGAAGATGAACCAGCCCAGGCCGCCCTTGCCCGAGGAGGCGCCGAACACCAGTTCGGCCGCAATCAGCGTGCGCCAGGCGAAGGCCCAGCCGATCTTGAGGCCGGAGAGGATGGAGGGCAAAGCCGCGGGGATCAGGATCTGGAACACGAAACGCAGGCCCCGGAGGCCGTAGTTGCGCCCGGCCATGCGCAGCGTCTCGGGCACGCCCTGGAAACCGGCATAGGTGTTGAGCGCCAGCGGCCACAACACCGAATGGATGAGCACAAAGACCAGGCTGCCGCGGCCCAGGCCGAACCACAGCAGCGCCAGGGGCAACAAGGCGATCGCCGGCAGCGGGTTGAACATGGCTGTCAGCGTGCTCAGCAGGTCGCGCCCGAACTGGGTGGACACGGCCAGCGTGGTCAGCACCAAGGCCGCGACGATGCCGCCGAAGTAGCCCTGCAGCAGCACGCTCAGCGAGATCTGTGCCTTGACGAGCAGCTCGCCCGTGGCCAGGCCATCGACCAGCGCGCGTGCGGTGGCGAGGAAGGTGGGCAGCAGCAGGTCGTTGTCCTGCCAGCGCGCGAAGATTTCCCACAGCCCGGCCAGCACGGCCAGCAGCAGCGATTTGCGCAGCCAGCCCTGCTCCCACAGGCGTGAGGTCCAGGGCAGCAGGCGTTCGGCCGGTGCGGCGGCGAGCGCCTCCAGCGGGCGTTCGTATTCGGGGCGGATGGGTGGGTTCAGGGTGCTCATGGGCAACTCAGGGACAACTCAGGCGAACTGGCGGGCCGGCGCATCGGTGGCCGGAGCGACCGGCGGCGTCTCGTCAAACAGCAGGCGATGGATGCGTTGCGCCGTGGCCTGGAATTCGGCGCTGCCACTGCTGTGCAGATCGAACTGGTGGCTGTTGATCTCGGCGCGCACACGGCCCGGGTGCGGCGACAGCAGGCCGATGCGGTTGCCCACGACCAGGGCCTCCTCGATCGAGTGGGTCACGAACAGCAGGGTGAAGCGCACTTCTTCCCACAGGGCCAGCAGTTCTTCCTGCATCTTGCGGCGGGTCAGCGCGTCCAGGGCAGCAAAGGGTTCGTCCATGAGCAGCACACGGGGCTGCATGGCCAGCGCGCGTGCAATGGCCACGCGTTGTTTCATGCCGCCTGAAAGCTGGTGCGGGTAGGACTGTGCAAAGGCCGAGAGGCCCACCTTGTCCAGGTAATGCAGGGCGCGCTCGGCGGCTTCGCGACGGCCCAGGCGGCACGAAGCCAGCAAGGGGAACATCACGTTCTGCTGCACGGTCTTCCAGGGCGGGAGCTGGTCGAATTCCTGGAACACGACGATGCGGTCCGGCCCGGGGCCATGCACGACCTGACCGTCGAGGCGGATCTCGCCTTCAACGGGGGCTATGAAACCACCCACGGCCTTGAGCAAGGTGGACTTGCCGCAACCCGAGGCGCCGAGCAAAACGAAGCGGTCCGCGGCATGCACGTCGAAGCTCACGCGGTGCGTGGCGCGCACCACACGTCCAGGGGTTCGGTATTCCAGGCTCACGCCATCCACGGCCAGCAGGGGCTGTGGCACGGCGGGGCTGGCCGCCGGGTGCAGGGAGGTGATGGTTGCCACGTCGGCCTCAGCTGCCCGGATGCGCATGGGCTTCCTCGAAGAAGTAGTCCTTCCACGAGCCGGCCTTGTTCTTCAGCACCTCGATGCCGTGCAGCTTGTCGGCATACATGTAGGTGTTCTGCGGGTTGGCCGTGAAGTCGTTCTCGGGGTCTTCAATGATCTTGCGCACCAGGGCCGGGTCCAGCTTGGACTTCTGAACCCGGATGAAGATCTCGGCCGCCTTGGCCTTGTCCTTGCGGATGAACTCGGCCGCCTCGCGCAGCGCAGCGTAGAAGGCCTTGTAGGTCTTGGGGTTCTCGTCGTGGAACTTCTGCGTGGTGTAGAGCACGTTGAAGGTGGCCGGGCCGCCCAGGATGTCGTAGCTGCTCAGCACCTTGCGCACCTTGGGGTTGCCGGCCAGGGCCTGGTAGTAGAAAGGCGCGCTGGAGAAATGCGAGTTGATCTCGGTGCCGCCGGCGATCAGCGCGGCCGTGGCGTCCGGATGCGGCAGGCTGACGGAGATGGCGTCGTACTTCTTGGCCTGCGAAATGCCAAAGAGCTTGGCCGTCTCGATCTGCAGCGTGCGCGACTGGAAGCCCGTGCCCGCGGCCGGCACGGCGATGCGGTCCTTGTCGCTGAAGTCCTGGAGCGTCTTGATGTTGGGGTTGGTCGTGAGCAGGTAGTTGGGCAACGCGCCCAGGGCCGCCACGGCCTTGACGTTCTGCTTGCCCCTGGTGCGGTCCCAGAGCGTGAGCATGGGCGGCACGCCGGCCGAGACCACGTCCAGCGAACCGGCCAGCAGGGCCTCGTTCATGGCGGTGGCACCCGAGATCTGGGCCCACTCGACCTGGATGTCCAGGCCCTGGGCCTTGCCGTGTTTTTCAACCAGCTTCTGGTCCTGCACCACGTCGAGGATGAGGTAGGCGATGCCGAACTGCTGGGCCACCCGGATCTTGCCCTCGGCATGGACCAGGGAGACGGACGCCAGCAGACCGAGGCCAGCCAAAACGGTGATGGATTTGCGGAACAGGGATTTCATCGTGTCTTTCGTATCAAGCAGGGAAAAAGGAAATCAGAACGGAACGTCGCCTTCGATCGTGGTGCGGTAGAGCTTGCGGCGCAGTTCGTCGGGTGTACCCGCGGCCAGGTGCATGACGGAGCGGTTGTCCCAGAACACCATGTCGTGCGGCTGCCAGACCTGGCGGTAGACGAACTCGGGGCGCACGCTGTGCGCGAACAGCTCATCCAGCAGCGCGCGGCTTTCGTCTTCGGGCAGGTCGACGATGCGGGTCGTGAAATGTTCGCTGACGAACAGCGCCTTACGACCGGTCTCGGGGTGCGTGCGCACGATGGGGTGCACCTTGGGCTGCACCTTGGCAATCTGCTCGGGCGTGAGCTTGGGCCGCCAGGGATTGCGTGCACGCAGTTCCTCGTACTTGGCCAGATAGCTGTGCTCGGCACGTAGCGTGGCGATGCGCTGCTTCAGGCTGTCAGGCAGCGCCTCGTAGGCCGCGTGCTGATTGGCGAACAAGGTGTCGCCGCCTTCAGCGGGCAGTTCCTGCGCGTGCAGGAAGGAACCCAGGCTGGGCTTCTCCACATAGGAGAGGTCCGAATGCCAGTAATGGCCGGCGTCACCGAGGCCGATGGGCTGGCCGTTTTCCTTGATGTTGGAGACGATCAGCACCTCCGGGTGACCGGCCAGCGCAAACTGGCTCAGCACATGGATCTGCAGCGGGCCGAAGCGGCGGCTGAAGGCCACCTGCTGCGCGGGCGTGATGCGCTGCTCGCGGAAGACCAGCACGTGGTGGTCCAGATGGGCGCGGTGGATGCGACGGAAATCGGTGTCGGACACCGGCTGGCCCAGGTCCAGGCCGATGACTTCGGCGCCCAGGGGGCCGGGCAGCGGACGAATCTCGAAGTTCTGGGCGAGTGCTGCGGCGGGGCGGTCCAGGGTAGCAGTAAGGCTCATGTCGTTTTCATTCGTGCATCAGGAATGAAAACGACTGTACGTAGGCTGAATCAGATTGGGAACGAATAAATCGTGGGTTGCTTATGACCAAAACATCCTTGGCCGTCGCAAGCCGGTTCAGCTGTAGGAGCCCGATGCCGGCACCACCCCGTTCAGCGCCCACTGGCCCAGATCGCGCAGCTTGTAGTCCAGCGGGTCGTGCAGGGTGTGCGTGCGGGCGTTGCGCCAGTAGCGGTCCAGACCCAGCGGCGCGTGCAGGGCCGAGGTGCCCGCCACGTCAAACAAGCGGCTGCTGATGTCCAGGCTGGCGCGGTGCGCCAGCACCTTGGCCGTGGCCACGGCCACCGAGACGGCGCCACGTTCCTCGGCCATGAGCTGTGGGCCGCGCTGCCATGCGGCTTCGAGCTTCACAGCCGCCTCGTCGGCCAAGGCCCTTGCAGCCTGCAGCTGCACCCAGAACTCGCCGAAGTGCTGCAGCAGATACGGGTCCTGCGTGGCCTGCTCCACCCCGGAGCTGATCCAGGGCCGGCGCCAGCGCGTCGTGTGTTCGCGCGCCGACTGGTCCGCGCCTTCGGCAATGCCCAGGTAGATGTTGACGAGGATGGACTGTGCCAGGCAGGAGCGCAGCGTGGCCCAGGGACTGCTGCCCGGGCCGGGTTGCAAGAGCTCGTGCGGTTCGACCAGCACGTCGGTGAAGATCACGTTGCCGCTGTCGGTCTGGCGCTGGCCGATGGCATTCCAGTCCCCCTCGATCTGCACACCTTCACGGTGGGCGGGAATGGCAGCGACGATGAAACGCCCGCACTCCAGATAGGCCGAGACCAGCAATACGTCGGCCCCGACCGCACCCGAGCAGAAGCTCTTGACGCCATTGAGCACCAGGCCCTCGTCGAACTCGGCCGCCGTGGTGCGACGGTCGGCTGGGTTCAGGGCATTGCCCCAGAACCAGCGTTCCTGCACCGTGCGCGTGAGGAGATCGGCCTGTTGTTCCTCGCTGCCGAAGAAGGTGATGCTCGCCACCTGCAGGTGCTGGAAGGCGAAGAGATGGGCCAAGGCACTGTCCACCGCGGCGATGCGGCGCACGGCACGCAGCACCGTGGGCCAATCGGCGCCCTGCCCGCCGAAGCACGCCGGCACGGCCAGTGCGAGCAGGCCGCTGTCGCGCAGCAGCGCACGTTCGGCAGCGGCGTGACCCCCATGGCGGTCGCGTTCGACGGCCGTGGCGGCCAGGCTGGCGCACAGCAGGGCCAGTTGTTCGTCCAGGGTAGGCTTCAGGTCCATGGCCTGGCCTCAGAGCACGTGGGCCGTGTGTAAGGCTTCGAAGACGATGCCGCGTTGCTGCAGCAGATCGGCCGATTCGTGCTCGCGCGGATGCGGCAGCACAATCTCCAGGTCCGAGAGCACGGTGCCCGGCGTACCCCCGATGACCAGCACGCGGTCGCTGAGGAAAACAGCCTCGTCCACATCGTGTGTGACCAGCAGCACGGTGATGCCGTGGTCACGCGCGATGCGCGCCAGCAGGTTCTGCAGGCGGATACGGGTGAAGGCGTCCACGGCGCTAAAAGGTTCGTCAAGCAGCAAGACCTTGGGGCGCGAGTACAGGCCGCGCGCAATGGCCACGCGCTGAGCCTGGCCGCCCGAGAGCTGCTTGGGCAGGGCCTGTTCGTAACCCGCAAGATCCACCTCCTCCAGCAACTCCTGCACCCGTGTCAGGTTGTAGCCAGTATGCGCAATATCGAAGGCAATGTTGTCGGCCACATGGAGCCAGGGCAGCAGGCGCGGCTCCTGGAAGATGAAGCCGATTTCGCGCGTCACGCCGTCGAGCTTGCGGCCGTCGAGCTGGACCACACCCTGGTAGTCGCGGTCCAGACCCGAGACGATGCGCAGCAGCGTGCTCTTGCCGCAACCGCTGGCGCCGATCAGGCTCACGATCTCGCCGCGCTCGACGCGCAGGTTGACACCCTCCAGCACGGTGCGCGCGCCGTAGCGTTTGTGCGCGACCTGGATGTGCAGCTGACTCATGCTTTTCCTTGAACGGTGTGGTTGTCCAGCGTGTCGCGCCAGCGCAGGCTGCGGACCTCGATGGCATGCAGCAGGCTGTCGCTGAGCTTGCCCAGCAGGGCGATGAGGAAGATGGCGGCGATGACCACGTCGGGGCGGCTGGTCTCGCGCCCGTCGGACAGCAGATAACCCAGGCCGCGCGCTGCGGCGATCAACTCGGCTGCGACCAGGAACATCCAGGCCAGGCCCAGCGCCGTGCGCAGACCGGTGAAGACCGAGGGCAGCGAGGCCGGCAGCAGGATGCGCCGCGCCAGCGCCCAGGACCCCAGGCCATGGATCTCGCCCACCTCGATGAGCTTGCGGTCCACATTGCGCAGGCCCGAGACCACGTTGAGGTAGACCGGGAAGAAGGCGCCGAGCGCGATCATGGTGATCTTGGGTGTCTCGTCGATGCCGAACCAGAGCAGCAGCAAGGGCACCCAGGCCAGGCTGGGCACATTGCGCAAGGCCTGGAAGCTCGGGTCCACATAGGCTTCGACCTGCCGGTTCAGGCCCACGAGCACCGCCGCCAGCAGGCCCAGCACCGCGCCGATCAGGAAGCCCGAGGCCACACGCGCCGAGCTCACGCCGATGTGCGCCGCCAACCCGTCACCCGCGAGCTGCCAGAGCGTCCTCGCGATCTCGCTGGGCGGTGGCAGCAGGCGGGCCTGGACCCACTGCTGCCAGGCGGCGACTTCGATGAAACCGAAGACCAGCACAGGCAGCACCAGGCCACGCAGCCAGGCCAGACCCGGGCCACTGCGGCGCACGGTGGGCTGCACAGACGCAGCCGACGGTGCCGGCGCGGCCACCGGGGGTGTCAGAGCGATGGCTTCACTCATCTCGTCCCCCTCAATGCAGCACGGCGTGCACGTAGCGCGGGTCGATCAGCTCGTCGATGACCTTGTTCAGGTCGGTGCCGGGCTTGACCAGGGCTTCGTCGAGCAGGATGGGCGCGGCTGCACGTAGCGCATCCACATGTTCCTTGCCGATCACGGGGTTGGAGAAATCGGTGCGCTCACCCAGCTGCAGCTTGGCGACCTCCAGCGAGATCTTGGCTTCTTCGGCCTGGATCTTCGCGGCTTCGGCCGGATTGGCCAGGATCCACTTGCGTGCACGCTCGTAGGCCTTGATCACGGTCTGCACGTGCTGCGGGTTCTTCCTGGCATAGGCTTCACTGACGTTGAGGAAGCCATAGGTGTTGAAGGCGATGTTGCGGTGGATCAGCCTGGAGCCGGCTTCGAGCTGGCTCGATGCCATGTGCGGATCCAGACCGGCCCAGGCGTCCACCCGGCCCTGCTCCAGCGCGGCGCGGCCGTCGGCGTGCTGCAGGTGGACGATGTCCACATCGGTCTTTTTCAGGCCCACGGTCTGCAGGCTGCGCAGCAGGAAGAGGTAGGGATCGGTCCCCTTGGTGGCCGCGACCTTCTTGCCCTTGAGTTCCTGGATCGTCCGGGTCCTCGAGTCCTTGCCCACGACCAGGGCCGTCCACTCGGGACGCGAGTAGATGTAGACCGCCTTGATCGGGTTGCCGTTGGCCTTGGACAGCAGAGCGGCCAGACCGGCCGTGCTGCCGAAGTCCACGCTGCCGGCATTGAGATATTCGAGCGCGCGGTTGCTGCCCGCGCTCAAGACCCACTTGACCTCGATACCCTGCGGCTTGAACGCCTCCTCCAACCAGCCGAAGCGCTTGAGCACCAGGCTGCTGGGCGAGTAATAAGCGTAGTCGACACGCACCTCTTCGGCGGCCTGCGCAGCACCGCTCAGGATCAGACCCGAGGCGATGCCTAGACCGACGACCCACTGTTTCATCTGTTTGCCGAATGTCATTTTTCCTCCTAAAGAATCAGGCCCGCTCACTCTAGGCAAGACGGGCCCGTAAGGGAACGAATACGTTTTTGATTGCTTATGCGGGAAACATCTGTAGAACACAGGCGCTCACAGCAGCGCGTCGGCCCAGATGTTGCGCGCCCAGGAACGCGCGTACTCGCCTTCGAGCGCATTGGCCTGGGCCGACAGGCCGCCCGCGCCCTGCACCGCCACCAGCGTCTTCTGCTCGGCGTTCCACTTGTGGACCGAGGCCACGTGGACCACGTCGGTGTCGGAGACGAAGCTGTAGCAGGTGTTGGCGATGATGGGCTGCGGGTTCACCGCCTCGCCCTTGATCAGCGCGATCACCGCGTCGGCCGCGACCTTGGCATGGTTGTTGGCCATGAAACCCGACTTGGGCATGCCCGGCGCGGACAGCGTGGCGTCGCCCAGCACGTGGATGCCCGGGGCCACGATGGACTCGAAGGTCTGGAAGTTCACCCCGCACCACTTGTTGTTGGCGGTGATCAGCTTCGCGCTCTGCGCAATGCGGCCGGCCTGCTGCGGCGGCACCACGTTGAGCACGCCGACCTTGTGCGTCTCGAAGGAGGTCTCGATGGTGTTGTTCGCAGCGTCCACGCGCACCAGCTCGCTGTTGGGTCGGTAGTCGACCAGGCCCGGGTAGCGCTCGTTCCAGGCCTTGAGGAAGAGTCCCTTCTTGGAGACGATGTCCGGATTGGCGTCGAGCACCAGCACCTTGGAGCGCGGCTTGTGCTGCTTGAAATAGTAGGCCACCTGGGCCGCGCGCTCATAGGGACCGGGCGGGCAGCGGTACGGGGCCTTGGGGATGTGCAGAGCGTAGACGCCGCCGTCGGGCAAGGCCTCGAGCTGGCGGCGCAGGGCCACGGTCTGCGGACCGGCCTTCCAGGCGTGCAGCACGCGGGCCTGGGCCTCGGCGCTTTCCAGACCCGGGGTCTGGTCGTACTGGAAGTCCACGCCGGGCGAAACGATGAGGCGGTCGTAAGCCAGCGTGTCGCCGCGCGCCAGGCGCACGGTGCGCTTCTCGGCGTCGATGGCCAGGGCCTCGTCGCGCACGACCTTCACGCCATACTTGCGCTGCAGGGCGTCGTAGCCCGTGGTCAGGTTCTCGATCTTCTCGGTACCGGCCAGCACCAGGTTGCTCAGCGGGCAGGAGACAAATGCGGCCTCGCGCTCCACGAGCACCACCTCGATCTCGGGCGCCCACAGGCGGATGTACTTGGCCGCGGTCGCGCCGCCGAAGCCGCCGCCGATGACGACCACGCGGGCAATGGGCTTGCGCTCGAAACTCGCGCAGGCCGTGAGGGAGGTGGCGGCCAGCGCAGCGCCAGCTCCAAGGAAATTTCGTCGATCCATCTTGTGCATGGTGGGTCTCGCTCAGCGGCTTTGACGGGAGAAGAAATCGGCCAGACGCTCGAGTTCGGCGTCGCTGTAGCCTTTGGCGTGCTGGTGCATGACGGTGGCGCTGAGCTGTTCACTCTTGTAAGCCTTGAGCTTGGCCAGCAGGGCCTGCTTGTCCTGCCCCGCAATCGAGGGGATGGCGCTGTTGCTCTTGCCATGGGTGCCGTGGCAGGCAGCACAGGAAGCCGCCCAGACCTGGGCCTGGCGATCCTGTGCTGCGACCGCCGAGCCG
>DNQP01000105.1:768-1035 GCA_003500955.1 Curvibacter sp. | reverse complement strand
CCGCCGAGCCGGTAGCGATCAAGCCGACCGCGAGCAGTGGGACGATGTAGCGAACCATGGCCATCAGAGCTTGGCCAGGGACACTTCGGTCGCTTTGACCAGGGCTACGACTTCGCTGCCAGGCTTGAGCCCGAGGTCGTTGATCGAGCGCGTGGTGATGACCGAGGTCACGATGCCCCAGGGTGTCTCGACGTCGACTTCGGAGAGCACGTCGCCGCGGATGATCTCTTTCACTTTGCCGCGGAACTGGTTGCGGACGTTGATGGC
>DNQP01000105.1:0-469 GCA_003500955.1 Curvibacter sp. | reverse complement strand
GGAACTGGTTGCGGACGTTGATGGCTTGGATGGACATGGGGTACTCCTTTTCTGTCCTGGTTTGAATTCAGATAGCCCAGCGCAGACCTGTTGCTGATATGCCGGGCCAATGGCTGTCGTTGGCTGCATCAGGCTCGGCCTCGCGTTCGGGCTGTTGCAGCACGCGGTGCAGGATGCGGTTCTCCAGTGCGGCGAAGGCCGCGCTGCCGCGCTCGCGCGGATGCGGCAGGTTCACGCGCTCGTCCAGCGCGATGCGGCCGTCCTCGATGAGGATCACGCGATCGGCCAGGGCCACGGCCTCCTGCACATCGTGCGTGACCAGCAGGGCCGTGAAGCCTTTGCGCTGCCACAGGCCTTCGATCAGGTCGTGCATTTCGATGCGCGTCAGTGCGTCCAGCGCGCCCAGCGGCTCGTCCAGCAAGAGCAGACGCGGGTTGTGCACCAGCGCGCGCGCCAGGGCCACGCGCTG
>DNQP01000081.1 GCA_003500955.1 Curvibacter sp. | reverse complement strand
CCAAGCGCGCCGCCCTCCTCGCTCCTGAAGCTTTCGAAGCCCCGGCCCGCGGCAAAGCCCGCACCGGCCGCAAGGCAACGGCTGTCTTCGACGACAGCCGGGACTCCACCGACGACAAACCCCAGGCCCGTGACCTGTTCGAGCACGGCGGTGGCCTGGGCGTTGCGGCAGTCCCGGCCCCGCTCATCCAGGTGGAGACCCGGCGTCCGCAGACGCCCCGCACCGCAGCGGACTCTGATCGGCGTGAGCAAACCCGGCCCCGCGCTAAAAAGACCGCTCCCACGGGCCCGACCAAACTCTTCGTGCTCGACACCAATGTGCTGATGCACGACCCCATGTGCCTGTTCCGGTTCGAGGAACACGACATCTTCCTGCCCATGATCGTGCTGGAGGAACTCGACGGCCACAAGAAGGGCATGACCGAAGTGGCACGCAACGCGCGCCAGACCAGCCGCACGCTCGACGCCCTGGCCGGCGCCCAGGGCGCTGACATGACCACCGGCCTCAAGCTCGACAGCACGGGCCACCGCGAAGCCGGCGGCAAGCTCTTCTTCCAGACCCAGCCGCTGAACTACACCTTGCCTACCAGCCTGCCCCAGGGCAAGGCCGACAACCAGATTCTGGGGGTGGTGGAGGCCTTGCGCGTGCAGTACGCCCCGCGCGAGGTGGTGCTGGTGTCCAAGGACATCAATATGCGCGTGAAAGCGCGCGCGCTGGGCCTGGCCACCGACGACTACCAGAACGACAAGACGCTGGAGGACGGCGACCTGCTCTATTCCGGCTCGCTCGCACTGCCGTCGGACTTCTGGACCACCGAAGGCCAGAGCGTGGAGAGCTGGCAACAGGGCCCGCACACCTTCTATCGCATCACGGGCCCGATGGCGGCCCAGTTCCTGATCAACCAGTTCGTCTATTTCGAGGCCCCGGGCGAGCCCAGCTTCTATGCCCGCGTGACCGAGATCCGCGGCAAGAGCGCCGTGCTCAAGACGCTCAAGGACTACACCCACCTCAAGAACGCGGTCTGGGGCATCACCACGCGCAACCGCGAGCAGAACTTCGCCATGAACCTGCTGATGGACCCCGAGGTCGATTTCGTCACCCTGACGGGCACAGCCGGCACCGGCAAGACCCTGATGGCCCTGGCCGCCGGCCTGACCCAGGTGCTCGACGACCGGCGCTACACCGAGATCATCGTCACGCGCGCCACGGTCAGCGTGGGCGAGGACATCGGCTTTCTTCCGGGCACGGAGGAGGAAAAGATGGGCCCCTGGATGGGCGCGCTCGACGACAACCTCGAAGTGTTGTCCAAGACCGACACCGGTGCCGGCGAATGGGGGCGCGCCGCCACCAGCGAATTGATCCGCAGCCGCATCAAGATCAAGAGCATGAACTTCATGCGCGGGCGCACCTTCCTCAACAAGTACGTGGTCATCGACGAGGCGCAGAACCTCACGCCCAAGCAGATGAAGACCCTGATCACGCGCGCCGGTCCCGGGACCAAGATCATCTGCATGGGCAATCTCGCGCAGATCGATACGCCCTACCTGACCGAAGGCTCCTCCGGCCTGACCTTCGCGGTCGACAAGTTCAAGGGCTGGCCGCACGGCGGACACATCACGCTGGCCCGCGGCGAACGCTCGCGGCTGGCGGATTTCGCGAGCGAAGTACTCTGAGCTTGGCGGGTCAGACCACGCGCGCAGCGATGTGCTCTGACCCCCACTGATTGGAAACGACAAAGCAAAGGGGCCTGCGGGCCCCTTTCTGTTGCGTGCAGCGGGTCAAAAATCGCCGCTGCCGTAGCCTGCGGCCAGATTCTCGAAGCGCGTCAGCGGCTTGAGGAAGGCCAGCTTGACCGTGCCCGTCGGGCCGTTACGCTGCTTGGCGATGATGATCTCGGCCACACCCGGCTCCTTGCAGGCTTCCTTGGTGTAGTACTCGTCGCGGTAGATGAACATGATGATGTCGGCGTCCTGTTCGATGGCACCGGATTCGCGCAGATCACTCATCATGGGACGCTTGTCCGGGCGCTGCTCCACGCTGCGGTTGAGCTGGGAGAGCGCGATCACCGGGCAGCCCAGCTCCTTGGCCAGCATCTTGAGACCCCGGGAGATCTCGCCGAGCTCGGTGGCGCGGTTCTCGTCGCTGCCGCCCGAGCCGCTCATGAGCTGCAGGTAGTCCACCACGATCAGGCCGAGCTTACCGCACTGGCGCGCCAGCCGACGCGCGTTGGCGCGCAACTCGCTGGCCGTCAGGCCAGCGGTCTCGTCGATGTGCAGGGAGATGGTGCGCAGCTTCTCGATGGCCTCGGTCAGGCGCGGCCATTCCTCGTCGGTCAGCTTGCCGGTGCGCAGATGGCCCTGGTCGATGCGGGAGATCGAGCCCACGATACGCACGGCCAGCTGGGCCGCGCCCATTTCCATGGAGAACACGGCTACAGGCAAACCCTCGTTGAGCGCCACGTGCTCGGCGATGTTGATGGCAAAAGCCGTCTTGCCCATGGAGGGTCGCGCGGCCAGCACCACCATGTCGCCCGCCTGCAGGCCGGCCGTCATGCGGTCCAGGTCGTAGAAGCCTGTGGGCACGCCCGTGACGTCGTTCGGGTTGTCGGCCATTTCCTGCACGCGGTCCAGCAGGTCCACCACCAGGGTGTCCATGGACTGGAAGCCGCGCTTCATCCGCGAGCCTTCCTCGCCGATGTTGAAGATCTTCTGCTCGGATTCGTCCAGGATCTGCGCCACCGGCTTGCCCTGGGGGTTGAAGGCGTTGGTGGCGATCTCGTCGCTGGCCGCCACCAGCTTGCGCAGGATGGCACGCTCGCGCACGATCTCGGCGTAGCGGCGGATATTGCCGGCGCTGGGCACGTACTGCGCCAGGGCGTTGAGATAGGCTAGGCCGCCCACCTCCTCGGCCTTGCCCAGGCTCTGCAGGTGCTCGAAGACCGTGATCACGTCGGCCGGGCGGCTGGCGTTGATCAGGCTGGCCATGGCGGCGTAGATCAGGCGGTGCTCATAGCGGTAGAAGTCGCCGTCGCCCAGCAGGTCGCCCACCCGGTCCCAGGCGCCGTTGTCCAGCAACAGGCCGCCCAGCACGCTGGATTCGGCCTCGATGGAATGCGGGGGGACGCGCAGCTGCGCAATCTGGCGATCGGGGCTGTAGCCCTCGTCTACGGCGGTCAATACGGCGGACATGCGGTCTGGTTTCCTCGTGATTTCCGATCCTACGTCGCCCCGGCGCCCACGGCAAATGAAAGGCTGTGGACAAGCCTGTGGAGATCGGTGGACAGCCTGTGGGTGGTCCGGGACAAGTCCGGCACAGGCAAAGAAAAAGCCGCCCGGGCTCGCACCCCGGCGGCTTGTCAGACGATCGTGATGATCAGGCGGTTTCGCCGTAGACCGAGATGGTGATCTCGACCACCACGTCGGTGTGCAGGGCCACGCTGACGGTGCTGTCGCCGACCATCTTGATCGGGCCGTTGGGCATGCGCACGGCGGCCTTGCTCACCTGGTAGCCGGTCTTGCCCAGCTCTTCGGCGATGTCGTAGTTGGTGACGGAGCCGAACAGGCGACCGTCCACGCCGGCCTTCTGGGTCAGCTTGAGCGTGGTACCGGCCAGCTTCTCGCCCAGAGCCTGGGCCTCGGCCAGCTTGGCGGCGGCAGCCTTTTCCAGTTCGGCGCGGCGGGCTTCGAAGTCCTTCTTGGCCTCTTCGGTGGCGCGGCGGGCGCGGCCGGAGGGGATCAGGAAGTTGCGGGCGTAACCGTCTTTCACCTTGACGATTTCGCCGAGGTTGCCGAGGTTCACGACCTTGTCGAGCAGAATCACTTGCATGGTCGTTCTCCTTAGATCTTGTGCTGGTCGCTGTAGGGCAGCAGGGCCAGGAAGCGGGCGCGCTTGATGGCGGTGTTGAGCTGACGCTGGTAGATGGCGCGGGTGCCGGTCAGGCGGGCCGGGATGATCTTGCCGTTTTCGGCGACAAAGTCACGCAGGGTGTCGATGTCCTTGTAGTCGATCTCTTCGACGCCGGCAACGGTGAAGCGGCAGAAACGCTTGCGCTTGAACAGCAGCGACTGGGTGTTGCGCTTGGGACGCTTGTCCTTGTTGAATTTCTTGAACGTGGCCATGGGGCCTCCTGTTTAAATCTGACTGAACTCTTGGATGTGGAACACCAGGGTCTTGCCGTTGCGGGGAGTGGCGACGAAGCCTTGGAACCTCCAGCTGCTGCCTATGGCCTGCCTTGCAAGCCGTTCAGCCTGGGCGCCGAAGGCGACCGCCTTGACGCTGGCTTTTACCTGCCTGTCCTGCCCTGCTTCCTGAAGCAGCGACTCGTGTTCAAGTCTCAGATCCAGGGCCGGCAATCCGGCCGGCGTGTATCGCGGAGCACCGAGCTCGACGATGGTGGCAGTCAGAACCAGCTGGTTGGCGCCGGGGTTCACTCCTCGCTGACGGGCTTAGGCCTGGAACTCCGCCTGCTGGGCCTTGCGGGCGTCTTCACGCTCGACGGTCTTCATCATGGAGGAGGGGCCGGTCTCGGCCTTCTTCTTGACGACCGTCAGGTGACGCAGCACGGCGTCGTTGAACTTGAAGGCATGCTCCAGTTCGGCCATCACGGCCTGGTCGGCCTCAATGTTCAGGCACAGGTAGTGGGCCTTGGCCAGCTTGTTGATCATGTAGACCATCTGGCGACGGCCCCAGTCTTCAACGCGGTGGATCTTGCCGCCACCGGCGGTGATCATGCCCTTGTAGCGCTCGAGCATGGCGGGAACCTGCTCGCTCTGATCCGGATGGATCATGAGGACGATTTCATAATGACGCATGGATACTCCTTGTGGATGGAAGCCGCCCCCGGCGTCAACTGGGGTGCGGCAAGGCGGGAACCCGGCATTATAGCCCATCCCGGCTGCCGCTCCCCTGCCCGCCTCAGGCGCGGGCGATCCAGCGCTGCTGCCGGGCCAGGCGCTCCACATCGGCCCAGCGCCGGCATTGCCCGGCCAGGCGCGGCCAGATGCGCAGCAGCAGCTCGCACTCGGCCAGGGTGTCCGCCGCCGCCTGATGGCGCACCGTGCACTCGATGCCGAAATGGCGCATCCACTCGTCCAGGGAACGGGCCCGTACCTTTTCATGGGTGACCGCGCAGAGCTGCTCGATGTCCACCCAGGGATTGGGCAGGGTGCGGCCCAGGTGCAGCTTCATGTGGCGCAGGATCAGGGCCTGGTCGAAAGCCGCATGGAAGGCCAGCAGGGGCGACTGCCAAACGTAGCCGGCAAAGGCCTCGAGCGCCTGCACCGGGTCCATGCCTTCGCGCTGGCTCTGCACGCCGATGCCGTGCAGCAGGATGTTGTCCTTGGCGGCAGTGATCTGCTCCTGACGCAGCAC
>DNQP01000173.1 GCA_003500955.1 Curvibacter sp. | reverse complement strand
ACATCCACAACTACATCGTCAAGGGCGTGCTCTGGCAGGCCTTCACTTCGGAGCAGCCCGTGGCCCTGCTGATCGACGAGATCGACAAGGCCGACATCGAATTTCCCAACGACCTGCTGCGGGAAATCGACCGCATGGAGTTCTACTGCTACGAGACGCGCGAGCTGATCAAGGCCAAGCACCGCCCCCTGGTCTTCATCACCTCGAACAACGAGAAGGAGCTGCCCGACGCCTTCCTGCGCCGCTGCTTCTTCCACTACATCAAGTTCCCCGACGCCGAGACCATGGCCAAGATCGTGGCCGTGCACTTCCCCGGCCTCAAGCAGGAACTGCTGGGCGCGGCCATGAAGACCTTCTTCGACGTGCGCAACCTGCCCGGCCTGAAGAAGAAGCCCTCGACCAGCGAGCTGCTGGACTGGCTCAAGCTGCTGCTGGCCGAGGACATCCCGGCCGAGGCCCTGCAGAGCAAGGACGAGAAGGTGGCCGTGCCGCCGCTGGTGGGCGCGCTGCTCAAGAACGAACAGGACGTCAGCCTGTTCGAGAAGCTGGTCTTCATGCAGAGGCACAACCGATGAGGGCCGCAGGACAACATCGCTTGCGGTGCAGGCTCACATCGCGCATCGATGTGCAGGCGCTTGGCGCCAGCCGGAATCACCACCGTTGAGCGCCATGAAACCTGTGTTCAAGGACATCCTCGTGCTGGCCGGCAGCTTTGCTGCTGGCGCCGTCATCGGCTACTTCATCGCCCGTCTGCAGGGCATGGACGCGCTGGCCGGGAGCCAGGCCGGCTGGGTGATCGCGCTGCTGGGCGGTGTGGTCTGCCTGCGTCTGGCCTGGCGCCTGCAGGTGGCCAGCCGGAAAGGCTGAGATGGCCTTCGTCGAGCCCGTCACCCTGGCCCTGCGCGGCGTGCGCCTGGTGCCGCTGGCGCTGGAGCACGAAGCCGGTCTGCGCGCCGCGGCCGCCGACGGCGAGCTCTGGAAGCTGCGCGTGACGTCGGTGCCCGAGCCGCAGGGAACCCGCGCCTACATCGAGACGGCGCTGCAGATGCGCGCCGAGGGCAGCCGCTTCGCCTTCGCCGTGGAAGACGAGCTCAGCGGCCGCGTGCTGGGCAGCACCAGCTACCACGACATCCTGCCCGCCGTGAAGCGCGTGGAGATCGGCTACACCTGGTACGCCAAGAGCGTGCAACGCACCCACGTCAACACCTGCTGCAAGCTGCTGATGATGAGCCACGCCTTCGACACCCTGGGCTGCCATGTGGTGGGCTGGCGCACCGACAACTACAACCACGCCTCGCAGGCCGCCATCGAGCGCCTGGGTGCGAAGAAGGATGGCGTGATCCGCGGCCACGCACTGCGCCGCGACGGCACCATCCGCGACACCGTGATGTACAGCCTGCGCAGCGGCGAATGGCCCGAGGTCCGCGCCCATCTGCACTACCTGCTGGACAAACCGCGCTGAGCGGGAGCAGACTAGAACCATCATGCTGATCGACTTCTTCTACACCCTGCGCGCCGCCAAGCTGCCGGTCTCGGTCAAGGAGTACCTGACCCTGCTCGAAGCGCTCAAGGCAGGCGTGGTCGGGCCCAAGGCCGCGCCGCAAGGCGAAGGCGGAAGCTCGGGCTACTCGGTCGACGATTTCTATTACCTCAGCCGCACCTCGCTGGTGAAGGACGAGAAGCACTACGACAAGTTCGACCGCGCCTTCTCCGCCTACTTCAAGGGTGTGGAGCTGCTGACCGACTTCACCAAGGACATTCCGCTGGAGTGGCTGCGCAAGAACCTGGAGCTCAACCTCAGCCCCGAGGAAAAGGCCGCCATCGAGAAGATGGGCTGGGACGAGCTGATGGAGACGCTGAAGAAGCGCTTCGAAGAACAGAAGGAGCGCCACGAGGGCGGCAGCAAGTGGATCGGCACGGGCGGCACCAGCCCCTTCGGCGCCAACGGCTACAACCCCCAGGGCATACGCATCGGCCAGGACAAGAGCCGCAACAAGAACGCCATCAAGGTCTGGGACCAGCGCGCCTACCAGGACTACGACGACACGCAGGAACTGGGCACGCGCAACATCAAGGTCGCGCTGCGCCGCCTGCGCCGTTTCGCGCGCGAGGGCCATGAGGAAGAGCTGGACCTGGACGACACCATCCGCAAGACGGCGGAAAACGCGGGTTACCTCGACATCCGGATGCGGCCCGAGCGGCACAACAATGTGAAGGTGCTGCTGCTCATGGACGTGGGCGGCACCATGGACGAACACATCGCGCGCGTGGAAGAACTCTTCAGCGCCACCAAGACCGAGTTCAAGCACCTGGAGTTCTACTACTTCCACAACTGCGTCTACGACTTCATGTGGAAGAACAACCGGCGCCGCTACAGCGAGAAGTTCCCGACCTGGGACATCATCCGCAAGTACAACAAGGACTACAAGCTGATCTTCGTGGGCGACGCCACCATGAGCCCCTACGAGATCCTGCAGCCCGGTGGCAGCGTGGAGTACAACAACGAGGAAGCTGGCGCCGAATGGATCCAGCGCCTCACCAACGCCTTCCCCAAGTTCGTCTGGATCAACCCCGAGCCCCAGGGCGTCTGGCAATACCGCCAGAGCATCAGCATCATGCAGCAGCTCATGAACCAGCGCATGTATCCCCTGACGATCAAGGGGATCGAGGAAGCGATGCGACTGCTGACAAAATAGGCGGGCAGACGCGGCTCGTCGCCGCGCCCTTTCCGCTTGCGACCGGTCCACACCCTGGAGGCAGCATGAACGTCAAGCGTGCCATCGATATCACCGAGAAGACCTTTCTGGTCGTGATCGCGCTGTTCACCGTGGTGGCCATGCTGCAGGAGATCGCGCTGGTCATCGAGAACCGAAGGGTCGAGCTCAAGGACCTGCTGCTCATGTTCATCTATGCCGAGGTGCTGGGCATGCTCGCTGCCTTCTACAGCAGCCACCGCATCCCCATCACCATCCCGCTGTTCATCGCGATGACGGCGCTGAGCCGGCTCATCATCCTGCAAGGCAAGGAGGGCGATCCCTCCATCCTGCTGTACGAAAGCGGCGCCATCCTGATGATCGCCATTGCCTGCTGGGTGATCAGCAAGCTCCGGCAGGAGGATGATCGTGAGCTGGGTTGAAGTTGCACGCGATGCACGCCGCCCTGGCGATCCAAAGCGCGCGCGGGGCCATTTACAATCGGCGCCGGTCAGCCGCCATAGTTCAATGGATAGAACGAGCGCCTCCTAAGCGCTAGATGCAGGTTCGATTCCTGCTGGGGGCGCCAATTTGATACGTGTCTGGGCACTGCTATCGTGCTGCTTCCTGGACGCCAACCTGAAATGGCACCTGCCATATCAGCGTTGCTTCCAGTGATTGTCCCTGCCTTACCGCCTACTCTGATTTCAGAAACTATCGACTTGAGATATCCCTTCGCATATTTGCTATTGGGCGTCAGGATTTCCGACCTAATGGCCTTTGCGAATTCGTCGATTTGGTTTTCTCCGAATTTCTTCAACGGCAGCTGTCTACGTTTCCCTATTTCGGCCAGCTCAGAAGCCATTTGATCAATCCTCCGCTGGGTACCTGACTTATTCACCGCCAGACAGTATCGGCTACGCTGAATGGAAATTGGCACGTCAGCGAAGGCGTTTCGACAGAAAGCGTTTCTATAAGTTTTTGTATGTAATCTTGCCTTCAGCGTCAATCCTCGTCTTTGTTTTCTGGAAACTAGTTTCGCGTGTACTATAGGTGTGCGGTCATCCAGAAGCATGCTTTACAAGTCAACTTCGCCCAGCCACAGAATTTCGACCGAAGCAATTGACCGGCTGCTATGCAGCGGTTGCAGTCATTCGGGCACGAAGGCCGAATTCACGCTGTCGGACCCCAAGCGGTCGACAGCCACATGACCAAGTACTTCTTCTACGAGCACAGCCAGTCGATGGGGGTTCCCTCCTTCATCCCCGAGGAAGCGGAGCTCCGGCAGGACATCGGGGAGTAAAGGCTTGGCGGACCAATTTTGAGGGATGCTACAAGTGTTCTGATTTAGTAATTCCCCGA
>DNQP01000136.1:3989-11643 GCA_003500955.1 Curvibacter sp. | reverse complement strand
GCCGCTACATCGCCGAGCCCAAGTTCGACCTGGTGGCGCTGATCGACGAGCCAATCGGCATGGAGTTGATCGACACCGGCGTCAACATGGGCCCGGCCCAGCCGGCCATGTTCCTGCAGCGCTGGCTCAATGCCTTCAACGACACCGGCAGTCGGTACGCCGACCTGTTCGTCGACGGCCGCATCGGCCAGGTCACGCTGGACGCGCTCAAGGCTTTCCTGAAGTGGCGCGGCACCGAGGGCCGCATGGTCATGCTGCGCGCGCTCAACAGCCTGCAGGCCGTGCGCTACCTCGAGATCGCCGAGCGCGACCGCAGCCAGCGCAAGTTCACCTACGGCTGGGTCCGGGGGAGGGTGGCATGAATCGCAACATGGCAATCATTGCTCTGGTGTTGTCGAACATCATTACCGTGCGCCTGTACCTGGGGCTACGTGATCAGGCTGTGGCCAGCGGCGTGCGGCAGGGCCAGGCTACCGCCACGGCGCTGCAGTGCAGTGAGGGCACCGAGAAGCTGGAGCAGCAGGCTCAGGTCCGCCAGCATGCCGCCCAGCCCAAGATCGACGCCGCGGCCGAGGCGGCACGCCAGCGCCACGCAGAGGCCCAGCGCATCCTGTCGGCACCGGCGGCCGTGCCGGGCGATGCATGCGCCAGCGCAGACGCGCTGATCGGCGCCTGGTGGGGAGCACAACCATGATCGAGATCGCCCTGGTGCTGCTGGCTTTTCTGGGCGGCCGCTGGACCGCCCCCGAGCAGACTGTGACGGTGCCCATCAAGGTTCCCGTCCCGGTCGAGTGCCGCGTCGCTGTGCCGCCGCGCCCGGCCATGCCGACCGAGGGGTTTGAATCCCGGCCGAGCATCGACATCTTCGTGCAGGGTGCGCTGGCCGAGCTCCAGATCCGCGAGGGCTACGAGGGCCAGCTGCGCGCCGGCCTGGAGGCCTGCACAGCAGGAATTCAGTGAGGTTTCATGTGGAACTTCTGCTTGCGAGGGCAATAAAATCGCGGTGCCGAAATCTGCTAATATTCCAACGAGTCGGGTTGTAGCCCGCATGAATATTAGAAAGCTGGTGAGGATTGTGATTCCTGTTGTCGTGGGTTCGAGTCCCATCAGCCACCCCACGTGATTCCAGAAGCGGCGCTATCGAAAAGGTAGCGCCGCTTTTTCGTTCCGGCAGTGCAAAGGCAGGTAGCAACATGAACATTCAGTTTGACAACCGGGGGACCATGGTCCTGGTCGGCGGGATCAATGTGCTGGAGTCGCAGGATCTGGCCCTGCGTTCCTGCGCCGAGTACGTGCGCGTGACGCGCAAGCTGGGCATGCCCTATGTCTTCAAGGCCAGTTTCGACAAGGCCAACCGCTCGTCCATTCATTCCTACCGTGGCCCCGGCCTGGAGGAGGGCCTGCGCATGTTCGAGGCGGTCAAGAAGGAGTTCGGCGTGCCCGTGCTGACCGATGTGCACGAGCCCTGGCAGGCCGCGCCCGTGGCCGAGGTGGTGGATATCCTGCAGCTGCCGGCCTTTCTGGCGCGTCAGACCGATCTGGTGGTGGCCTTGGCCAAAACGGGCCGCAAGATCAACATCAAGAAGCCGCAGTTCCTCAGCCCCTCGCAGATGAGCCACATCGTCGAGAAGTTCAAAGAGGCCGGCAACGACCAGCTCATCCTCTGCGACCGCGGCACCAGCTTCGGCTACGACAACCTGGTGGTGGACATGCTGGGCTTCGGTGTGATGAAGAAGGTCACCAACGACCTGCCCATCCTCTTTGACGTGACGCATGCGCTGCAGCAGCGTGATCCGGGCGGCGCCGCCTCGGGCGGGCGCCGCCAGCAGGTGGTGGACCTGGCACGCGCCGGCATGGCCGTGGGCCTGGCGGGCCTGTTCCTGGAGGCGCACCCCGATCCAGACCAGGCCAAGTGCGATGGTCCCAGTGCCTTGCCGCTGGACAAGCTGGAGCCCTTCCTCACGCAGATCAAGGCCGTGGACGATCTGGTGAAGTCCTTCCCGCCCTTGGTGATCAACTAAGAGGCTGTCTTGTCCTCAAGCGGCGTCAGCATGCGCCGCACCAGCACGGCGGCCAGCAGCAGCAACAAGGCACCCGTCACCGCGGTGGCATGCAGGGCGTCGGTGAAGGCGTGGCGTGCAGCCACACGCAGCACCTCGCCCCAAGCCTCAGGCAGCGCGGCAGCGGTGCTCAGCGCACCGCCCAGGGTGGCACCGGCGGCCGAGGCACTGTCGGCCGGTATCTCCGCGGGCAAGGCTGCCAGCAGGCGTTCGCGATAGAGCAGCGTCCCCAGGCTGCCGAAGATGGCGATGCCGCAGGCCCCGCTGAACTCCGACGCTGTTTCGGCCATGGCCGAGGCGGCCCCGGCACGCTCGGGCGGCGCCGAGGTGACCACGATCTCGGTGCCGATGGTGAACACCGGGGCCATGCCCAGGCTCATCACGATGGTGGCGACGATGAGGATGGGCAGCGTCGCGCGCTCATGGTTGGTGGCCAGCAGCAGGGCGAAGCCGATCGCGGCCATCAGCAGGGCGCCAGCCAGCAGCCGGTGGGCCGGCCAGCGCTGGGCCAGCCGGGGCGCCAGCAGCGAACCGACGACAAAACTCAGTGCCCAGGGCACGGTGGCCAGGCCTGCGGCCAGCGGGCTCAAGCCCAGCACACCCTGCAGGTACTGGGTGATGAAGATGTAGACGCCGAACATGGCCAGGCAGGACAGGGCGTAGGTGGTCAGCGCGGCCGAGAAGGCCGCGCGACGGAACAGGCTCAGGTCCAGCAGCGGGTAGGCCAGCAGGCTCTGGCGCCGCACGAAGAGCAGGCCCACGCCCAGACCGATGGCCACGGCCGCGAAGGCCTGTGGCACCGCGCCGTGCTCGGCGAACTGCTTAAGCCCCCAGATCAACGGTAGCACCGTGCCCAGGGACAGGCCCACGCTGGGCAGGTCCAGATGCCCGGCCTGCGGGTCCCGGTACTCGGGCAGCAGGGAGGGACCCAGCAGCAGGAGCAGCAGCATCACCGGCACGGCCGCGAGGAAGACCGAGCCCCAGTGGAACCACTGCAGCAGCACGCCGCCCGCGAGCGGCCCGATAGCGCTGCCCACCGAAAAAGCCGTGATCCAGATGCCGATGGCGAACTGGCGCTGCCGCTCGTCGTGGAACATGTTGCGGATCAGCGAGAGCGTGGACGGGGCCAGCGTCGCGCCGGCCACGCCCAGCAGGGCGCGCAGGGCGATCAAGGCCTCGGCGCTGCGCGCGTAGGCGGCCAGGGCGCTGGCGGCTGCAAAGGCAGCGGCACCGATCAGCAGCAGGCGCCGGCGCCCGATGCGGTCGCCGAGCGTGCCCATGGTGATCAGGAAGCCGGCGACGAGAAAGCCGTAGATGTCGATCATCCACAGCAGCTGCGAGGGTGTGGGCTGCAAGTCGGCACTGATGGCCGGCAGGGCCAGGTTGAGCACCGTGAGGTCCATTGCGTAAACCGCGCAGGGCAGGGCGATCAGCGCCAGGCCGATCCATTCGCGCCGGCCGGCACGGGCTGGCGCAGTGTCGGGGGAATGGGTGGTTGTGGAAGTCATGCGGGGCTCCGTACGTGTGATCTGGCTCAAGCACGACGAACAAAGCCGGGCATTCTAGACAGCCCGCCAGAAGGTTTCTGTCGGGCGACCTAGTTGACGAGCACCAGCTTGCCCTGCACATCACGCGCGCCCATGCGCGCATAGGCGGCCTTGAGCTCGGCCATGGGCAGCACGCTGTCGAGCACGGGCTTGACCTTGCCTTGCGCGTACCACTGGGCCAGCGCGCCCATCATGGCGGCGTTGGCCTGGGGCTCGCGCTTGGCGAAATCGCCCCAGAACACGCCCACGATGGATGCGCCCTTGAGCAGGGGCAGGTTGAAAGGCAGGGCCGGGATCGGGCCGGACGCAAAGCCGATCACCAGGTAGCGGCCGCGCCAGGCGATGGCGCGCAGGGCCGGCTCGGCCAGTTCGCCACCCACCGGGTCGTAGACCAGGTCGGGGCCCTTGCCGCCGGTCAGCGCCTTGAGTTGCTCGCGCAGATCCTGCGTGCTGTAGTTGATCACGGCATCGGCCCCGATCTTCGTACACAGCGCGCACTTGTCATCGCTCGATGCGGCGGCGATCACGCGCGCGCCCTGGGCCTTGGCGATCTGGATGGCCGCTGTGCCCACGCCGCCAGCCGCACCCAGCACCAGCACGGTCTCGCCGGCCTGGAGCTGGCCGCGGTCGATCAGCGCGTGGTGCGAGGTGGCGTAGGTCATGATGAAGGCGGCCGCGTCCTCGAAGGGAAAGCCCGGCGGCAGCGGCATGCAAAGTCCGGCCGGTGCCAGCGTGTGGGTGCCGAAGCCGCCCGTGCCCGAGAGGCAGGCGACCGCCTGGCCCACCTTGAGGTGGCTCACGCCTTCCCCCACGGCCCGCACCACGCCGGCGTACTCCGCGCCCGGGACGAAGGGCAGGGGCGGCTTGATCTGGTACTTGTTCTGCACGATCAGCAGGTCGGGGAAGTTCAGGCTCGCGGCCCTGATCTCCACCAGCACCTGGCCCGGCCCGGCTTGCGGGGTGGGCAGTTCCTTCCATTCGAGCGCGTCGACCCCGGTGGGGTCGGTGCAGAGCCAGGCGTGCATGGGGGTGTCTCCGGTTGTCGAGGTCAACGGGCATGATAAGTGCATGCCCGCGGCTCACGATGTCCCTCGGGTGACGGCCCCCTACAATCGACGCAAGCATGAAAATCCTCATCTCCAACGACGACGGCTACCAGGCTCCAGGCATCGTGGCGCTCTACGAAGCGCTGCAGGATGTGGCCGAGGTGGAGGTGGTGGCCCCCGAGCACAACAACAGCGCCAAGTCCAATGCGCTGACCCTGCACTCGCCGCTCTACGTGCACCGTGCGGCCAACGGTTTCCGCTACGTCAATGGCACACCGGCCGACTGCGTGCACATCGCGCTGACCGGCTTGCTGGGCTACCGGCCCGATCTCGTGGTCTCCGGCATCAACAACGGCGCCAATATGGGCGACGACACCATCTATTCGGGCACCGTCGGCGCGGCCATGGAGGGCTATCTCTTCGGCATCCCGGCCATTGCCTTCTCGCAGACCGAGAAGGGCTGGAAGCACCTGGACGCCGCCGCCGCCCGCGCGCGTGAGCTGGTGCAGCAGATGCTGGTGCAGAAGATGGTGGGCACGCAGCCCTGGCTGCTCAACGTCAACATTCCCTGCCTGCCGCTGACCGAACTCAAACCGGCCAAGGTCTGCCGCCTGGGGCGGCGCCACGCGGCCGAGCCCGTGATCACCCAGACCAGCCCGCGCGGCGAGACCATGTACTGGATCGGCGCGGCCGGGCCGGTGCTCGACGAAAGCGAGGGCACGGACTTCCACGCTACGGCGCACGGCCATGTGTCGGTGACGCCGCTCAAGGTGGATCTGGCTGACCATGACAAGCTGGGCTACTGGGCCCAGTCGATCGCGCAGCTCTCGGCGAAAGCGGCGGCATGAGCGCACGTCAGCGTCCCGGCTTTCCCGCGCGGCTGGACCGTCCGGCCGACGCAAAGGCCCGTCCCCGGGCCACGCCGACGCCCGTGGCGCGCAGCGCTCCCGCGCCCGCGCGCGACCCGATGGCCCTGCGTGTGTCGCAGGCCCCGTCCACGCCCCAGGGTCTGGGCTTGGATTCGCAGACCGTGCGCCTGGCCATGGTGCACAAGCTGGCTGCGCAAGGCATCCGGGATGCGCGCGTGCTCGACGCCATGGGTCGGGTGGAGCGGCACCGCTTCGTGGACACGGCGCTGGCCCCCCAGGCCTACGAAGACACCAGCCTGCCCATCGGTCTGGGCCAGACCATCTCCAAGCCGAATGTCGTGGCGCGCATGATCGAGTTGCTGCTGGCCAGCCCGGGCACCGCCCCGGGCGAGCGCATGGGCCGGGTGCTCGAGATCGGTACGGGTTGCGGCTACCAGGCCGCGGTGCTGAGCCTGGTGGCGAAAGAGGTCTACAGCATCGAGCGGCTGCGCGGCCTGCACGAGAAGGCGCGCGAGAACCTGCGCCACTTCCGCCTGCCCAATGTGCATCTGCTCTTTGGCGATGGCATGGTCGGTTATCCCAAGGGGGCGCCCTATGCGGGCATCATTGCCGCCGCTGGGGGCGAGGCTGTGCCGAGCGCCTGGGTCGAGCAGCTCGCGGTGGGCGGGCGCCTGGTGGCACCCGTGGCCCGTGCCGCCGGTGGTGCGCAGGCTTTGCTGGTGCTCGACAAAACCCCTACAGGTGTGCAGCACAGCTTGCTTGAGGCCGTGCACTTTGTCCCTCTAAAATCGGGCATCGCATGAAGGAGAGCTCCCCAATGACGGATACGACGCGACGATCTGGGCTGATGGTCCTGCTGCTGACGGGCACGCTGTTGCTGGCGGCCTGCGGCACCGGCCCCGGTACCGCGCCCGTCGAGGACAGGCGCGCGCCTGTGGCCCGTCCTGTAATGGATCCCAACACGGCCGCCGTCAAGCAACCTCCGGGTTTCGAGAACGCGGGCAAGCCGGGCTACTACACCGTCAAACCGGGCGAGACCCTGATCCGCATCGGTCTGGAGACCGGGCAGAACTGGAAGGACATCGCCGCCTGGAACAACCTGGACCAGCCCAACCAGATCAGCGTGGGTCAGGTCCTGCGCGTGTTGCCGCCCACGGCCACCCTGGCCGCTGCGGCCGAAAGCGGTGGCGTGGTCACGCGTCCTGTGGGCAGCGGCAGCATTGCCTCGACCCAGGTGCCGCCGGGTCAGGCCTCGGCGCAAGCGGCGCGTCCTGCAGAACCGGCCGCCGCGGCCACGACCGCTGCGAGCGAGTCCGGTCTGAGCTGGATCTGGCCTGTGCCCGGTCCGGTGATCGCGGGTTTTGACGAGGTCAAGAACAAAGGCCTGGATCTGGGTGGAAATTCTGGCGAGCCCGTGCTGGCGGCGGCAGACGGCCGCGTGGTTTATGTGGGCGCGGGTCTGCGCGGCTACGGCAATCTCATCATCCTCAAGCACAACAACGTCTATCTGACGGCCTATGCGCACAACAAGACGCTGCTGGTCAAGGAAGACCAGGCCGTGCGCAAGGGCCAGAAGATCGCCGAGATGGGCAACAGCGATGCCGACCGTGTGAAGCTGCACTTCGAGGTGCGGCGCCAAGGCAAGCCGGTCGATCCGCTCAAGTACCTCCCGCCGCGCTAGGGTGGACCAGGAAGCCGTGAGGAAACGCCATGCCCCGACGTACTCCCCACGGCCAGCCTGCTGCGCGCCCTGAACCCAGAATCCTCGACGACGGGGCTCCGGCACCTCTTGCGACCGATGCGGACATTCCGGCGGCCGCCACGGCCGAGTTCACCGGCGAATCGGGTGACGCACTGACCGCTTACCTGCGCCAGGTGCGCCGCACCGAACTCTTCACCCCCGAGCAGGAGTACGCCACCGCCGTACGTGCACGCGCCGGTGACTTCGCGGCGCGCCAGAGCATGATCGAGCACAACCTGCGTCTGGTCGTCAGCATCGCCAAGCTCTACCTCGGCCGCGGTGTGCCGCTGTCGGACCTGATCGAGGAGGGCAACCTCGGGCTCATGCATGCGATCGAGAAGTTCGAACCCGAGCGCGGCTTCCGCTTCTCCACCTATGCCACCTGGTGGAT
>DNQP01000136.1:3563-3688 GCA_003500955.1 Curvibacter sp. | reverse complement strand
TCTCCACCTATGCCACCTGGTGGATACGCCAGGCGGTCGAACGGGCCCTGCAGCAGCAGGGCCGGGTGATCCGTCTGCCCGTCAACGTGGTGCGCGAACTGCAGCAGGTGCTGCGCGCGCGCCGT
>DNQP01000136.1:2708-3261 GCA_003500955.1 Curvibacter sp. | reverse complement strand
CAGCAGGTGCTGCGCGCGCGCCGTGAGCTGGAGAACGATGCCCACTTCACGGCCCGCCGCCCCGATGGCGTGCGCGTGGAAGATGTGGCCGACTTCCTGGGCCGCGACATCCACGAGGTGGCCGAGCTGCTGGCCCTGGCCGAGACGCCACGCTCGCTGGACGCCACCATCGAACGCGCCGACGGTGAGCAGACCCTGGGCGAAACCGTGGTCGACGAGCTGGCCCTCGATCCCAGCGGCATCACCCACACCCACGAGGTCGAACGCCTGCTCGAAGACTGGCTGCTCAGCCTCTCGGCGCGCGAGCGCGAAGTGCTCGAAGGCCGCTACGGCCTGCACGACCGCGAACCCGAGACCCTGGACGTGCTGAGCCAGCGCCTGGGCCTGACGCGCGAGCGCGTGCGCCAGGTGCAGAACGAGGCCCTGTTCAAGCTCAAGCGCCATCTGGCACGCCGCGGCATCACGCGCGAGGCCCTACTGTGAATCGCTCGGGTAACATCCCCGCATGATTTCCCCGGTCCTGGTTTTTGACATCGAGTCGATCCCCGACGTC
>DNQP01000136.1:0-2392 GCA_003500955.1 Curvibacter sp. | reverse complement strand
CGTCGCCGGCTTGCGCATCCTGCGTGGCATGCCAGCCGACAGCACGGACGAGCAGGTCTACACCGCCTGGCTGGCCGAGCGCAAGGAAAAAGGGCAGAGCGATTTCGCGCCCCTGCACCTGCAGCGCATCCTGGTGATCAGTGCGGTGTTCCGCAACAGCGAGGGCCTGCGCGTCCACTCCTTTGTCGACCGCGATGGCAAGAGCGAAGGCAAGGTCATCCAGACCTTCTTCAACACGCTGGAGAAACACGTGCCCCAGCTCGTGAGCTGGAATGGCGGTGGTTTCGACCTGCCGGTGCTGCACTACCGTGGCCTGCAGCATGGCGTGGTCGCCGACAAATACTGGGACCAGGGCGAGGACGACCGTGATTTCAAGTGGAACAACTACATCAGCCGCTACCACATGCGGCACCTGGACCTGATGGATCTGCTGGCCCTGTACCAGCCCAAGAACAATGCGCCGCTGGACGCCATGGCCAAGCTCTGCGGCTTCCCCGGCAAGCTGGGCATGGACGGCTCGGCCGTCTACGGTGCCTACAAGGACGGCAAGCTCGAAGACATCCGCCGCTACTGCGAGACGGACGTGATGAACACCTACCTGCTCTACTGCCGCTTTCAGAAGATGCGCGGCGGTCTGCTCGAGAAGGAGTACGAGCAGGAGATTGCCACGGTCAAGGCCACGCTGGGCCAGCTCGCGGCGACCGAGCCGCACTGGGACGAGTACCTGCGCGCCTGGGGCTGAGCCCTCCCTCTGAGACAATCGGGGGATGTCAGATTCCCCCGCTTCCACCCCCGTCTACCCGAACGATGCCCTGCGCATCGAATCCCTGGACATCGAGGCCCAGGGCATCGCCCACCGGTCCGATGGCAAGGTGGTCTTTGTCGAAGGCGCCCTGCCATTCGAGGTGGTCAGCGCCAGCGTGCACCGCAAGAAGAACAATTGGGAGGCGGGCGTGGTCACCGCCATCCATCGCGAATCATCGCAGCGGGTGCGGCCGGGCTGCCCCCATTTCGGCCTGCATGCCGGGGCCTGTGGCGGCTGCAAGATGCAGCACCTGCACCCTGCAGCCCAGGTGGCGGTGAAGCAGCGCGTGCTAGAGGACAACCTCTGGCATCTGGGCAAGGTCAAGGCGGAAACCGTCATGCGCCCCATCGAAGGGCCGGCCTGGGGCTACCGCTACCGCGCGCGCCTGTCGGTGCGCCATGTGCACAAGAAGGGCACGGTGCTGGTGGGTTTCCATGAGCGCAAGAGCCGCTACGTGGCCGATATGCAGACCTGCCCGGTGCTGCCACCGCATGTGGACGCCATGCTGATGCCGCTGCGCGCGCTGATCGCGTCCATGGATGCCATCGAGACCTGTCCGCAGATCGAGCTGGCTTGCGGGGACGAGGTCACCGCCCTGGTGCTGCGCCATCTGGAGCCGCTGAGTGCGGGGGATGTGGCCAGGCTGCGTGCTTTCGCGCAGCAACACCCCGGCGTGCAATGGTGGCTGCAGCCCAAGGGGCCGGACACCGTGCACCTGCTCGATCCGCAGGACGCGCTGCCGCTGGCCTATGGTCTGCCCGAGTTCGGCATCACCATGCCCTTCAAGCCGACCGACTTCACCCAGGTCAACCCGCACATCAACCGCGTGCTGGTCACGCGTGCGTTGCGCCTGCTCGAGGTGCAGAAGCACGAACGCGTGATCGACTGGTTCTGCGGCCTGGGCAACTTCACGCTGCCCTTGGCCACGCGGGCGCGCGAGGTGCTGGGCATCGAAGGCAGCGAGGCCCTGGTGGCGCGCTCCCGTGAGAACCTCCGGCACAACCAGAGCCTGCGCCCCGCGGGGCAAGCCCTGGCGGCGACGGACTTCGTCGCGCGCAATCTCTTCGAGATGACGCCGGAGCTGTTGCTGCGCGATGGTGTGGCCGACAAGTGGTTGGTCGACCCGCCGCGTGAAGGGGCCTTCGCCTTGGCCAAGACCCTGGCCGACCTGCACCAGCAGCGCATCAACCCGGCCGAGCATCCGCCCACCCCGGGCGCTGCGGACTGGACGCCACCGCAGCGCATCGTCTACGTGAGCTGCAACCCGGCCACGCTGGCGCGCGACGCCGGCCTGCTGGTGCACCAGGCGGGTTACCGCTGCACGGCGGCGGGGGTGGTGAACATGTTCCCCCACACCGCGCACGTGGAAAGCATTGCCGTTTTTGACCTGGATGTTTCAGGGCAGGGTCCTATGGCCTAGCCATGTGAGCCGTCGCGCAAGCACGGCTGTTTCCGAACGGGCCTGAGCGGCCCGTACATCAGGAGGATTTCGCGCCAGCGGAGGCGGGTTTGCTGGCAGGAGCCTTGCCAGGCTCGGCGGCCGGCTTGTTGGCCGGCGGGTTGGCGGGCTGGCCGTCGATCTTGTTG
>DNQP01000200.1 GCA_003500955.1 Curvibacter sp. | reverse complement strand
GGAAGCCGCAGGCTTCCACGGCACGAGTGTGGTGCAGACGCACATGACCAACTCTCGTCTGACCGATCCCGAGGTGCTGGAGTTCCGTTTCCCCGTGCGTCTGCTGGGCTACGAGATTCGACAGGGCTCGGGCGGTGCGGGGCGCTGGCGCGGCGGTGACGGTGGCGTGCGCCGCGTGATGTTCCTGGAGGACATGACGGCGGGCATCCTCTCCAACGGTCGCAAGTACGGAGCCTTCGGTGTAGCGGGTGGACAGGCCGGTTTGCCGGGCATCAACCGTGTGGTCCGTGCCGATGGGCGCGTGGAGGAACTGGGCCACATCGGCCAGGCGGCCATGGCGCCGGGCGATGTGTTCGAAATCCACACACCGGGGGGTGGGGGTTATGGCGCGGTCGAGTGAGCGCGTGCGGGCCGTCTAAACTGAGGGCTTTGCGCACAGAGGCCGCGACCCCGATGGACATTCTTGTATTTCTTCCGCTCGCGCTGGTCGTGGGTTTCCAGGTGCTCAAGGCGCGGGACCAGCGCCGCCGCATCTATCTGCTGGGGGGCTATCTGAGCCAGTACCAGATCGAGAAGCTCATGGAAAACGTGAGCGACGGCTATCTGCGCGCACTCGGAGAGAACGACGAAGAGCGGCGTTCGCAGATCTGGAGCCTGCTGGCTACGGCCGAGCAGGAACTGGCGAGCCAGTTCCGCCGCTTCAGTGAGGATTTTTCCAAGGTCTGGAACGGACAGACCCAGGTCAGCACCCTGGGCTTTGCCCTGCCTTATGGCGACAAGATCTTTCCAAGACTGGCCTTCGACATGCGCCATCTGGTGGCCGTCCACGCCGAGGGCATTGCCGCGGCGGCCGAGAACCGCCACCAGCTCTCGCAGCGCGACAAGGCCTACACCATGACGGCCGAGCTCCTGCTCATGCAGCACAGCTGCCACTGGTTCTGCCGCTCAAAGGCCGTGGCCTCGGCGCGCATGCTCGCGCGGCACCAGACCAGCCACCAGCAGCTGATCGATGCCGTTTCGGCCGAGACGCGCCAGGACTATCGGCGCATCACCGGCTGCTGAGCAGCTTGCATTTTGTAACGGGAACTCCCGTTAGACTCGCCCCTCTCACACTCTGTTTGGATCTTCAGGAGTCTCGCTATGTCGACAAAAAAACTGTACCTGCCTCTGGTCCTGTCCGCTCTGCTCTTGGGCGGCTGTTCCAGCACACTGATCGGTGAACGCCTCGGTGCGGACCAAGTGGTGCTGGCCGATGCCACCCAGGTCAGCAAGTGCAAATCGCTGGGTCGTACCACGCTGAGCGTGCTGTCCTCGCTGGGCCCGATCACCCGCAGCGCCGAGGCGGTGGAGGACAACCTGCTGCAGATGGCCCGCAACGAAGCCGTGGACAAGGGCGGCGATACCGTGGTCAAGGGCGCCTCCATGGAGTACGGCAAGCGCAGCTACGAGATCTTCAAGTGCAAGTGAAGTTCTGAGCGTGCATGAAAAAGCCGGTGGGCCTGCGCCCACCGGCTTTTGTTTTGGTGGACCGAGCGTCCTCAGGCCAGGCGCGCGAGCTCGCGCACGTACTGGCTCACGCCGTCCTGCACGCTGTGGAACTCGTGGGCGCAGCCGGCCGCGCGCAGCGCGCCCAGGTCGGCCTGGGTGTAGCACTGGTACTTGCCGCGCAGGGCGTCGGGAAAGGGGATGTACTCGATCAGGCCGCGTGCGGCGATCTCGGCCAGCGGCAGGGCGGCCTCGCCCTGCAAGCTGCGCAGGGTGTTGACCACGGCGACGGCCACGTCGTTGAAAGGCTGGGCCCGGCCCGAGCCGAGGTTGAAGATGCCGCTTTTCTCGGGGTGGTCAAAGAACCAGAGGTTGACGGCCACCACATCGTCGACAAAGACGAAGTCGCGCATCTGCTCGCCGCGCGCATAGCCCCCGTACTCGCCGAAGAGCTTCACCTTGCCTTCGTTGCGGAACTGGTGGAACTGGTGGTAGGCCACGCTGGCCATGCGGCCCTTGTGCTGTTCGCGCGGGCCGTAGACGTTGAAGTAGCGGAACCCCGCGACCTGCAGCTTGGCCTTCTCGAACTTGGTACCGAGTTCGCGGCGCATGCGCTGGTCGAACAGCAGCTTGGAATAGCCGTAGACGTTGAGCGGGCCCTCAAACGCCTGCTCCTCGCGGAAGGTCTCGGAGCCGCCGTAGGTGGCGGCCGAGGAGGCGTAGAGCAGGCGCGTGCCTTGCTGCTGGCAGGCCTGGAACAACTCGCACGAGAGCGTGTAGTTGTTGTCCATCATGTACTTGCCGTCCTGCTCCATGGTGTCGCTGCAGGCGCCTTCGTGGAAGACGGCCTCGACCTTGCCGTAATAGCCTTCCTCGAAGTTCGGATAGAAGTCATCCAGGTCCACGTAGTCGGCGATTTTCAGGTCGGCGATGTTGCGGAACTTGTCGCCCTGGCTCAAGTCATCGACGACGATGATGTCGTCGATGCCGCGGGCGTTCAGGCCCTTGACGATGTTGGAACCTATGAAGCCGGCGGCTCCGGTGACGACGACGCGTGTCATGGCTGTTTCCTCAGATTCGATGGGCTCATTGTGCGCCGAACAGCTCGGCGTAGCTGACGGTGGCGGTACCGAACTTGCCAACCACGATGCCGCCGGCCTGGTTGGCCAGGGGCATGGCCTCGCGCAGCGGCAGGCCGGCGCCCACGAGGGCGGCCAGGGTGGCGATCACGGTGTCGCCGGCGCCGGTCACGTCGAACACCTCGCGCGCCTGGGCGGCTACGCTGGTCTCACTGTCGGCCTCGTACAGCGTCATGCCTTCCTCGCTGCGCGTGAGCAGCAGTGCGGTGAGGTCCAGCGATTCACGCAGCTTGCGCGCCTTGGCGCGCAGCTCGTCCTCGCTGTTCCATGCGCCCACGACCTGTTGCAGTTCGGCGCGGTTGGGCGTGATCACGGTGGCGCCGCTGTAGCGCGAGTAGTCCGAGCCCTTGGGGTCGATCAGCACCGGCTTGCCCGCGGCGCGCGCGTGCTCGATCATGTGGTGCACGTGGTCCAGGCCGCCCTTGCCGTAGTCGGAGAAGAGCACGGCGTCGTGCTCGGGCAGCAGCTTGAGGAAGTCGGCCGTCTGCGAGGCCAGCACCTCGCTCTTGGGGCTGTTCTCGAAGTCCAGGCGGATCAGCTGCTGCTGGCGACCGATCACCCGCAGCTTGACCGTGGTCTGCAGGTCGGCGTCGCGGCCGAAATGCGGGGTGATGCCGGTCTGGGCCACGAGTCGCTCCAGGGTGTGGCTGGCCTCGTCGTCACCGACCACGGTGAGCAGTGTGGCTTTGGCGCCCAGGGACACGACGTTGCTGGCGACGTTGGCGGCACCGCCGATGCGCAGCTCCTCGCGCGTGACGCGCACCACGGGCACGGGCGCCTCGGGGCTGATGCGGTCCACGGCGCCGTACCAGTAGCGGTCGATCATGGCGTCGCCGACGACCAGCACGCGGGACTTGGCGAGTTGGGCTTGGGTGATTTTCATAGTTCTTCAACCCGGCGGGGGGGATAGCTGTCCCAGGCCTGGCAGCCCGGGCATTGCCAGAAATGCTGCTTGGCCTCGAAGCCGCAGGCGGCGCAGCGGTAGCGCGTGAGCGGCTTGACCGCATGGTCCAGCGCGCGCTGGACCTGGGGGTGGAATTGCTCATGCTCCAGCTGTTCGCCGGCCAGCCATTTGGCGGCGGCGACGAGCGAGGGCTCGCGCTCCAGATGGTGGGCGTACCAGTCGCGCGTGCTGGTGCTGCTGCTGCCGGCCGCGGCCTGCAGGGTGACCAGGGCTTCGAGCACGTCGAGCGAGGGGGTCTGTTCGTAGAGGGACTGCAACCGGGCCAGCACGCTCACGGTGCGGCCGCTGGCGATGGCGGCCTGGGCCAGCGGGGTGGCGATCAGCGGCGTCGCGCTCGGGCAAGCCTGCAGGGCCTCTTCGAGCGTGGCGCAGGCTTGGTCAGCTTGCCTCTGCTGCAGCTGCAGGCGCGCCAGCTCGATGCGTGCGCGCGGCGCCGCGGGTGCGGTGGCGATGGCCTGCCGCAGCAGTGGCACGGCGGCGGCACTGTCGCCGCGGGCCAGCTCGGCCGCGGCCTGCTCGCAGAGGTAGTGCGCGAGACGGCTGCTGAAGCTGCCGTGTTCGGCATCTTCCAGCTGGCGTGCAATGGCCGCGGCCTGCGGCCAGTCGCGGGCGCGTTCGGCATTGGCCAGCCGTGCGAGCCGGGCCTGGGCCTGGAAGGGCGTGCCCTCGAGCTTGAGCAGGGCGGCATCGGCGCGGTCGAGCAGGCCGGCCTTGAGGAAGTCCAGCGCCAGCGCGTGCTGCGCGCGCTGGCGGTCAGCTTCGCTGAGGTCGGCCCGTGCCAGCAGGTGCTCGTGCACGCGCACGGCGCGTTCATACTCGCCGCGGCGGCGGAACAGATTGCCGAGGGCGAAGTGCAGCTCGGAAGTGTCGGGGTCGTTCTGCACCGCCTCGATGAAGGCGTCGATGGCCTGGTCCTGCTGCTCGTTGAGCAGGAAGTTCAGGCCGCGGAAATAGGCCTTGGGATTGCGGCGGTTCTCGATGCGCAGCTGGCGCAGGTCCAGGCGCGAGGCCACCCAGCCCAGCACAAAGGCAACGGGCAGGCCGAGCAGGATCCAGCTCAGGTCAAGGTTCATGGGGCGGTTGCAGGGTAGAGAGGGCCAGCTGGCTGTCGGCAGCCCCTTGACGGCGCGCCTGGCGCGCCGCGCGTCGCTGCTTGAACCAGCGCGGCAGCATGGCCAGCACCCCTGCCGTCAGGCCCAGGGCAAAGGCGGCGAGCACGACGAGCACGAGCGGTGCCGTCCATTCGTGACCGAAGAACAGGTGCACGGTCACAGCCTGCTGATTGTTCAGCGCGAAGGCGAGCAGGGCAAAAAAAATGGCTGCCCGCAGTATCCACTTGAGCAGCCAAGTCAGTTGGTTCATGGAAGGTCCCCGGGTGTGGGGATTCTAACGAGTGAGAGCGGCTTCAGCGCTTGGGCTCCTGGGCCTGCATCTCATGGGTGCGCTGGTCCACCGATTCGCGCAGGGCCTTGCCCGGCTTGAAGTGGGGGACGCGCTTCTCGGGGATGGCCACGCTCTCGCCGCTGCGCGGGTTGCGCCCCATGCGGGGCGGCCGGCGGTTGATGGAAAAACTTCCGAAGCCGCGGATCTCGATGCGGTGCCCGCGCACCAGGGCATCGTTCATCGCGTCCAGGATGGCCTTGACCGCGAACTCAGCGTCGCGGTGGGTCAGCTGCCCGAAACGGGCCGCCAGTTCTTCAACCAGGTCGGAGCGGGTCATGTCTCTTATTCTTGGGGCAAAAAAACGACCGGCGCAGCTGCGACCGGTCGTTTCCGTGCTTTACATCAAGCAGATCACTTCTCGTTGTTGTCCAGCTTGGCGCGCAGCAGGGCGCCCAGGCTGGTGGTGCCGGCGCTTTCGCGGGCCGACTGCTGGTTCAGGTTGGCCATGGCACCCTGCTCGTCGGCCAGGTCCTTGGCCTTGATCGACAGCTGGATGTTGCGGGTCTTGCGATCCACGTTGACCACCACGGCGGTGACTTCGTCACCTTCCTTGAGCACGTTGCGGGCGTCTTCCACGCGGTCACGCGAGATTTCGCTGGCACGCAGGTAGCCCAGGATGTCCTGGCCCAGATCGATCTCGGCGCCACGGGCGTCCACGGTCTTGACCTTGCCGCTCACGGTGGCACCCTTGTCGTTCACCGAGGTGAAGGTGGTGAAGGGGTCCTGGTCCAGCTGCTTGATGCCCAGCGAGATGCGCTCGCGGTCCACGTCCACGGCCAGCACGATGGCTTCGACTTCCTGGCCCTTCTTGTAGTTGCGCACGGCGGCTTCGCCGGGCTCGTTCCAGGACAGGTCGGACAGGTGCACCAGGCCGTCGATGCCGGCAGCCAGGCCGACGAAGACGCCGAAGTCGGTGATGGACTTGATCGGGCCCTTGACGCGGTCGCCACGCTTGGTGTTCTGCGCGAATTCCTGCCAGGGGTTGGCCTTGCACTGCTTCATGCCCAGGGAGATGCGGCGCTTGTCTTCGTCGATCTCGAGGACCATGACTTCCACTTCGTCGCCCAGGGCAACGATCTTGGAGGGGGCCACGTTCTTGTTGGTCCAGTCCATTTCGGAGACGTGCACCAGACCTTCGATGCCCGGCTCGAGTTCCACGAAGGCGCCGTAGTCGGCGATGTTGGTGATCTTGCCGAACAGGCGGGTGCCGGTGGGGTAGCGGCGCGAGACGCCCATCCAGGGGTCGTCGCCCATCTGCTTCAGGCCCAGGGACACACGGTTCTTCTCGGTGTCGAACTTGAGAATCTTGGCCGTGATTTCCTGGCCAGCGGTCACCACTTCGGAGGGGTGACGCACACGGCGCCAGGCCATGTCGGTGATGTGCAGCAGGCCGTCGATGCCGCCCAGGTCCACGAAAGCACCGTATTCGGTGATGTTCTTGACCACGCCCTGAACGACAGAACCTTCCTTGAGGTTCTGCATGAGCTTGGCGCGCTCTTCGCCCATGGAGGCTTCCACCACGGCGCGGCGGCTCAGCACCACGTTGTTGCGCTTGCGGTCGAGTTTGATGACCTTGAATTCCAGGGTCTTGTTCTCGTAGGGGGTCAGGTCCTTGGTCGGACGCGTGTCGACCAGCGAGCCCGGCAGGAAGGCGCGGATGCCGTTGACCAGCACGGTCAGGCCACCCTTGACCTTGCCGCTGGTGGTGCCGGTGACGAATTCGCCGGATTCCAGGGCCTTTTCCAGGGCCATCCAGGAAGCCAGACGCTTGGCGGTGTCGCGCGACAGGATGGTGTCGCCGTAGCCGTTTTCGATCGAGCCGATGGCGACGGAGACAAAGTCGCCCACCTGCACTTCGAGCACGCCCTGGTCGTTCTTGAATTCCTCGATCGGGACATAGGCCTCGGACTTGAGACCGGCATTCACGACGACAAAGCCGTGTTCGATGCGAACGACTTCGGCGGTGATGACTTCGCCCGGACGCATTTCGGTGCGTTGCAGGGATTCCTCAAACAGGGCGGCAAAAGATTCAGACATGTAAGTTCCTAGACCATCTGGGCGTCCATGGCAGGAAGGCCATGGCGTGACAGCCGCACCATTGCGACTGGGGCTTAGCTTTCGACGGCGGTTTGTGCGGATGTTCCGCGGGTTGCGTTGATGATCCAGGCGGCCGGAGCGCTTGCTGCGCGAGGGGAGCCACCTGGGCCTGTTTCAACCGCTCAGATGGATCTGAACGGCTGTGTGCCCTGCCACCAGTCCAGCACGAGATCCACCGACTCTTCAATCGTGAGATCCGAGTTGTCCAGCAACCGGGCGTCCTGCGCCGGCTTGAGAGGCGCGACGCTGCGGTTCATGTCGCGGGCGTCACGCGCTTCCAGATCGGCGCGAAGGGTTTCGAGTGTAGTCGAAATCCCCTTTGAAATCAACTGCTTATGGCGCCTTTCGGCCCTTTTTTCTGCACTGGCGGTCAGAAACACCTTGAGTTGGGCGTCCGGGAAGATCACGGTGCCCATATCCCGGCCGTCGGCGACCAGGCCGGGCAGGCGGGCAAAGCTGTGCTGCAGGGCGACCAGGGCAGTGCGGACGGCGGGCAGGGCCGAGACCTTGGAGGCGTTCATGCCGCCTTGCTCGCTGCGGATGGCGTCGCTGACGTCCTGACCGTCGAGCAGCACACGGTCGCCCTCGAAGCGCACGGGCAGGTGCCGGGCCAGGGTGGCGATGGCGGTTTCGTGGGCGGGCTCCAGGCTCAGGCCGGCGTTCAGGGCCGCCAGGGCGGTGACGCGGTACAGCGCCCCGGAGTCCAGCAGGTGGTAGCCCAGGCGCTGGGCCAGGACGGCCGCCAGCGTGCCCTTGCCCGAGGCCGTGGGGCCGTCGACGCAGAGCACGGGCACGGCACCGGCGGACGGGGTGACGACCGAGAACAGGGCCTCGAAGTAGTCCGGGAAGGTCTTGGCCACGCACTTCGGGTCCAGGATGCGTACCGGCAGCCCGGCCGGGTTGAAGGCGGCCAGCGAAAAGCACATGGCGACGCGGTGGTCGTCGTAGGTGTGGATGCTGGCTGGCTTCCAGCCCGAGCGCACGATGGGCGTCACCCGGATGAAATCCGCGCCTTCCTCCACCGTGGCGCCGAGCTTGCGCAGCTCGGTGGCCATGGCGGCGATGCGATCCGTTTCCTTGACGCGCCAGCTCGCGATGTTGCGCAGGGTGCTGGGGCCGTCGGCGTAGAGCGCCATCACCGCCAGGGTCATGGCGGCGTCGGGGATGTGGTTGCAGTCGAGATCGATGGCCTTGAGCGGCCAGCTGCCGCGGCTGATTTCCAGCCAGTTCGGGCCACCGCTCACGCGCGCGCCCATCTG
>DNQP01000232.1:1025-6537 GCA_003500955.1 Curvibacter sp. | reverse complement strand
AGCGTTTCCCGCTGCGCGACCTGCCACCGGGGCCAGCTGTGCGCAATGAAGGCCTGCCGTCTTGCAGCTTCTTCTGCGAGATGGCAGAGCAGGAGTACACGGCATGAGCGCGATCTGCCTACGCTGTCACCGCCCCCTCAAGAATCCTGCCACCAACGGGATGGGTCCGGTGTGCGCAAAGGCAGTCCAGCCTGTTGCCGAGGTCGAGCGCGACCTGTTTGGCTACGACATCGAAGCAGCTGCCCTGGCCGCCCAGGCGCGGCTGGCCGAGTGGACTGAGGCTCGCATTGCGGCCGAGCGCGCCGAGCTGCGCCGCAGCTTCATCCGCCTGCGCGCCGTGCTTGGAGTGCGCCTGTGAAGACCGTCCCCATCCCCATCTACGGCGGCCGTCTCATCGTCTGCCGAACCCGCGCCGAGTTCGACCGCGCCTATGAGGCCGAGATGGTACGGGCTGGCATGGAGCTGGTGGACGGCCCAACTCTGCTGTGCAGTGGCGGCATGACCTCCCACGAGATCGTTGGCGGCGAGCTGGTCATCGTGTCAGGCGTCTTTGACCGCCGTGGCGGCACGCGAGCACATGAGGCCACGCACTGTGCCCAGGCCGTGGCCGGATCGGTAGGCATGGACCCCATCCGTGAGGAAGAGGCCTTTGCCTATCTGACGCAGTGGTTCTATGAGGAGCTGGCGCCGTGACCAAGCCCAGCCCCATCCTTGTATGCCCCGTGGTGCCACTGCGCCATATCAGCGACGCCGAGCGCGAGGTGGTGCGCCGCTTCCTCTTCCAGCACATCCGCGGCATGGATGAGCAGAACGACAAGCGCTGGCGCCGGCTCTGGGGCCAGGTCTGGAATGCAGAGCCCGGCGAGGGCTTCCAGATCCTGAGCATGGAGGAGCGCGGCGGCCCCTACCACCGTCGGCACCGGGCCATCCTGGAGCGCATCTTCCAGAACCAGGACGCATTCGCCAACATCGATCGCCTGCATGACTTCCTGAAAACCGGCGCTGGCTTTGTGACCTGGGAGCCCGGCAAGGACCACAAGCCCGTGGCGATCCCGCGCAGCACGGCGTTCGACAAGTGCAGCGAGGACGAAATGCGGGAGTTTCACGCCGCCATGGAGGACTTCCTGCGCACCGAGCGCGCCCAGCGCCGGCTGTGGCGCCGCATGAAGCCAGCCGCCCGGGCCGAGATGGTCGAGGCAATTCTTTCTGATCAACAGGAGCAAGAAGCATGACAAATGAAGCCATGGGCACCGAGCCCAAAGAGACGCGCCAATACCCGGCACGCCCAATTAACCGCGATCAAGTCTCATGGATGCTGGCGGCGATCAACCGATACCTTCCGCCGGCGAACGCTCCCGCAGTGAGCCGGGCGCGCGAAATGCAGAAGTTCGCGCTGCTCTACGAAATCATGGAGGTCGCGCACCTGCACTTTCAGGATGACGCCGCCCAGCACAACGGCACGCCGCCGGATGTGCGCCGGTTCCGCTACGCATCAAAGCATGAAGAGCCCCGCCACGCTGATGCCGTTGCCGCTGCAGTGGCTGGCGGTACTTATCCCGGTCAGATCATCAAGGTGTAGTTAACAGGAGCATGACCATGTTTGACGTCTACCGTGTCCAGTCTGGGCCAAGCCATATCAGCGTGCACAAAACCGTCGAGGAAAAGCGCGCGCCAACAGATGAGTCTGTGCGCCTGCTGCGCGAGATGGAGAGAAGCGCACGCGACGAGGTCATTAAGTCGATCAAGGTCGCGAATACCTGCATGGAAGTCGTACTCCACAAAAAGCGCGACTACCTGAGCGCCATCACGCACTACCTGTGCGTCTTCAATCTGAACGGTCAGCAGTTGACAGCAGAGTTCAGCGCGGATGCATGGGACGACACCGAGAAGATCGCCATCGGCATCCGAGACGCCATCGCAAAGCAGGTGTCCAACGCCATCATGCTGCAGGTGGCAAAAAGCGTGCGAGATCTGGGCTGACCATGCTGCGTCGCACCGGCTTCAAACGCCCCGAGCGCCCCGCCAAGGTGCCGGTCCTGCTGCAGCCGCTGGTGCAGCCGGTGAACTACGCGCGCATCAGCGCCAATGACGCTGGCCCGGCCGTGGCCAAGGAAAACCCGCTGACCTGTGAGGCCTACCGCGAGCTGGTGCGCGCCATGCCCTGCATGCACTGCGGCCGTGGCCCACGCAGCCAGTTCTGCCACGGCGATCAAGGCAAGGGCATGGGCCTGAAAACCGACGACCGCACGGGCTGGCCTGGCTGCGGCCCAGACCTGGCCACCAATGCACCGGGTTGCCACTGGCTGATCGGTACCAGCGGGCAGATACCGAAGGAAGAGCGGCGCGCCTTGGAAAAGAAATACGCAGCGCAGACCCGCGCTGCCGTGCTGGCCAGCGGAAAGTGGCCGAAGAACTTACCACTCTGGAAGGAAATAGCATGACACGTCTCACAGACCACGACACCAGTTTCGGGCCTCTCACCTTTGGCCGCAGTAGTTGGAGGCCATGGTGTCTCGTGTTCAGCACCGGGGGTGGTTGCGAGGGACACCCTCACAACAGCCTGACCGCTTATGCATTTGGCTGGGTTGCAAGGCTGAATCTGCCCACCAGGATGAAGCCGTGGCGCCGCTGGGTTGACACGAGCCATTACAACTGGAAGGGCTCAAGTGGCGGCTACTGGGATGAGTACCCGCGCGAATATGGGTTCAGCCTGAGCGATGGTTTCCTGCAGGTCTTTCTGGGCGCGCAGACGCACGACAGCGTGACAACTCAGTCCTGGTGCACGCACCTGCCCTGGACGCAATGGCGCCACATCAGACACAGCCTATTCGACGAAAAAGGCGATCACTTCTGGACAGAGTGGAGCCGACCCAGCGGATTCAAACTGCGCGATAACTGGACTGTGCGCTATGCCGTCAAGAAAGAATGCCCGGCGGTGGTATTCGAGTTCGATGACTACGACGGCAAGCGAATCAAGGCCACGACCCGCATTGAGGAACGTGAGTGGCACTTTGGCGAAGGCTGGTTCAAGTGGCTGTCGCTGTTTCGCAGCCGGAAAATCAGGCGCTCCCTGGACATCGAGTTCAGCGAGGAAGTGGGGCCGGAAAAGGGTTCTTGGAAGGGCGGAACCACGGGTACCGGAATTGACCTGCTGCCAGGCGAACTGCACGAGGACGCGTTCCGCAGGTATTGCGACCAGGAGCACCGGGCCAAGTACCGCAAATACACCATCCAGTACATCGGCCGGGTGGAGCAGAGCGCATGACCACCATCGCATGGGATGGCAAAACCCTGGCGGCAGATGCGTGCAGCTGGTCCGGGGCGGCACGCCGCCGCGTGCGCAAAGTGTTCAAGGTTCGGGCCCCAGATGGCCGCCGTTTCCTTGTGGCTTTCTCCGGCGAAGCCGCTTTTGCCATGGCCGTGCTGGCGTGGATGAGAGGCAAGGGTCCGCGCCCCAACTGCCAAGACTTCATGCAGGCCTCCGACTTCGGTCAACAGTGCGCGCTGGTGATCGACGAGAAGCGCAGGATATGGCAGCTGAGCCCGACGCTGGTCTACATCCGCCACTACGAGCGCATCTATGCCTTCGGCGGTGGCCACGAGTTTGCCTGGGGAGCGCTGGAGGCCGGCGCCACGGCGCGCGAGGCGGTGCAGATCGCCATGAAGCGCAGTGACTTTGCCGGCCTGGGCGTTGACACCGTGAGGTTCTAAATGCAGCTGCAAGATCTCCAATCCCGTTGCACCCTCTGCCCGGAGTGCGACACCAACTGGCGCTGGGCCGGCCACCCCGGACCTGCTGGCCACAAGATCGCGGTCTACGTCAACAAGAAGCGCTTCCCCGTGCGCCGCACGGTCTTCGAGCTGCACAAGGGCCGCCCGGTCAAGAAAGGCTACTGCGTTGTCACCGACTGCGCCGACGACAAGTGCATGAACCCCGAGCTTCTGCGCGAAGTTACGAAGGGCGCCGTGGTCAAGCGTGAGATCAAGGCCGGCCTGATCCTGAACGCCGCTCACAAGGCCAAGCTGCAGCTGGCGCGCCGCCAGCGCGAATCCAAGCTGGGCGCCGAGAAGGCCATGGCCATCTATCTGGAAGACGCAAGCCCCAGCGAGATCGCCGCGCGTGAGGGCGTAAGCCGCCAAGCGGTGAGCGAGATCAAGAACCAGAGGACCTACAAGCACATCCACAACAACCCGTTCCAAGGGCTCATGCCATGACACAGAAAATCCAGAACCGCTACGCAAGCGCCGTGCACAGCAGCAACCTGGCCGTGGACGGCAAGACCTACATGGGTGACTCCGATGTGCTAGGCGCCTACGGCATCGCCGACCGCGTGCTGACCACGGGCAAGACCAGCGATGGGCAGAACGTGCGCCCGGCTCCGCTGGCCGTGAGCCTGGAGCGCCTGTTCAGCGGTGACAACCGCGCGGCCTACGACATCGTGCGGACCCTGGCCGAGATGGCCCACGAGCACAGCTTCAAGATCGACTGCCGCATCAAGCGCGTGCAGTGCGTCGATTTGGCCCGGGCCTGCCTGGCCTGGCACCGCGACGGCGCCTGCAAGCCCTGCGAGGGCAGGGGATACCAGCTGATCCCCGGCACCAAGACCTTGAGCGAGCGGGAGTGCCCGGAATGCCGCGGCAGCCGCAAGATGCCGTTCGAGCGGCAATTCAGGCCCGAGTGGCGGGAATTGGCCCGCTGGATGGTGACGGAAATGGGCCGGGCATCCGGATATGCCGGGCCGGCCGCGATGCGCGCGCTGGCGCCGCAGTTGGAGCTGTGACTATGGGCCAAGAAAAGCAGTGGGTTTACATCCCGTCACCAGGCAAGGTGGTCGGGATCGTCGAGCACAAAGGCACGGTCATCGTGGCCACGGAGAACGCTGTTTTCAGGCTTGAGGGGGATGAGCTGGTGCCCATCAAGTTTCAGGATCTACCGGGCAAGCCAGTCCCTATCTAATTCAACAGGAGAACCCCATGCTGCCACCCTTCATGCAAGAACCCGACCGCCCCAACAACGACGCCATCACGGCCAACATGCGCAGGATCCGGGGTGAATTCATCCGCGTGCTGCACACCGGCAGGCGATTCGACGGCAAGAACAGGCAGCCTTCAATAGCGCCCGTGCTCATGCGCAACGTCATGGATATGGCCAGCCAAGCAGGCCTCTCGCCCGAGGAGGCCCTGCTGATCCTGTCCTACGAGGCCCTGATCAAGGTCGAGCAGATGCAGGACCAGATGCTGGAATACCATTTGCTGACGCCAGTTCCAGGGCTGATTACCAGACTGCGCTAGGAATTACCGAATTCGCAACAATTCCTTGCACAGTTGAATTGACAGCCCTACAATTAGCGCACCGAGATAAAGCCTGCGCAGAAAAACGCAGCGACAAGAGTAGTCGGCCCGCCCCTTGAGGGGTGAGTGCCCTCCAAATTCCTCGAAGCCCGCGCCATGCGGGCTTTTTCAATTCCACATCCAGGTAGCTCAACCGGCAGAGCGGCGGTCTCCAAAACCG
>DNQP01000232.1:0-723 GCA_003500955.1 Curvibacter sp. | reverse complement strand
GAGCGGCGGTCTCCAAAACCGCAGGCTGAGGGTTCGATTCCTTCCCTGGGTGCCATTAATTCCTGCGAGGTAGTTCAGTAGCAGAACGTCTGGTTCATACCCAGAAGGTCGTCGGTGCAATTCCGGCCCCCGCATCCAGTTCCAAGGGCTCGCCCCATCACCCAAACTCTCGCAGTGCACAGACGGGAGCGCAGCCCTGGATTCAACAAGCCCTACCGGGCCCGCAGAGGACCCTCCATCCGCAGCCGGTGGAAGCCCGGCCTTGATCCAAACCCGGATCCGCCAGGTCGGCGCCCCAGGGCCCGACAGCACGCAGCAATTCCCATCCTGCTGATCTGTGCAAGAGGGCCGGCCTCTCGCTGATGGGCAAATCAGCGTAGCCCAAGCAAACCACCCCGCCCGGATGCTCCGCGCTCATAGGACCCGGGCGGGTGCTTGGCACCCACAGTTGTGTCTCGGAACCTCCAGCAAGCAGTTGCCAAAGGTTCTTTCACCCCCGGCTCACCCCGGGGGTTTTCTACACCACCGCCGAGCCCGACGGCGTGGCGGCCAGCCACCGCCAGGTCCTTCCCCGGCTCGCATCAGTCGGGTAATCGAGGCGAGATAGCGAACGGCCGCGCCCTGCCGGGACAGAACAGACCCGGTAACGCGCGGCAGCACGTGCTGTTGCGCAGGAACAGGCCGCAAGGGCGCCACCCCAACCCCCCAACCGAGAGAAGGAAC
>DNQP01000212.1:5722-6196 GCA_003500955.1 Curvibacter sp. | reverse complement strand
CCGAGCGCTGCGACCGCATCTCGCTCATGCACGCGGGCCGTGTGCTGGCCAGCGACACGCCGGCCGCCCTGGTGGCCCGGCGCGGCGTGCGCGATCTCAACGCCGCCTTCATCGCCTATCTGCAGGACAGCCCGCAGGAAGCGGCGGGCACGCCCGCCGCGGCCCTGCCCACCGCCCCGACCGCCACCCGGCCGGCCAGCGGCTGGCGCCAGCAGCTGCGCCGCAGCTTCACGCGCCTGCACAGCTACCAGTGGCGCGAGGCGCTGGAACTGCGGCGCGACCCGGTGCGCAGCACCATGGCCCTGGTCGGCTCCCTGCTGCTCATGGCCGTGATCGGCTACGGCATCAGCATGGACGTCAACGACCTGCGCTACGCCGTGCTGGACCGCGACCAGACCCAGCTCAGCCGCGCCTATGCGGACAACCTGGCCGGTTCGCCCTATTTCATCGAACGCCCGCCGCTGGCCGATGACC
>DNQP01000212.1:0-5416 GCA_003500955.1 Curvibacter sp. | reverse complement strand
CCCGCCGCTGGCCGATGACGCAGCCATGGACCGTCGCCTGCGCAGCGGCGACATCAGCCTGGCGCTGGAGATCCCGCCGGGCTTCGCACGCGACCTGGAGCGCGGCCAGCGCGTGCAGATCGGCGCCTGGATCGACGGCGCCATGCCCCAGCGCGCCGAGACCGTGCTGGGCTATGTGCAGGGCCTGCACCAGCAGTGGCTGGTGGACCAGATCCAGGCCCGCACCGGCCTGGCGCCCACCAGCCTGGTGGACGTGGAGGCGCGCTACCGCTACAACCCGGACGTCAAGAGCCTGCCCGCCATGGTGCCGGCCGTCATCCCCCTGCTGCTGCTCATGCTGCCGGCCATGCTGACCGCGCTGGCCGTGGTGCGCGAGAAGGAGCTGGGCTCCATCGTCAATCTCTACGTCACGCCGGTCACGCGCACCGAGTTCCTGCTGGGCAAGCAGCTGCCCTATGTGGCGCTGGCCATGCTCAACTACCTGCTCATGTGCCTGGCCGCCGTCACCCTCTTCGGCGTGCCTCTGACGGGCAGCTTCACGGCGCTGACCCTGGCCACCCTGCTCTACTGCCTGTGCTCCACGGGCATGGGCCTGCTGGCCTCCACCGTCACGCGCAGCCAGATCGCCGCCATCTTCTTCACCATGCTGGGCACCATGCTGCCGGCCGTGCAGTACGCCGGGCTGATCAACCCCGTGAGCACGCTCGAGGGGGCGGGCCGCTGGATCGGCGAGGCCTACCCCGCCAGCCACATGCTCATCATCAGCCGCGGCGTCTTCAACAAGGCCCTGGGCTTTGCCGAACTGCAGGCCCAATTTTGGCCCCTGCTGCTGGCCGTGCCCGTGATCCTGGGCGTCTCTATTGCGCTGCTCAGGAAGCAGGAGAAGTGATGAAACTCCCACGCCACCTCGCCCACGTCTACCGCCTCGGGGTCAAGGAGCTCTGGAGCCTGTGGCGCGACCCGATGATGCTCTTCCTCATCGTGCACGCCTTCACCTTTGCCATCTACACCGCTGGCACGGTGGCGCCGGAAACCCTGCACCGCACGGCCATCGCCATCGTGGACGAGGACGACTCCGCGCTCTCGCAGCGCATCCGCTCGGCCTTCTACCCGCCGCAGTTCACGCCGCCGCAGCGCATCCGCCTGGACCAGGTGGACCCGGGCCTGGACGACGGCCGCTACACCTTCGTGCTCGTGATCCCGCCCAACTTCCAGCGCGATGTGCTGGCCGGCCAGGCCCCGGCCGTGCAGCTCAACATCGACGCCACGCGGATGGGCCAGGCCTTCAGCGGCAACGGCGCCATCCAGCAGATCGTCATGGGCGAGGTGGCCGAGTTCGCGCAGCGCTACCGCGGCGCCACGCCCTCGCCGGTGGAACTGGTGCCGCGCATGCGCTTCAACCCGGCGCTGGACCCGAGCTGGTTCGGCTCGCTGATGGAGGTGGTGAACAACATCACCATGCTGTCCATCATCCTCACCGGTGCGGCCCTGATCCGCGAGCGCGAGCACGGCACGGTGGAACACCTGCTGGTCATGCCCGTGACGCCAGCCGAGATCATGCAGGCCAAGGTCTGGTCCATGGCCCTGGTCGTGCTGCTGGCCTGCAGCGTCTCGCTGGGCCTGGTCGTGCACAGCTGGCTGGGCGTGCCCATCGGCGGCTCGCTGCCGCTGTTTCTTTTCGGCACGGCCCTGCACCTCTTCGCCACCACCTCCATGGGCATCTTCCTGGCCACCATCGCGCGCAGCATGCCGCAGTTCGCCCTGCTGATGATGCTGACCATGATGCCGCTGGAGATGCTCTCGGGCGGCATGACACCGCGCGAAAGCATGCCCGACTGGGTGCGCTGGCTCATGTCGCTCTCGCCCACCACGCACTTCACCGAACTCAGCCAGGCCATCCTCTTCCGCGGCGCCGGCCTGGACGTGGTCTGGGATTCGCTGGCCGCCCTGCTGCTGATCGGCAGCGTGCTGTTCGGCCTCTCGCTGGCGCGCTTTCGCAAGATCATCGCGCAGATGGCCTGAACCGGTCTGCACACGCCCATGCCAGAATGACGGCCGGCTTGAGCTACACGCCTCGAGCATCATCACCACACGACAAGGAAGCCACGATGGGCGCGCAATGGAAAGCAAAAGGCAAGGCACAGGTTGCTGACGCCAAGGGCAAGCTGTTTGGCAAGCTGGCCAAGGAAATCATGGTGGCTGCGCGCGGCGGCGCCGACCCGGCGCTCAACTCCCGCCTGCGCCTGGCCGTGGAACAGGCCCGCAAGGCCTCCATGCCCAAGGACACGCTGGAACGCGCCATCAAGAAGGGCGCGGGCCTCACGGGTGAGGCCGTGAACTTCGAACACGTGATGTACGAAGGCTTCGCCCCGCACCGCGTGCCCGTGATGGTGGAATGCCTGACCGACAACCTCAACCGTACCGCGCCCGAAATGCGCGTGCTCTTCCGCAAGGGCCAGCTCGGCACCTCGGGCTCCGTGGCCTGGGACTTCGACCACCTGGGCCTGATCGAGGCCGAAGCGGCGAAACCGGATGCCGACGTGGAACTGGCTGCCATCGAAGCCGGCGCGCAGGACTTCGAAGCCGCGGGTGAAGACGGCGTGGCTCTCTTCCTCACCGACCCCGCCGACCTGGACCTCGTGAGCCGCGCCCTGCCAGCCCAGGGCTACACCGTGCTCTCGGCCAAGCTGGGCTACAAGCCCAAGAACCCGGTGGACCCGGCCAGCCTGAGTACGGAGCAGTTGGAAGAGGTGGAGGCTTTCCTCGCGGCGATTGATGCGCACGATGATGTGCAGCACATGCACGTGGGGCTAGGCAGCTGAGGCTTCGACTCATGGGCCGCGGTCGCTCGGATGTGGCTACCAGTCAGTCGTGACCTTCAGAATCGGCGCGTAAAGCTGCTGCTGTATGCCTTTTTTGGGGATGTCCTCGGAGTGAAGTACCTTGCAGATTCGGATGACTTACCTTCGGCATCTGGATCTCGCAAACGTTATGGATAGAGAATATGTTGAATGTTTTTCGCATAGTTGTTGCAACGTCACTCGTATGCCTATCCGCAGGTACCGTTGCCGCCAGTTTTGACTGTTCAAAGCCATCAACTCGCGCAGAGCGTGATATCTGTACTGATGAAACTCTTTCCGAACTGGATACGCATCTCGCGACGTACTTTAAGAAAGTCATTTCAAGCAGTTCACAAGACGACGCAGCGAAACTGAGGCAGTCACAACGCCAATGGCTGACAGAGATTCGGAATCGATGCCAAGACAAGGAATGCATCAAACTTGCCTACGAGTCAAGACTCGACCAGTTGCGACTCTCTGGCGTCAAGGATGACGACTACAACTGGGAGGACGATTGTCGTTCGCCACAGATGCCGTCGGGTGGCGCAGACTGCGCGCAATATGTAGCTTCGAAGAAGCGCGAGGCGGTAGAAAATGAACTGCGCCGCGCCTATGAAAAAGTAGTATCAGCGCTACCCAACACCCAGGAGCTCGCGGACGAAAAACAGCTCCCGCAAAAGGTAGCGTTTGTTGATTTCTTCAAAAGCTGGGATCGATTTCGTAAAGATTATTGCCAGATCTATGGCGAACTTACCGGTGGCGCTCAAGTTTGGAAGTCAGCAAACGCAGCAGAGTGCGAGGTGGATTCTGCAGCAGCGCAAACTAGATTGCTCACTACACTGCTCAAGTGCATAGATAGCAAAGAGATTTGCATGTTTCCAAGTCAATTCGGGTACGGTTTTTGACAGAGACGCAATTGCTTTCTTCACAAGAGACAGCTCGCAAAGGGGCGGGAATCGCAATAAGCAAGTGCTACTCCGCCGCAAGGCCCTCAAGTCACAGGCGTCAGCTTCGCCACCGACAGCGCCAGCCACTTGGTCCCATGTCGCGGGAAATTGATCTGGGCACGCGCATCATCACCCGAGCCTTCGAGCGTGAGCACCTTGCCCTCGCCGAACTTGTTGTGGAAGACCTGCATGCCCACCCTGAGGCCGGTGGCCGCTTCCTGCGCCTGCTGGACGACCTTGGTGCTGGACGCGCTGGTGGCACCGGTGTCACGCCCATAGCCGCCTGAGTAACCGCTGGTGGAACCGCCCTGCCAGCCGGGGCCCCAGCTCTCGCGCTGGCGGTTGTAGCCCGCGGCCGGCGGCGCAAAGCCGCTGCCGAAGCCCTGGTTCTTGGGCGTGATCCACTTCAGCGTCTCTTCGGGCAGTTCGTCGAAGAAGCGGCTGCGGATGTGATAACGCGTCTGGCCGTGCAGCATGCGCGTCTGCGAGTGGCTGAGGTAGAGGCGCTGGCGTGCGCGCGTGATGGCCACGTACATGAGGCGGCGCTCCTCCTCCAGGCCATCGAAATCGTTCATGGAGTTCTCGTGCGGGAAGAGTCCTTCTTCCAGGCCCGTGATGAAGACCACGTCGAACTCCAGGCCCTTGCTGGCATGCACGGTCATCAGCTGCACGGCCTCCTGGCCTTCCTGCGCCTGGTTGTCGCCGGCTTCGAGAGCGGCGTGGGTGAGAAAGGCCGCCAGCGGTGACATGACCTCGCCGCTCTCCTCGTCCGGCACGGCACCGGGCGCGGCTTCGGTGGCCTCGGCTTCGCGGCCGAAGCCTTCGATGCTGACAAAGCTCTCGGCCGCGTTGACCAGTTCCTCCAGGTTCTCGATGCGGTCCGCACCCTCGCGCTCGGTCTGGTAGTGCTCGATCAGGCCGCTGTGCTGCAGCACGAGCTCGATGATCTCACGCAGGGTCAGCCCTTGCGTCTGCTCGCGCAGCACGTCGATCTTGGCGACGAAGGCGCCGAGGTTGGCGCCGGCCTTGCCGCTGAGTGCGCTGACCGCGTCGTGCAGGGAGGTGTTGGCCGCACGCGCCGCGTCCTGCAGCTGCTCGATGCTGCGCGCGCCGATGCCACGCGGCGGGAAGTTCACCACGCGCAGGAAGCTGGTGTCGTCCTTGGGGTTCTCCAGCAGGCGCAGGTAGGCCAGCGCGTGCTTGATTTCGGCGCGCTCAAAAAACCTCAGGCCGCCATAGACGCGGTAGGGCAGGCCGGCATTGAACAGCGCGGTTTCGATCACACGGCTCTGCGCATTGCTGCGGTAGAGCACAGCGATCTCCTTCTGGCTCGTGCCCTCGCGGATGAGCTGCTTCATCTCGTCGATCATCCACTGCGCCTCGGCGAAGTCGCTCACCGATTCGTAGACGCGCACCGGTTCACCCGCGCCCTGGTCGGTGCGCAGGTTCTTGCCCAGGCGGTGCTTGTTGTGGCTGATCAGCGCGTTGGCCGTGTCCAGGATGTTGCTGTGGCTGCGGTAGTTCTGCTCCAGCTTGATCTGGTGCTGCACCTGGAACTCGCGCACGAAGTCGGCCATATTGCCCACGCGCGCGCCACGGAAGGCGTAGATGCTCTGGTCGTCATCGCCC
>DNQP01000068.1:8720-9607 GCA_003500955.1 Curvibacter sp. | reverse complement strand
CGCACAACCCCTCTGTTCAGCCGCAATACAGGAGGGCGAAAAGCGCGAGCGCACTTTTCACCACTTAATTCCACTTTTTTGCACTGTATCAGCAAAACATTGCTACACAAGAGGAGAGACGAGAAATTTTCAATGAAATCAAGGACTTAGAAACACTTTCACACAAATTCCGACATCAAAAATCTCTTCTAAATGAAGGACTTAGCGATCGGTGTGAATGTGAAGCATGAAGGAGCATGCGGACGGGCCCGATGCACCGCCACGGCGCGAAAACGCCACGGCCGCCTCGCAGCCCCCCTCGCCTGCTTCAAAGAATGTAGCGCGAGAGGTCCTCGTTGCGGCTCAGATCGGCCAGGCGCTGATCCACGTAGGCGGCGTCGATGCGCACGGTCTGGCCTTCCAGGTGCGTGGCCTTGAAGCTCACCTCGTCGAGCAGGCGCTCCATCACCGTGGCCAGGCGGCGCGCGCCGATGTTCTCGGTGCGCTCGTTGACCTCGTAGGCAATGCGCGCCAGGCGCGTGATGCCCTCGGGCAGGAACTCCAGCGTCACGCCCTCGGTGGCCAGCAGGGCCTGGTACTGCTTCACCAGGGAAGCATGGGTCTGCGTGAGGATGGCCTCGAAGTCCTGCACCGAGAGCGAGGCCAGCTCGACGCGGATGGGAAAGCGCCCCTGCAGCTCGGGGATCAGGTCGCTGGGCTTGCTCAGGTGGAAGGCGCCCGAGGCGATGAAGAGGATGTGATCGGTCTTGATGACGCCGTACTTGGTGGTGACCGAGGTACCCTCGACCAGCGGCAGCAGATCGCGCTGCACCCCCTGACGCGAGACCTCGGCCGTGCTGCCGCCATCGCTGCGCGAGGTGACCTTGTCGATCTCGTCGATGAAGACG
>DNQP01000068.1:6437-8642 GCA_003500955.1 Curvibacter sp. | reverse complement strand
GGGTTGGGGTTGGGGATAGGGTTGGGGTTGGGGTTGGGGTGTGGGTGGGGTCGCCCTATCCCTACCCCTACCCCAACCCCTTACCCCTACCCCTACCCCTGGACCCTGTGCCTAGCCTGCTTGGTCGAGACCACGGAGCCCTCGAGCAGCGGTAGCAGGTCGCGCTGCACGCCCTCGGAGGAGGCGTCCGCGCTGCCGCGGAAGTCGTTACGCGAGCAGATCTTGTCGATCTCGTCGATGAAGACGATGCCGTTCTGCTCGGCGTTCTGCAGCGCCTGGGCACGGATCTCCTCCTCGTTGACCAGCCTCGCGGCCTCTTCGTCCACGAGCAGCTTCATGGCTTCGGCGATCTTGAGCTTGCGCAGCTTGCGCTTGCCGCCCGCCATCTGGCCAAACATGCCGCGCAGCTGTTCGGCCATGTCTTCCATGCCGGCCGGCCCCATGATCTCGAGCTGCGGTTTGGGCTCGTTCACCTCGAGCTCGATCTCGCGCCCGTCCAGCTCGCCCTGGCGCAGCTTCTTGCGGAAGACCTGGCGCGCGGTGTTGTCGCTGTTCTCGTTGCCGCCGAATTCGTTGCGCGGCGGCGGCACCAGCACGTCGAGGATGCGGTCCTCGGCCGCATCCTCGGCGCGCGTGCGCACCTTCTTCATCTCGGCCTCGCGCGTCTGCTTGACGGCGACTTCCATCAGGTCGCGGATGATGCTGTCCACGTCCTTGCCCACATAGCCCACCTCGGTGAACTTGGTGGCCTCCACCTTGATGAAGGGCGCATCGGCCAGTCGCGCCAGGCGGCGCGCGATCTCGGTCTTGCCCACGCCGGTGGGACCGATCATGAGGATGTTCTTGGGCGTGATCTCGGGGCGCAGCGCGGCCTCGACCTGCTGGCGCCGCCAGCGGTTGCGCAAAGCGATGGCCACGGCGCGCTTGGCATCGGCCTGGCCCACGATGTGACGGTCGAGTTCGGAGACGATCTCCTGCGGGGTCATGGCAGACATGGTGGTGATCCGGAAAACGTGCGAAAGATGGCGCTCAGTCCAGCGTCTCGATGGTGTGGTGCATATTGGTGTAGATGCAGAGCTCGCCCGCGATCTCCAGCGACTGCTTGACGATCTCGGCCGCCCCCAGCTGCGTGTGCTTGAGCAGGGCGATGGCGGCCGACTGCGCGTAGGCACCGCCCGAGCCGATGGCGACGACGCCATGTTCGGGTTCGAGCACGTCACCATTGCCACTGATGATCAGCGAGCATTCGCGGTCGGCCACCGAGAGCATGGCTTCGAGCCGGCGCAGCACGCGGTCGGTGCGCCAGTCGCGCGTGAGCTCGATGGCGGCGCGCTGCAGATGGCCCTGGTGTTTTTCCAGCTTGGCCTCGAAGCGCTCGAACAGCGTGAAGGCGTCGGCCGTGGCGCCGGCAAAACCGGCCAGCACCTTGCCGTGGTAGAGCTTGCGCACCTTGCGCGCCGTGCCCTTGACGACGATGTGGCCCAGCGTGACCTGGCCGTCACCGCCGATGGCCACCTGCAGCCCGTTGGCCGTCTGGCGCCGCACGCTGACGATGGTGGTGCCGTGAAATTGTTCCATGATCCTATTGTCCCACCCCCAGGCTGCGCGCCCTTCGTACGCTCTTCGCCGGGGGCCCCGTCCAGAGTCCGAGGCTCTTCGGCCTGTCCCTGCCTGCGCAGGCAGGCAGGGAGCCGCGGGCCTCAGCCCCTCAGGGGGCGCACTCAGCGGCTTGGCAAAGCCAGATCCGCGAGTGCCCACGTCTAAGACGGCCGCAGGCGCTTCGGGGAAGTTTTATGCTGCGCGCGGTACGACGCGCGCGTGCTCGGAAATGCCGATCACGTTGAAGAAGGCGGCGACCATGCGGTTGACATCGCGGAACTGAACCTGGCAGCCCTGGCCCTGCTGCTCGGCCACCCAGTTGAGGATGCTGCCGGCGGCCGAGAAGTCGACCCGGATCAGACGGGCACAGGACACGACCATGCGGGTCGAGCCCTCCATGCCCTTTTCGAGCTTGGCCAGCACCTCGGCAGCGTCGCCGATGATCTCGCCGTAGAGCTCGACCACGGCGGGCGGCTGCTCCTCCAGCCCGGCCGGGGCCGTGAGGTTGCGCAGCGGATCGTCCCACATCGAATGGGGCTCGTCCCAGCGCGAGCGGATGTCCTCGGCCTCGGCCTCGGCCGGATCGGTCAAGCCGTGCAGGTCGCA
>DNQP01000068.1:0-6130 GCA_003500955.1 Curvibacter sp. | reverse complement strand
GCCGTGCAGGTCGCAGCTGCAGCGCGGCTCCTGCCAGGACGGCGGCGAGACTTCGTAGGTGACGCAGTAGTCCAGCGCCACGAGTTCGAAGGCATCCTGCAGGCGCATGATGCGCAGCGCGTCCATGCGCAGCTGCCAGCACACCGGATCTACGCTGCGGTCCCCGGAGGGGGTCAGCGCGAGCAAGCCGCGCTCCAGGTTGGCGTGGCCGCGGCAGACCAGCTGGGCGGGCGTGTTGCACAAGTGGGCCAGCAAGCGGGCCAGAGGGGGAACAGCGTCGGGACCGATGCTGACCAGCGCCGACCAGTCCAGCACCAGCGGACCAGGCACGCGGGCCAGGGCCTGCAGGTCTTCCAGGGCGGCGGCATTGAGCTGAGCCGGGCTGGTCCAGTCGGCGGGGCTGCCTGCCGAAGCGCTGGGACGCGCCTTGGCCGGCGCAACGCTCTTGCTGCGGCCCAGCATGTCGGGCATGGAAAACCAGGCTGGCGCCGAGCGGCCGTAGCGGTTGGCGAACTCCAGCGCCACGCTGTCGAAGCGGGCCTGCTGGCCAGTGGCGCGGTAGAGATCGAACAGGGCCGACATCCAGGTCTCGGCCAGCTCGGGGCGCTGCTCGGCGGACGCGAGCGCGGCCATCAGGCTTTCCTCGGCGCCAGCATCGTCACCGTTGGCGTAGCGGATGGCCGCGTCCTCGAGATCGGGATCGGTCAGGTTGTCGACCGGTACCTGGGCGTAGAGGCGCTGCGTGGAGAAACCGGCCCCGACGGGCATGCGCGGCCCGCCTTGCGGCAGGGGCTGCGGACGGCTGCTGGGACGGCTCGCGCTGGCGGCCAGCCCCTGGCGCAGCGCCATGGAAGCCGGCATGGTGGGCGAGGCGTCCGCAAGCTGCGTAGGGATGTACTCACCCCCCTCGGGTTCGCTCCACTGAGAATTGCCCGGTCGCAGGGCCGAGGCCTCGGTGGGTTCGAAATGGCTGTCATCGCCGCCCGAGGTGGCCGCCGCATCGGGCTCGGAAGGCGCGGTGGTCGGCGGTTGGGTCGGGCCGGCGTCGGGCTTGAGACCCGCACCGGAGGCCATGGGGAAGGCCCCGGCGCGCGAAGCCGCCTCCTTGCCCTTCCACCACTGGCGCGACATCTGTGCCTCGATCTCGTCGATCTTCTTGAGCGTCTCGGCACGGTCGTCATGGTTCGACGTCATGCTACTCTGGAAGAAAGAGGGGCGCCCCGCCTGATCCGGCGGCCCCAGGGGATCCCGGCGGCGCAGCTTGCGCAGGTGATCGAACTCGCGCTTGCGCACGAAGTCGTTCTGCCGCTTGCGCTCGATCATCTCCTTGAGCGCTTCCTTGCTGTAGCCGCCGTCGGCCTCGGGTTCCTTCTGGTCAAGCTCGGACCAATCCTTGGTCGGATTGCGCACGAACTTGGCCACCTTGGACAACAAGCCGGACCGGTTTTCCTCTTCAGCCATGTCCTGATGATGTGTGCGGCAGGGTGGTAGGCGACCGGTCGGAGATCAATCCCCGAACATCTTCTGCTTGAGCTCGCGCCGCTGCTGGGCCTCGAGCGAAAGGGTGGCCGTGGGACGGGCCAGCAGACGGCCGACACCGATGGGCTCGCCGGTCTCGTCGCAGTAGCCATATTCGCCCGCATCGATGAGGGCGATGGACTGCTCGATCTTCTTGAGCAGCTTGCGCTCGCGGTCGCGCGTGCGCAGCTCCAGCGCGTGCTCCTCCTCGATGGTGGCACGGTCGGCCGGATCGGGCACGATCACGGTGTCCTCGCGCAGGTGCTCGGTGGTCTCGCCGGCATTGTTCAGGATGTCCTGCTTGAGCCGCTGCAGCCGCACGCGGAAGGCGGCGAGCTGCTTGTCGTTCATGTACTCGCTGTCGGGCATGGCCATCAGCTCGTCGTCGCTGAGCTGGTCACCGGGCTTGGTCTTCCAGTTGTTGGCGAGCTTGGGGTCCTTCTTGATGGACGAAGGCAGGGGCGGGGCAATCAGGGTTTGGGACATGGTCGGAACGTAACTGGCCTTCACGGCATGGGATGCCGAGGTCTGGGCCATGGATGGAACGGTGAGCTGGGCCAGCCGGGCCGAAGCCTTGGCCGTGCGCACCGGCGCCTCGGGCACCGGGGGCTTGACCGGCGCCGGTGCCGGCACAGCCTTGAGCGGCGCCTTGACGGGCACCGCCTTGGCCGCGGCTTTCACCGGGGCCTTGGCGGACGTTTTCGCAGGGGCCTTGGCGACCGGCTTGGCGGCACTCTTGCTCTGGGTGGCGGGCGCCTTGGCCGGCGCCTTCTTGGCCACGGGTTTCGCGGCAGCCTTCTTGGCCACAGGCTTGGCGACCGGCTTCTTGGCAGCCGGCTTGGCCACGGCCTTCTTCGCCGCACCAGGTTTGGCGGTCTTCACGGCCGGCTTGGCCTTGGCTGCCGGCTTGGCGGCAGCTTTCTTGGGGGCCGGCTTGACCTTGCCCGCAGCGGATTTGGCTTTGGAAGACACGGACACCTTTCCTGGTTTGGCTTTCACTTCTTGTCTCCTGGCAGGCGGAGCCTGCACGCAATTCTTCTGGCCTGCTGTTATACCCTCAATGCAGGGCCGCCCGGCGCACGAAGCCGAAATTTATGGCGCGCGAGTGTACTGCCGTTCACGCGCGGTGGACAGGGGTTGCGAAACAACGACAGCCCCCGCGTGCACCAGCGCCCGGCTCAGACGAGGCTCTGCTCGAGGCCCTGCACCAGGATGTCCTTGGGCAGGTCGATACCAATGAAGACCATTTTGCTCAGGCGCTGCTCGCCCTCGGCCCACTCGGGCCCCAGGTCACTGCCCATGAGCTGGTGCACGCCCTGGAAGATGACCTTGCGGTCCGTGCCCTTCATGTGCAGCACGCCCTTGTAGCGCAGCATGCGCGGGCCGTAGACATTGATGATGGCGCCGAGGAAGTCCTCGAGCTTGTGCGGATCGAAAGCGCGCTCGGAACGGAAGACGAAGCTTTTCACATCGTCGTCATGGTGATGGTGGTGACCGTGGCCATGCTGGTGCGAGGGATGGCTGCAGTGCTCGCCATGCGCGTGGTCGTGATCATGGTGGTCGTGGTCGTGCCCATGGCCATCGTCCTGGAGGAAGTCGGGGTCGATCTCGAGCTTGGCATTGAGGTTGAAGCCCCGCAGATCGAACACCTCCTTGATCGCCACCTCACCGAAGTGCACGGCCTTCTGCGGCGCGCGCGGGTTCATGTGCTTGAGGCGGTGCTGCAGCGCGTCCACCTCTTCGGCGCTCACGAGGTCGGTCTTGCTGATGAAGATCTGGTCGGCAAAACCCACCTGACGGCGCGCTTCCTGGCGGTCGTTGAGCTGCTGGGCCGCGTGCTTGGCGTCGACCAGGGTCAGGATGGAGTCGAGCAGGAAGCTCTCGGCGATCTCGTCGTCCATGAAGAAGGTCTGCGCCACCGGGCCGGGGTCGGCCAGGCCCGTGGTCTCGATCACCACCCGCTCGAAATCCAGCTCGCCCTTGCGCTTCCTGGCCGCCAGGTCCTGCAGGGTGGTGCGCAGATCCTCGCGGATGGTGCAGCAGATGCAGCCATTGCTCATCTGGATGATCTGCTCTTGGGTGTCCGAGACCAGGATGTCGTTGTCGATGTTCTCTTCACCGAACTCGTTCTCGATCACGGCGATCTTCTGGCCATGCGCTTCCTGCAGCACGCGCTTGAGCAGGGTGGTCTTGCCGGCGCCCAAGAAGCCGGTGAGGATGGTTGCTGGAATCAAAGCCATGATGCACTCTCGCAAAGGAGTGGCCGCCAACTTGCACACTGCAGATTGGCGGCCAGAACAGGGGGATAGATGAAGAGTGTAGCGAGCCTGTCAAGAGGGCGCGCCCTCAGGTCTTGCGCATCACCACCAGGCCCTTGAGGTACTCACCCTCGGGGAAGGCGATGGTCATGGGGTGGTCGGGCGCGCCGCCCAGGCGCTCGTGGATGTAGCCGTCGACGCCCGCGTCCGTTCCGGCCGAGGCCACGATCTTGTGGAACAGGTCGGCGCTGATGCCGCCGGAGCACGAGTAGGTGAAGAGCACGCCGCCGGGCTCCAGGATCTTGAAGGCCAGGCGGTTGATGTCCTTGTAGGCCCGTGCCGCGCGCTCGGCGTGCGCCACGGTGGGCGCGAACTTCGGCGGATCGAGCACGATGGCGTCGAAGGTGCGCCCCTCCTGCGCAAATCGGCGCAGGCTGGCGTTGACGTCGGCGTCGAGGAACTCGCAGCGTGCCGCATCAAAGCCGTTGAGCGTCACGTTGTCACGCGCCTGCGCCAGCGCCGGGCCAGACGAATCGACGGAGGTCACGTGCGCCGCGCCGCCGGCCAGCGCGGCCACGGTGAAGCCGCCGGTGTAGCAGTAGCAGTTGAGCACACGTTGAAATTGGAGACGTGCCGCGTAGTCGGCAAAACGCTTGCGGCTGTCGCGCTGGTCCAGATAGAAGCCGGTCTTGTGGCCCTGCGCAATGTCCAGGCCCAACTGCCAGTCGTGCTCCTGCAGCACCAGCTGCACAGGGCCCTCGCCACGCAACCAGCCCGTCGCTTCGGGCAGGCCTTCGAGCCCGCGCGCGCTGGCGTCGGAGCGCTCGTAGAGCCGGGTGAGACCGGTCTCGGCCAACAGGGCATCGGCCAGCACGCTCTTCCAGCGCTCCGCACCGGCGCTCAGGAACTGCGCCACCAGGGTGTCGCCATAGCGGTCGACGATGAGTCCGGGCAGGCCGTCGGCCTCGCCATGCACCAGGCGCAGGCCGTTGCTGCGGAGGTCGAAACGTGCGCGCGCCCGCACCGCTGCCGCGATGCGCTGCGTGAAGAAGTCGGCGTCGATGCGCTGCTTTTCGTCAAAGCTCCAGGCGCGGGCGCGGATCTTGGACTGCGGGCTGTAGGCGGCCCAGGCCAGAAAGTCGCCCTTGGCCGACTCCACGCGCACGGTCTCGCCGGCATCGGCCCCACCCTTGGCGATGGCCGACTCGAACACCCAGGGATGCCGGCGCAGCAGCGCACGGTCCTTGCCTTCCTTGATGCGTATCAACTTCATGGACGGGATTGTCGGGCTTTTCCGGGCTTTCCTTTTGTACCGATTTGGGTATAGTGGCTGCCAGCAGGCCGCCAGGCCGAGGAGATCTGTATGCGATTCAAGGACGTCAAGATCGGGACCAAGCTCATGGGGGGCTTTATCCTTGTCCTGGTTCTGGCCGCCATCCAGTCTGCGTTGGCAGTGTTCGGCACCCACGCGCTGAACAACAACACCCGGCAGATGTCCGACCACCTGCTGCCCAGCGCGCTGCATACCGGCTTCCTCAGTACCCAGGCCAGCCGCCTGCGCGCGGCGCAGTTCCAGCACCTGCTGGTCTTCGGTGAGGACGACCGCCGGGCCCTCGAAAAACAGATGGATGGTCTGCGCGAGGCCGTGGACACCGAATCACAAGCGTACGCCCGCAACCTCCAGTCCTCGGAGGAAAAAACCCATTTCGAGAAATTCCAGACGGAATGGAAGAAGTACCAGGCCCAGCAGACCGAAATCACGGGGCTGGCACGCCAGCGCCGCGACGAAGAAGCCATGGACATCCTCAAGGGGCCGGGGCTGCAAACGTTCGAGGCCATGTTGGCCGAGCTGCGCGCCCTGTCCGAGCTGTCGCAGGATGGCTCCGTCCTGGCGCGCGACACCAGCGCCAGCCTGCAACGCACCGTGATGGTGGCTAATTTGGGCGCGCTGGCGCTCACCATCATCCTCGGCCTGCTGATCGCACGCACGCTCAACCGGACCATCTCGGGCGGGGTGGCGTATGCGGCCCAGCTCACGCGCCGGGTGGCCCAGGGAGATCTGAGCTCGCGCATCACGCCCAACACCCAGGACGAAATTGGCCAGCTGCTGCACGCCGTGCGCGACATGCAGGACGCACTGACCCGCCTGGTCAACCAGGTGCGCCAGGGCAGCGACGCGGTCTCCAACGCCAGCGCCGAGATCGCCAGCGGCAACAACGACCTGTCGGCCCGCACCGAGAGTCAGGCCAGCGCACTGCAGCAGACCGCGGCGTCGATGGAGGAGCTGTCCTCGACAGTGAAACAGAACGCCGACAACGCCCGTCAGGCTAACCAGCTGGCCCAGAGCGCCAGCA
>DNQP01000003.1:13204-13483 GCA_003500955.1 Curvibacter sp. | reverse complement strand
GGCAAGACCACGGGCTGGATCCACCGCGCCGCGCTCAAGATGAAGCGCGTGAAGATGATCGGTGGCGTGAACTACGAGCGCATCGGTGACGAGGGTCTGCTGGTCAGCTACGGCGAGAAGCGCGAGAACCCCACCTGGATAGCGTGCGACACCGTGGTGCTCTGCGCGGGCCAGCTGCCGCTGCGTACGCTGGCAGAGGAACTGCAGGCCCGGGGCCAGAAGCCGCACTTGGTCGGCGGTGCACTGGAAGCCGGCGAGCTGGACGCCAAGCGCGCCATC
>DNQP01000003.1:2381-12896 GCA_003500955.1 Curvibacter sp. | reverse complement strand
GACGCCAAGCGCGCCATCGACCAGGCGGCGCGCTTGGCCGCGCGCCTCTAACGGCGGGTTCAGTCGTCCGAGGGCCAGTCGCTGAAGGGGAAAGGCAGTTCCTCGCTGGCGAAGCTCACGAAGTCGGTGATCTGGCGCAGGTACTGGCCCAGGCTGCGGCCGAAGTGTTGCAGGCGTTCGTTGGGGCCGTCGCTGATCGCGGCAAAGAGCAGCTGCACCAGGGCCAGCGCGCCCAGGATGGTGACGGCGATGTGGAAGGCCAGGCCCATGAGCAGCATGAGCAGCACGCGGACCCAGAGGCTGCGTTTTTCACCGGCGGTGGACTGTTCATCACTCATGGGGACTCCTTGGGGTTGTCGGTCAGGGCGAGCGGTGCAGGCGCGGCGCGGCCAGCAGGGCCATGTTCTCTTCGATGGCGATGTCCACATCGCGCCAGCGGCCCTTGAGCTGGGCCTTGTCCAGCGCGGCCTGCAGCTGGCGCAGGTCCTTCACGCTGGGGGCGACCTTGATCTGCGCGATGGCCGCCGCGGTGTTGCCGGTCTTGATGACGGCCAGCATCTTGGCCGGCCATTCGCTCTGCTTCGCCATGTGGGTGGGTTTTCGTGTCCAGGCTCCGGACTGTACACAAGTTAAGCTTGTGTCCTGATCCCATCATGAATTACACGGTCAAACTTTACGACGCCGAAGGCGTGAGCGAGGCGCAGCAGCGCGCGGCGCAGAAACGTTTCAAGCAGGTGCTGGAGGAGACGCTGGGCGATGCCGCCTTGGTGCTGCCGGTCTACCAGGCCTACCAGCGCATTGCCGCGGCCTACGGCGACCCGCCGAACATCGAGGCGCTGACGGACGCCGAGCGCGCGATCGCCGAGCAGTGGCAGGCGGCCGAGAGCGCGGCCATCACGGCGGTCTATGGCCCGCTGCGCGGCATGGGCGACGGCGACTACGAACTCAGACCCGCAGAGGACGCCGCGTGACGCAGACCGTGCCGCGCCGGGTGCTGCCGCTGATCGTGCTCTCGCAGTTCGCGGGCACCTCGCTCTGGTTCGCGGTCAACGCCGTCATGCCCGACCTGCAGCAGGCTTGGGGCCTGCCCGCCACGGCCGTGGGCACGCTGACCTCGGCCGTGCAGCTGGGCTTTGTGGCGGGCACGCTGGTGTTTGCCCTGCTGATGGTGGCGGACAAGTTTTCGCCTTCACGTGTCTTCATGGCCTGTGCGCTGTTGGGGGCGCTGGCCAATGCGGCCACGCTCTGGATCGGCGGCAGCTTCGGCCTGCTGCTCGCGCTGCGCTTCGCCGTGGGCTTTCTGCTGGCCGGCATCTACCCCGTGGGCATGAAGATCGCGGCCAGCTGGTACCGCCAGGGCCTGGGGGCGGCCATGGGCGTGCTGATCGGCGCGCTGATCCTGGGCACGGCGCTGCCGCACGGGCTGCGCGCGCTGGTGGGCGAGGGCGGGGGCAGCCTGCTGCCTTCGTGGCAGAGCGTGGTGCTGGGCGTCTCGCTGCTGGCTGCGGCCGGCGGTCTGCTCACCGGGCTCTTTGTGCCCGAGAGCCCCTGGCTGCAGCGCGGCGCGCGCATCACGCCAGCGGCACTGCACCTGATCTGGAGCGACCGCAAGTTGCGTGCCTCGGTCTTCGGCTACTTCGGCCACATGTGGGAGCTCTACAGCTATTTCGTGCTGGTTCCGCTGATCGTGGGCCTGCGCTGGACCGGCTCGGCGCAGAGCGCGGCGGCCTTCTTCATCATCGCGGCGGGCTTCATCGGCTGCGTGGGCGGCGGTCTGCTGGTGCGGCGCTGGGGCAGTGCGCGCGTGGCGCAGCGCCAGCTGGCCATCAGTGGGGCCTGCTGCCTGCTGGCGCCGCTGATGCTGCAGGCGCCGGACGCGCTCTTCCTGGGTTGGCTGCTGCTCTGGGGCCTGACCGTCTCGGGCGACTCGCCGCAGTTCTCCACGCTGACGGCACAGAACGCACCGCCGGCGGCCGTGGGCAGCGTGCTGACGTTTGTGAACTGCATCGGCTTCGCGATCTCGGTGCTGAGCATCGAGCTTTTCGTAGCGGCGCTGCCGCATGCCTCACTGGCCGTGCTGCTGCCGCTGCTGGGCCTGGGGCCCATGGTGGGGCTGTGGATGTTCCGGCCGCTGAGCCGCTTGCCTTATCGAGCGCCCAGGTCCTGAGCCAATCCGAGCGCGTGGAACACGCGGATCGCTGCCCAGGCGTCGTTGGCCGCATAGACCAGCTGCGCTTCGGTGAGGCGCGGCGCGGCCCAGTTGGAGGTTGCCGCTTTCTTGGACTTGAGGTAGCGCCGGTTGAAGAGCACGGCGACGGCGCCCTTGACGCCCATTTCCTTACGGTAGCCGCGTTCACGGAAGACGGCGTTGAGTTCGAGCACACCTTCGGGCTCGCGGCCCAGCTTGACCGTGATGCGCTTGCGGTCGTCGCCCAGGCCGAAACCGGCCTTGATGACCTGGGGCAGCGCCAGCAGCTCGGCCACGGGGCCGCGGCTGGCCGGCTCGTGCAGCTGGAAGATCCAGGCCTGCTCGGGCGTGGCGAGCTGCACGATGTGTGGGCCGTCGGAAACCTCGCCGACGCGGAACGTGGGGCGGGATTCGGTGTCGAAGCCCAGGTGCGGCACGGCGGCCAGTTCGGCGCAGGCGGCTTCGGCCTCCCGCGGGCTGCTGATGACGCGGATGCGGTCCAGGCCCAGGCGTTCGAAGGGTTCGAGCGCGGCGATGGTGTCCTTGTCGGGGGTGGGGTGGTGGACGCGCATCTGATTTATTTCGTTATGTGGGATAAATATGTGACAAAAAGTTACTGCTTGTGTATGCTTGCCGTCACGACCGCGGGCCGCACGGTGAGCCCGCAGAGATCAGGGGGTGCATCATGACGTACGAAGCCGAAGACCGGGCCGATCTGGTGGACCAGCTGTCCAAGCTCCTGTCTGTCACCCAGGATATGGGACGCAAGCTGGCCAACGAGTCGCATGGCCGATCCTACGACAGGGTACGCGAGTTCAACGAGATCCTGCATCTGGCGCGTGAGCAGCTCACGGCCATCGAGCAGGAAGAGAAACGCATGTTCCTGCTGGAGCGCCGGCGAGCGCCGCGCTCGACCTTCGAGCGCTGAACCGGCCTTACGATAGCGGCCTCTGTCATCAGGTCGCTTCTCCATGCCATCCCCACGCAGCCCCGGCGGGCTGGTCTATTCCACCGAAGGCGGGCGCATGTGCCCGCAATGCCGCCATCCTCTGGACGCTTGTACCTGTCAGGCGCAGGCCGCCGCGCGCCTGCTCGGCGACGGCCAGGTGCGCGTGCGGCGCGAGACCTCGGGCCGCGGCGGCAAGGCCGTGACCGTGGTGCGCGGCCTGCCGCTGGACGCGGCGGCCCTGCAGGCCCTGGGCAAGCAGCTCAAGGCGGCCTGCGGCACGGGCGGTACCGTCAAGGACGGTGTGGTGGAGGTGCAGGGCGATCACGTGGACAAGGTACTGGCCTGGCTCAACGCGCGTGGCCATGCGGCGAAGCGGGCCGGCGGGTGATGCTGGAGAGCGAACAGCTGCAGCGCCTGCTGACCACCGAGATGCCCTATGGCAAGCACAAGGGCACGCTCATTGCCGATCTCCCCGGCAATTACCTCAACTGGTTCGCGCGCGAGGGCTTTCCCAAGGGGGATCTGGGCCGCTTGCTGGCCCTGATGCACGAGATCGACCACAACGGGCTCAAGGGTCTGCTCGAGCCGTTGCGGCGCAGGTAGACATCAGGCTTTCTTTTTCGCGGACGGGACCTTGCCCGGGAAATGGGTCTGCCGGTGTTCCCGCGGGCGGTAGAGCTGGGCCTGCTGTTCGTAGCCTAGCTTGCTCTTGAGCACGCTGTTGCACTGCTCGACGATGGCTTCCAGCGTCTTGCGCCCGCCGCTGGCGCGCAGCTGCTGGATCAGCATGAAGGTCAGTGCGCCGTAGGGCACGGAGCCGTGCGTGTACTCGTAGGCGTACTGGTCCTCGCGGCAGGCGGCGAGGATGACGGGGTTGTAGGGACCGTGGTGGCCCAGGCGGCGCGAGGCGGCCTGGAAGGCCGCGGGTGTGTCGCTCCAGCGGCTCACGGCACGGCCCAGCTTCTGCGTGGCGCCATCGCCCAGGTAGCGCTGCACCTGCTCGGCCGTGGCCTTGCCCATGCGGCGGCGCAGGTCCAGGCTCTTGCGCGGGAACCACATCTGCCTGCTGGCGTCCCATTCGATGGCGCGGTGGCGTACGTCGTCCGGCGGGTTGATGCCACGGACGGCCACGCCGCCGGCGCGTGCCACGCCGCCCGAGTGGCAGCAGTCGAGGATGATGGAGAAGCGTGCCTCGTAGGGCAGGTTGGCGTAGAGCCGCGACAGCATGTCGTCGGTGATGCCGCTGTTGCCGTTCCAGTCGAAGTCGTGGGTGACCAGGGCCTCGTCCTTGTGGTCAGGCTCGCCGTCGGCATCGAGCGCGGCGACCTGCGCGCCATGGCCCGAGTAGAAGAGCACGCGCTCGTCGCCGGCGCGCACATCCTCGAGTAGCCACTGGAGCCGGTCCATCACGCCGCGCGTGGTGGCGCGCGCGTCCAGCACCACCCGGATTTCTTCGGGCGCATAGCCGCGTTCCTGCAGCATGGCGCTCATCTGGAAAACATCGTTGACGCAGCCGTTGAGCCGGTTCTCCGGTTGCGGGTAGTCGTTGATGCCGATCAGCAGGGCACGGCGCTTGCGCGGGTTGCGACGCCGGATGGCCGGGGCCTTGAACCACGCGCCACCGACGGTGGGGCCCGGCCGGGGTCGGGCCGGGGCAGTGCTGCGCGGCAGGGTGTGGGCCAGACCGGCCCAGACATTGGCGGCCGTGACTTCGTGCTCGAGGTATTTCTCGGCGCTGTGGTCCAGCGGGCCCGACTCGTCGAAATGCGTGTCGAGCTGGGTGAAGGGCGCTTCGGGGAAGTCCAGCTCGCAGGTCAGCACGGCGTCTTCCGGATTGAAGAGGTGGTACCAGTGGCGCACGGTGTCGATGGGGCGCAGGTAGCCGCCGAAGGTCTCGGCCAGCGCCGGGTGGCCGATCTGTGAGCCCAGCGTGATGTAGAGGCGGTCCTGGGCCAGGGCCTGTTGCGCGGCCAGGGTGTCGTAGCTGATCAGCGAGCCCAGGCTGTGGGCGCAGATCACGTGCGGATTGACGCTGTGGATGGCCTGGGCGAGGTCGGCGGCCAGCTGCTGGCGCAGTGCGGGCAGGGCGGTCCACTTGGCGACCATGCCGATGGTGTTGTCGATCAGCGTGCCCAGCCCTTTCTCGGCGGCACGGCCCAGCGCGCGGCGGTGCGCCCAGTAGCTGTTCCACAGGCGCTTGACGGCCTGGGCGTAGAGCGCAGCGTCGGGTTCGATGGCCTCGAAACGCGCGTTGTAGCGCAGCTCATGGAATTCGAGCGACCCGGCGGACACGCCGGCGCGCGTGGCCGAGGCCCGGATGGCCTGCTGCCAGGTGGCCAGCCAGTCGCCGTTCTCGTTGGTATTGACGCCGTGGATGCACAGGATGCGGATGCCCATGTTGTCCCCCTGAGATGATCGCTGCGTCTTTATAGGTACAAAGCGGCGTTCTGTCTTCCCCCGTTTGTGGGAGGGGGTGATAATCGGCGCGCAACACTTCTACGCCGAGAGCCATGGCCGTTTTTGTCGAATCCGCCACCGTCACCCACGGCATCCAGCTGGCCGTGGCCCCCGTGTTCCTGCTGACCGCCGTCTCCGGCATGATCGGCGCCGTGGCCGGGCGGCTGTCGCGCATCATCGACCGCGGCCGGGTGCTGGAGGAAAAGCTGCGCCTGGATGCCGAGCCCGTGCTGGCGCCGCAATGGAACGCGGAACTGGGCATGCTGCGCACGCGCGGTCGGCTGGCCAACAGCACCATCGGCCTGCTCACGCTGTGCGCCTTCATGATCGGCCTGACCATCGTGATCCTCTTCCTCGGCGAGACCACGGCGCTGCGCGTGGACCGCTACGCGATCTACGCCTTCCTGGCCGGCGTGAGCTGCTTCATGGCCGCGCTGTGCTGCTTCTTCGCCGAGACCCTGCTCGCCACGCGCGTGCTCAAGTTCGGGCAGGCGGAGGACTGAGGCCTGCCCTTCAGCCAGCTTCCACGAAGTTCTTGAGCCGTCCGAGGGCGGCGTCCCACTGACGGCCGATCTCATCGAGTGCCCGGCGCGCTTCTTCCAGTTGCGCCGGGTCGAGTTGCCAGAGCCTTTCGCGGCCCAGCTTGAGGCCATGCACCACCCCGGCCTCGGTCAGCACCTGCAGATGCTTGCTCACGGCCTGGCGGCTGATGTCGGTGTGGGCTGTGAGCTGGGCAATGGACAGGGCGCCGCTGGCGCAGAGCACGGTCACGAGCTGCAGGCGCGTGGGGTCGCCCAGGGCAGCGAAGACGCGCGCCAGGGCCGGGCGGGTGGATGCGGTATCAGTGCGATGGGGTGACATGGCGTGCGATATTGTCGAGCTGGGCGGCCCAGCCTCGGTCGTTCATGGGGAAGGCCTCCAGACGGCGCTGTGGCGACAGCTTGTCGAACCCTGATTCAACCACGGTCAGCAGGGTGCCGGGCCCCGCGACTTCCTGCAGCGTGAAGGTGACAAGCGTGCGCTCCTCCTGTTCGTAGTCGACAGCCGGGTCCACGGCATAGGGGTGCCAGCGGTAGGAAAAGAGTTCGGGCGGCTCCATGCGCTCGATCAGCGCGTCAAACCAGACGTGCTCAAAGTTGCAGATGGTGATGGGGCCGCGCACCCGCTGGCCGGGGGCGAAGGTCTGTCCCTGGAGCCTGGCGCCGAACCAGGTGCCGAATGCCTCGGCCGTGGTCAGGGCCTGCCAGACCCGCGCGCGCGGGGCGTGGATCAGGATCTGGCGCTCGATGCGGTCGGTGGGGGGCGATGTTGCGTTCATGCGGGTCCTTTTGCGTGGGATATAGGGTTCACTGGGCGCAGCTGTCGGCCAGCGCGTGGGGCATGCCGCGGCCGGTTTCGGCGTACTGTTGCAGGCTGGCAAGAAAATGCTGCCAGCCCTGCGCGCAGACCTCGTAGCACTCGATGGCCGGGACCAGGCCCAGATGCTCGAAGTGGAGCCGGGTCTGCCCCTCGCCCTGGGCTTCGAGGCGGAACACGAGCTCGGTGCCGATCCATTCGTCCTTGCGGCTGAGTTCGGGCAGGTCGATCAGGGCCCCGGTGCAGCGCCAGCGGACCAGGTGCTCCGCCTGCAGCTGTTCCACGCGCAGATCCTTGTGGTGAGGACCGAAGCGCATGCGATGGGTGTCGCCCGGGACGCGCGCGACGTCACAGTCCTGTGTCCACCAGCCGCGCAAGCCGGCCTCGGTGGTGAGCGCCGCATACAAGACGGCGGGGCGGGCCTGGATCAGCAGGCTCTGGCGATAGTGCTCCATGGGACCTCCATTACGCAACAAAATGGTTGCGTAATGAATTATGATCCTGAAAAGCAAAAAAGCAACCATTTGGTTGCTTTTTGTCGTAACGTGACATCAGGCTTCAGCGTTTCAGCAGGTTCCTGAGCTTGTCGCCCGCCTTGTCCTTGAGCTCTTCGCGGGCCGCATCCTTTTTCGTGTCCAGCTTTTCCCTGGCGGCGTCGAGCTTCTGTTTCGTCTCTTCCTTGAGCTCGGCCTTGCGCTGGCCGGCGATGCCGCCGAAGTCGAGCTTCCATTTCAGATCGGTATAGGGGCCGCTCAGGCGCACGGGTATGGTCAGGCCGCGCAGCTGGTCCAGCTCGGGGCCGCCCTGGCCCTGCAGGGTGGGGACGACGGTGGCCTTGACGGTGTAGTCCAGCCGGTCTTCGGGGATCCAGACCGTGCCGGCACCGCCCAGACGCAGCAACGGGGTCTTGGCCGCGAGGTCGTCGTTGCGGGCCACGCCATCGGTGATCTTGAGGCTGGCGCCGAACTCCGTGAAATCGGTCTTCTGCTGGCCCGAGGCCTGGCCTTCCTGGCTGCCGCCGCCGAGCCTGGCTTTGGCATTGCGCAGCATGCCCGCGATGTCGACGCCGTTGAGCGAGCCGTCAGTCAGTTGCACGCCGACCGTGCCGTTGAGTTTGCGCTTGAATTGGGTGACCGTGTTGCCGCCGGTGCTGAGGTCCAGCGCCACGTTGCCGCGTCCTTCCAGCGGACGCTGGTCCAGCGCGTCTTTCATCAGCGGGCCGATCTGGATGCCGCGCAGGTCCAGCTTGGCTGCCAGGCGCTGGGCGCCCGCGGCGTCGGCCACGAGGCTGCCGTTGACGCCGCCGCCGTAGAGCGAGGCCGTGACGGGGTTGAGTTCGGCGCGGCCGTTGCGGGCCTTGAGTTGCAGGCGCAGCCCCGTGGTCTGGACGTTCATGATCTTGAGTGTGGCGATCTTGAGCGCACCGTTGAGGTCCAGTCCCTTCAGGGCGGAAAGATCGATATCGGGCTCGGGGCCGGCCGGGGCCGGAGCGCCGGCTGTGGGTGCTGCCGCCGGCTGGCTCTTGGGCAGGTAGCGGTCGGCATCGAGGTCACCCAGGGCCAGATCGAAGCGGATGGCGGGCTGGGCAAATTTCTGCACACCGGCCTTGAGCGCCAGCGTGGTGCTGTCGAGTGATCCGTCCAGGGCCAGTTGCACGGCCTCGCGCGCCAGGTCCACGCTGGCCTGGCCCTGGGCCTTGAGGCTCAGGCTGCCGCCCGCGGGATTGGGGGCGTTGAGCTCCAGCGTCAGGCCCTGGGCGTCGACCTTGCTGGCCGAGGCCTCGGCCTGGGCCAGGCCCAGCTTGAGCTGCAGGTCCTGGAGCCCGGCAGCCGCACCGTTGAGCGTGAACTCGACCGTGTCGAGCTTGATCTGCTGCTGGGCCAGCGCGGGTGTGTAGGCCGTGCGCAGGCCGAGCTTGAGCGCCAGCGCGGGTTGCTGGCCGCTGAGCGTGGCGTCGAGCGCGAGCTGGGCGCGCTGGCCATCGCGGACGGGGCCGGTGTTGAATTCGAGCGGGGCAATCTGCAGCTGCTGGCCGCTGGTGGCGTCGCGGTAGTCGAGGCGCGCGCGGCTCAGGGTGATGCCGTCGATGTCGAAGCGGGGCAGGGCCGTCTTGCTGCCCGCATCGGCAGGCTGGGCAGCCGGCGGCGCGGCGTCAGGCGCGCTCTGGAGCAGGTCGTCGAAATTGAAGCGGCCGCGCGCGTCACGCGCCAGCTTCACGTCCAGCCCGTCGATCAGCACACGGTCCACGCGCACCTCTTTCTTCAGCAGGGGCAGCAGGGCGACCGAGACGCGCAGCTGCTGCGCGGCGGCGAAGACCTGGGGGCTGCGCGGCTCGGACAGCGAGATCTGGCCGAGCTCGGCACCGATGCGCGGGAAGAAGGTCAGGCGGATCTCTCCAGGGATGGCCAGGGTGCGCCCAGTCTTGTCCTGCACGAGCTGGATCAGCTGGGGCTTGTAGTCGTTGGGGTTGAAGGTGGCGGCAACATAGGCCACGACCGCGATCACCAGGGTAACGAAGACGCCGAGGGCGATGAGCAGGTACTTGAGGACTTTTTTCATGGCGAACCCGGGAAGAAGACGTCGTCGAGGATAACGCAGCACCCGGTACACAGAGGTGACAAAAGGTCACGGTGGACAGGGGCAGGCCCGTGTCTTCAGAGCTGTCTGTCGCGTGCCAGGCGGGCCGCCATGGCGCTGAGCGCGGCATAGGCGGCGCCTGCCTCTGCATCGAGCGCCGTGATCGCCTGGCCCTGGCGTTCGACCAGGGCCGTGTCGCCACGCGCGGCCGGGCCGGTGAGTGCCGCAGCCGGGCCCAGGGCCAGCAGGTTGTCCACGGCGTTGTGCAGCAGTCGCTCGCGCAGACCGGGCAGCAGTTCGGCCGGCAGGCCGCTGCGTTGCCACAGGGCTTCGGCGTTGGCCTGCAGCACCGGCAGGAAGTTGGTGGCCCAGACGGCCGCCGCGTGGTAGAGCAGCTTGTGCTCGGAGGCCAGTGCGAAGCATTGCGCGCCGAGGTCGGTGAGGAGAGGCTTGAGCTGCTGCGTGGCCGCCGTGTCGCCCTCGAGCGCGCAGACGGTGCCGTGGAACTGCTGCTGGGCCGTGGCTGGATCAGCGAAGCTCAGGATGCAATGCGCGCTGGCGCAGTGCCAGCCCCTGGCCTGCAGCGGTGCAAGTTCGGCCGCGGCCAGCGCACCGCTGGCGTGGAAGGCCAGGGCCGGCGGCAGGCCGAGGGCTGCCAAGGTCTGTGCGCTGGCGGCGATCTGCCGGTCGGGCACGGCCAGCAGCCAGAGATCGGCGGGCCGCATCTGCGCGGGCGTGGCGACGGCACGGCCGGCACCGATGAAGTCCACCGCCGCCTGCGCGCTCGCAATACTGGTGGTCAGCACATCCTGGACCTGCAGCACACCGGCCTGCTGCCAGAGCCGTCCCAGTGTCTTGCCGACCCGACCGGCGCCGAATAGGTTGAGCGTGGGCAGTGGCGCGGACATGGTCTGGGCGCTGCTCAGACGAGGCCGAACCAGCCCAACACCGCACCGGCACCGAGCAGCCACAGCAGATGCAGGCGGGT
>DNQP01000003.1:0-2045 GCA_003500955.1 Curvibacter sp. | reverse complement strand
CCCCGGCCGTGACCACGGTCAGCAGCCACAGCGGCCAGTCCTGCGCGGGGTCGCCATGGGCACTGGCCAGGATCCAGCCGGTGGCGATGAGCAGGGCGATCACGACCGGGGCCATGCCCTGCTTGAAGGCGCGCACGCTACGCAGCTTGCGGTTCTCATGCCCCCAGCGCGCCGCGAAGTAGGCCAGCGTGGAGCTGGGCAACATCACGCCCAGCATGGATACCATCACGCCCAGCAGGGCCAGGCCCAGGCCGCCGGCGTTGAGACCCACGTTCCAGCCCATGAGGGCCACGAAGAGGATGTTGGGCCCGGGCGCGGCCTGGGCGATGGCGATCGAGGCGTTGAACTGCGGGTCGCTGAGCCAGGCCTGCCGGTCCACGAGGTAGCGGTGCATGTCGGGCGCCGTGGTGATGGCGCCCCCCACGGCCAGCAGCGAGAGCGACGCGAAATGCGTGAAGAGCTGCAGCCACTGGGCCCAGCCGAGGTCGAGCACGGGGTTCATGGCTGGAGCTTGCGGTAGGCGGCAAGGCAGGCCAGCGAGCCCAGGCCCAGCAGCACATAGGCCAGGGGCCAGCGCAGCACGGCGATGGCCAGGAAGCACAGCAGGCCGAAAACGATGCAGGTGCCCAGGCCCAGGGCATTGTTCCGGAGGGCCGGGAAGAGCTTGAGGCCGACGGCGATGATGAGCCCCGCGGCCACGGCACCCATGCCGCGCAAGGCTCCGGCCACGCCCGGATGGTCGGCAAAGCGGGCGTAGAGCAGGGCGATCAGCAGCACGACCAGCATGGGCGCGGTGAGCATGCCCAGCACCGCGGCCACCGCGCCGCGCAGACCGAAGTAGCGGCTGCCCAGCATGATGGAGAGGTTGATGATGTTGGGGCCGGGCATGATCTGGGCCACCGACCACTCCTCGACAAATTCCTCGTTGGTCATCCAGCGCTTGCGCTCGACCAGTTCACGCTGGGCCACGGCCAGCACGCCGCCGAAGCCCTGCAAGGCCAGGATGGTGAAAGAGATGAAGAGGTCGCCCGGGGACTTGGGCTGGACGCGCGGCGCCAGTGCGGGATCGGAGTGCATGGCTGGCGATTATGGCGCCGGCCGGGCGCGCCTGCTGCGGGACTCAGTTGCGCGCGTAGTTGAGCTGGTAGCTGGTCACGCCGTCGAAGCGGCCGATCTGCTGCGAAAGCTCCGAGATCGGCACCATCTTCTGCCGGTTGCGCGCCACGGCGACGAAGGACCATTGCTCGGCGCCTTCCTTGCAGTCGATGGCGATGGTCCCCGAGGCAATGTCGTAACCGCGGTTGGCGGCCATCTGGCGCATGGCCGGCTCGCTGGGCACGAAACCGGGCTTGAAGCACAGGCGTACGGCCACGGCCTGGCGCGAGGGCAGCCAAGCTTCGAGCCGGGAGATCCACATCATGGACAGGGCCGAGAGCCCGGCCAGAGCGATGGCCGCGGCGTAGAAGCCGACGCCGACCAGGATGCCGATGACCGAAGCGGCCCAGAGCGAGGCGGCCGTGGTCAGGCCGCTGATGTTGAAGCCCTCGCGCATGATGACGCCCGCGCAGAGGAAGCCGATGCCGGTGACGATGCCCTGGATCACCCGGCTGGTGTCGGTGGCGGTGCCCAGCAGGAAGTTGCCGCCGAACCAGGCCGAGGAATAGCCGCCGATCACGGTGAGCGCGGCCGAGGCCATGCAGACCAGGCCGTAGGTGCGCATGCCGGCCGCACGGCCGTGGTAGGCGCGCTCGTAGCCCACGAGCAGGCCCAGCAACAGCGCACCCAGCAAGTTGAAGAAGACCAGCACATTGGTCTTGATCATCGGGGTGGTCCAGAAGGCGGCGAGGGTGTCAAAGGTGGGCATGGGGCAGAGGAGAAATGCAGGTCGGCTTGCAGGCATTGTGCTTCCTGGCCCCCGGATTGCCAAGGATCATCCTGGGGTGGCGCGCGCTACGAAATGCCCAATAGTCCACGAAAACGCGTTCTGGCGCGGGGACGGCGCTTGGCAAATCGAGGTGGGCTGTGAGAGACTTCCAGCGAACTCT
>DNQP01000155.1 GCA_003500955.1 Curvibacter sp. | reverse complement strand
CGCCGATAAAGACCAGCAGCACCGGCTCGATCGCCGAGGACAGGCCCTTGATGGCGTAGTCCGTATCGCGTTCGTACATCTCGGCGATTTCAAACAGCAGGGAATCCAGCTCGCCGGTCTCCTCGCCCACGGTCATCATCTGCAGCACCACGGGCGTGAAGACCCCGGTCGCCGCGGCACAGCGCGAGATGCTCTCACCGCGCTCGATGCCAGCGCGCATCTGCTCGATGCGCGACGCGATGTAGGCGTTGTCCACCGTCTGGGCCACGACGGCCAGGGCCTGCACCAGCGGGACCCCCGCCTGGCTGGAGAGGGCAAAACTGCGCGCGAAGCGCGCCAGCGTGGCCTTGAGGATGATGGGGCCGACGATGGGCAGGTTCAGCTTGCGGCGGTCCCAGTTGTAGCGACCCTCGGGGTTCTGCAGATAGGCCCGCAGACCTACCGCCAGTGCAGCACCCAAGGCCAGCAGCGCCGGCCACCAGGTGATCATCCAGCTCGAGAACCCGAGCAAACCGCGCGTGATCAGGGGCAGCTGCGCATTGAAGCCGGCGAAGACCTTGGCGAAGACCGGCAGGACGAAGAGGTTGATGATGACGATGGCGATCAGCATCGCAATGATCACGAAGCTGGGGTAGCGCATGGCCTGCTTGATGCGGGCACGGGTGTCGCGCTCGAACTCCAGATGCTCGGCCAGGCGCAGAAACACCTCGGTCAGCTTGCCCGTCATCTCACCGACGCGCACCATGGCCACGTAGAAAGGGCCGAAGACCTTGGGATGGCGTGCCAGCGAGCTGGCCATGTCGCGCCCCTGATCCAGGCTGGCGCGCACTTCCTTGAGCACGTCGACCATGGCCGGCTTGTCGGTGGACGACTGCAGGCCGGCAAAGGCCCGCAGGATGGGCACGCCAGCCTTGTTCAGGGTGTACATCTGGCGCGAGAAGATCAACACATCCTCGATGACGATGGGGCGGCGCGAGAGCTGCTCCCACCAGTTCTCACGGGTCTGGACCTGGGGAGCCGGCGCGATGTGCACGGGCACCAGCCCCAGGCTCAGCAGCTGGTCGGCCACGGCATCCTCCGAGACCGCATCCAGCTCGCCCTGGATCAAGTCACCGAGGCTGTTGCGCCCGCGCCAGGTAAAGATCGCCATCGTCCAGACTAGTCTTCGAGGTCGTAGCCCACCCGCATGGCCTCGGCCAGCGAGGTACGGCCCTGGCGCACGAGTTCGAGCGCATGGTGGGTCAGCGTCTGGCCCGCCAGACGTTCACGTGCGGCGCGCAGGAAAGCCGCCGGGTCGGAGCGACTGGCGGACTGGGTGAGCTCGGCATCCATCTCCAGCATCTCGTAGACACCCTGGCGACCGGTGTAGCCCGTGCCGTTGCAGGCCGAGCAGCCCCGGCCCTTCAAGGCCTGGATGCGCTCGCCGGGCTGCAGCAGGCCGGACAGCCAGGCGGCCTCGTGGGCATCGGGCTCGTGGGGCTCGCTGCAGACCTCGCAATTGATGCGCACCAGGCGCTGGGCCACCACGGCTTGCAGGGACGTCGCCACCATATAGGCCGGCACACCCATGTCCAGCAGGCGAAAGGGGGTGCTGGCGGCATCCCGCGTGTGCAAGGTGGAGAACACCAGGTGGCCCGTGATGGCGGCGCGCAGGCCGATCTCGGCCGTCTCGGCGTCACGCATTTCACCGACAAGGATCACGTCAGGGTCCTGGCGCAAGGTGCTGCGCAGCACCTTGGAGAAGGTCAGGTCGATCTTCTCGTTGACCTGCACCTGGGTGATGCCCGGCAAACGGTACTCGACCGGGTCCTCGACCGTGATGACCTTGAGCTCGGAAGAATTGAGTTCAGCCAGAGACGCGTACAGCGTGGTGCTTTTGCCCGAGCCGGTAGGACCAGTCACGAGGATCAGGCCCGAGGTGCGCCCCAGCAGCTGGCGGTAACGACGCAACATGGCTGGCGGCATACCCACGCTGTCGAGCTGGCGCACGCCGCCATCCAGGCTGAGCAGACGCATGACCACCGATTCACCATAGGTACTGGGCATGGTGGACAGACGCACGTCGATGGTCTGGTCCTTCAGGCGCACGCTGAAACGCCCGTCCTGCGGCAGGCGCTTCTCGGAAATGTCCAAGCCCGCCATCAGCTTGATGCGCTGGGCCAGGGCGGCGCCGATGCGCTTCTCGGCCTGGGTCTGGGTCTGCAGCACGCCGTCGACACGCACGCGGATCTGCAGGCCGGATTCGAGCGGCTCGATATGGATATCAGAGGCGCCGACCTGCGTCGCATCCTCAAAGAGGGACTGCAGCAGCCGCACCACCGGCGCCCCTTCGGCGCCCGCCGAGGCCGTCAGCTCGCCGAAGTCGACCGCATCGCCCAAATCCTTCTCGAGGGCACGGGCCAGTCCGCTGATCTCTTCGGTACGACGATACAGCCGGTCACAGGCCAGCGCCAGCTGGCTCTCGGGCACGGCCGCGATGCTGATGTTGCGCTTGAGCAGGCGCGTGATCTCATCGTAGGCAAACAAGTCCAGCGGGTCGGCCATGGCCACCAGCAGGCTGTCCCCCTTGTCTTCCAGCACCAGGGCGCGAAAGCGCCGCGCCACGGACTCCGGCATGAGCTTGACGACGTCGGCGCGGAAGGGATAGGTCTTGAGGTTGATGTAAGGGACGCGCAGCTGGCGCGCCAGGGCATCGGCCAGCAGCTCCTCGGTGATCACGCCGCTCTCGATGAGCAGGCGCCCGACCTTCTTGCCAGTCTGCTGCTGCAGCTCGAGGGTCTGCTGCAGCTGATCCTGCGAAATCAGGCGCTGCTGGACCAGCACATCACCCAGGCGCAGCTTCTCCGGCCGACCCGTGGGGCGGGTGGCGGCGGGCTTGGCGGGGGCAGCCGTGTTCATGGCAGGTCCTTGGAGTGCGTCACAACTATGAAAATGGTAGCACGCAGCTCACGCGCCGGGCCGGCGCAGCACACAGAGAAACGGAAAATCAGTGCAAATGTCGCGGTTTCCGGCCACCGCCGTGGCCACCATGCCCGCCGCCCGAGCCGCGCGGGGGTTTGCCGATCTCCAGCGAGTTGACCAGCGCGTCGAAGCGGTCGCTGAACAGACGATCGATCTCGCTGACGACCCCCCCCAGCTCGGCGGCATCGAAATGCCGCTCCATGAGGTTGATCACGTCCTGCACCAACAAGTCACGCTGCACCTGCATGATGGCCGCTGGCGTAGGCCCGACAAAGAGCATCATGAAATCGTCGCGCGACTCGGTGCCCGGCTCGGCGTCTTCCTCGTCGAACTCGGTGTCGTAGAAGGTGACCTCGATGGCAGCCCCGGCCTGCGAGAGCTCGTTGAGGCTCATGCACATCTCGTCGAGCGACTGTCGGAAATCCTCGTCGCCCAGCACGGTCCAGCACAGCTGCAGGGCGTGCTCGGCAGCATCGAAGCGGATGCCGGGCTCGTCCTCGTAGTGGCTGTGCGCCCCGTCGGCCAGGGTCCTGGCACCGGCGTACTTCCAGAGCGGCTTGAGGGCATCCTGCAATTGCTCGAAGCCGACGTCGGGACGCAGCAGCACCTGACCGTGCACGTGGATTTCAAAAGGAGCGTTGTAGCTGGCCATGTCGTACTCTCAATGCTGCGTCAGCGCCGCGGTTGCGTTCACCCGTCAGCATGAATCACCGGAATGATGGTGCCTCGAGCCGGAATCGAACCGGCACACCCCATTTCTGGAGGTGGCGGATTTTAAGTCCGCTGTGTCTACCAATTTCACCATCGAGGCCATGCCGCCCTTGCATTGTCACGCAAAAGGCAACATCCCCCCATGCTGGACACAGGGGAACAGGGGCATGAGGAAATTGGAGCGGGAGAAGAGTCTCGAACTCTCGACCTCAACCTTGGCAAGGTTGCGCTCTACCAACTGAGCTATTCCCGCGTTTCAAGCCTCAAATTATAGCGGCATTTTTTCGCTTTTGCAAAACGCCGCCAAATTTTTCTCTCAGTGTTTGACGGATTCCTGCACCGGAGTGGTTGCCGGCGCCACAGGGGCCGCCACGGCCGGCTCTTCATCCGGCAAAGGGGTGGGCTTGCGCTCCAATGCAATGTCCAGCACCTTGTCAATCCACTTGACCGGCACGATGTCCAGACCGCTCTTGACGTTGTCAGGAATCTCCTGCAAGTCCTTGACGTTCTCCTCCGGGATCAGCACCGTCTTGATGCCGCCGCGCAGGGCCGCCAGCAGTTTCTCCTTGAGACCGCCGATGGCGGTGACCTCGCCGCGCAGGGTGATTTCGCCCGTCATGGCCACGTCGCCGCGCACGGGAATGCCCGTCAGCGCCGACACCATCGCCGTCGTCATGGCGGCGCCCGCACTCGGGCCGTCCTTGGGCGTGGCGCCGTCGGGGACGTGGATGTGCATGTCGCGCTTCTCGAAGAACTCGTCGGCGATGCCCAGGCGACGCGCCCGGCTGCGCACCACGGTACGCGCGGCCTCGACCGATTCCTTCATCACATCGCCCAGCGAACCGGTACGCGTGATGTTGCCCTTGCCTGGCATGAGCGCAGACTCGATGGTCAGCAGATCACCGCCGACTTCAGTCCACGCCAGGCCCACGACCTGACCCACCTGGTTCTGCTGTTCGGCCCGACCGTAGGTGTACTTGCGCACACCGAGGTAGTCGTTGAGGTTCTCGGCGGTCACCTGAACCTGCGGCGTCATCTTCTTGAGCTGCAGGCCCTTGACCACCTTGCGGCAGATCTTGGAAATCTCGCGCTCGAGCGAGCGCACGCCGGCCTCACGCGTGTAGTAGCGCACGATGTCGCGCAGCGCGTCCTCGGCCACCAGCAGTTCCTCGTCCTTGACGCCGTTGTTCTTGAGCTGCTTGGGCAGCAGGTAACGCTGGGCGATGTTGACCTTCTCGTCCTCGGTGTAGCCCGAGAGGCGGATCACCTCCATGCGGTCCAGCAGGGCCGGCGGGATGTTCATGGAGTTGGAGGTGGCCACGAACATCACATCGCTGAGGTCGAAGTCGACTTCGACGTAATGGTCACCGAACTTGTTGTTCTGCTCCGGGTCCAGCACCTCCAGCAGCGCGCTGGACGGGTCGCCGCGGAAATCCGTGCCCAGCTTGTCGATCTCGTCGAGCAGGAACAGCGGGTTACGGGTGCCGGCCTTGGTCAGGCTCTGCAGAACCTTGCCCGGCATGGCGCCGATGTAGGTGCGGCGGTGGCCCTTGATCTCCGCCACGTCCCCCAAACCACCGACGCTAAACCGGTAGAACTCCCTCCCGAGCGCCTG
>DNQP01000190.1:21251-21470 GCA_003500955.1 Curvibacter sp. | reverse complement strand
CTGCGCGCCAGCACGGCGGTGCTGAAGTTCTCGCGCTGAAGAACCGCGCCGCTCAGACCCTCAGGTCGGCGCCACGCGTTTCGGGCAGGAAGAACCAGCCCACGACCAGGGCCAGGCAGAGCAAGGCCGTCGGGTAAGCCAGGCCCAGCAGCACGCTGCCGGTCTGGCCGGCGATCAGCGTGACCATATAGGGCGAAAGCCCGCCGATCCAGCCCGCGG
>DNQP01000190.1:20546-20943 GCA_003500955.1 Curvibacter sp. | reverse complement strand
CCCGCCGATCCAGCCCGCGGCCAGGTTGTGCGGCAGGCCGACGGCCGTGTAGCGCGTACGCGCCGGGAACAGCTCGGACAGCATGGCCGTCTGCGGCCCCGTGACCAGGGCCACTGCCAACACAGGGATCACGAGCAGGGCAAACACGAGCAGGGGCTGGTGTGCGACCAGGGCCAGGCCCGCGTAGACGGGAATGATGGAGGCCGCGCCGAGCAGCAGGCCGGCCAGCACCACGGGCCGGCGCCCGTAGCGGTCGGACAGCGCGCCGCAGACATAGGTCAAGGGGAACAGGCAGAAGGTCGCGCCCAGTGTGACCCAGCCGGCCAGCACCGGGTCCATCTGGACCACGGTCTTGAGGTAGACCGCGGCATAGACCTGGGAGCAGAAGAACAACAGG
>DNQP01000190.1:0-20241 GCA_003500955.1 Curvibacter sp. | reverse complement strand
CTGGGAGCAGAAGAACAACAGGCCGCCGCCCGCCGAGACACAGAAGAAGAGCAGGGCCATGCGGCCCAGGGTGTGGCGGTCGCGCAGGCAGTCGCGCAGCGGCGTCTTGGCCACCTGCTGGCTCTGGCTCAGTTCGGTGAAGACCGGCGATTCGTGCAGGGCCAGACGCGCCTTGACACTGGCCAGCAACAGAACGGCCGAGAACAGGAAGGGAATGCGCCAGCCCCATTCCTTGAAGTCGGCCTCGCTGAGCCAGGTCTGCAGCAGCACCAGTTGCAGTGTCGAGGCCAGGATGCCGAGGCCGCCCATCCACTGCAGCACGCTGGTGGACGCGCCTCGGCTGGCCACGGGCGCGTGCTCGGCCAGGTAGACGTTGGCGCCGCCGATCTCGCCACCCATGGCCAGGCCTTGAATCAGGCGCAGGGCCAGCAAGGCGCCGGTGGCCCACCAGCCCCATTGCGCATGGGTGGGTAGCAGTCCGACAAGGAAGGTGGCCACGCCCATGATGCCGATGGTGGCGATGAAGACCTTGCGCCGGCCGTAGCGGTCGCCGAAGGAGCCGAACAGGGCCGCGCCCAGCGGCCGCACCACCATGCCCATGCCGAAGGTGGCCAGGCTGTAGAGCAGGCCGGCCACGGGGTCGTCGGCCGGGAAGAAAAGCACGGCGAAGTGCACAGCCAGGGTGGCAAAGGTCAGGAAGTCGTACCACTCGATGAAGGTGCCGAAACAGGCGGCCAAGGCCACCTTGCGGTAGCGGACTTCTTCGGCGGGGGCGGCTGGGGGCTGGTTCAAGAGGGGCTCCGGTTGGGGTCCTGTGGGCAATCGCCTAATATAGCGGCGCGGCCACCGCCGCCCCGCCAGGAGCCTGCCCATGAACGCCCGTCTTCCTGCCAGTGCCTTCGAGCCCGAACGTGCACTGGCCGAAATCAGCCAGACCTGGGACCGCGAGATCGTGCCCCAGCTGCTGGATTACATCGCCGTGCCCGCGAAGTCGCCGATGTTCGATCCGCAATGGGCAGAGCACGGCTACATCGATACGGTGGTGCGCAAGGCCGCGGCCTGGGTCGAGGCGCAGAAGGTCGAAGGCCTGAAGCTCGAAGTCATCCGCCTGGAAGGCCGCACGCCGGTGCTCTTCTTCGAGTTGCCCGCGAGTCGCGGTGCCAGCGATGCCGATGGTTCTGCCCAGACCGTGCTCATGTACGGCCACCTCGACAAGCAACCGGAGTTCAGCGGCTGGCGCAAGGACCTCGGCCCCTGGACACCGAAGTACGAGGACGGCAAGCTCTACGGCCGCGGCGGCGCCGACGACGGCTATGCCGTCTATGCCAGCATCGCCGCCCTCCAGGCCCTCAAGAGCCAGAAGCTCGCGCATCCGCGCGTCGTCGGGCTCATCGAGACCTGCGAGGAAAGTGGTTCCCACGATCTGCTGCCCTACATCGACGCGCTGCGCGCACGTCTGGGCGATGTGGGCCTGGTGGTCTGTCTGGACTCGGGGGCCGGCAACTACGACCAGCTCTGGCTCACGACCAGCCTGCGTGGCATGGCCAGCGGCGTACTCAAGGTCGAGATCCTGACCGAAGGTGTGCACTCGGGCGACGCCAGCGGCGTCGTGCCCTCGAGCTTTCGCATCATGCGCCAGGTGCTCGATCGCCTCGAAGACAGCAAGACCGGCCGCCTGCTGCCGCACAGCTTTCACTGCGAGGTGCCGGCCGAGCGCATGGAACAGGCGCGCGCCACGGCCGCCATCCTGGGCGAGGAGTTGTACAAGCGTTTTCCCTGGGTGCACTACGACTGCGAGGGCGACACGCGTCTGGCCCTGCCCATGACCACCGATCCCGTGCAGGCCCTGCTCAACCGCACCTGGGTGCCCACGCTCAGCGTCACGGGCGCCGAAGGCCTGCCGGAGCTGCAGAACGCCGGCAATGTGCTGCGCCCCTACACCGCCTTCAAGCTCTCACTGCGCCTGCCGCCCCTGGTGGAGGCGGCCACGGCCGTGCAGGAGCTCAAAGCCTTGCTCGAAGACAACGCGCCCTACCGGGCGCGGGTCACCTTCGAAGGGCTGGGTTCGGCCACGGGCTGGAACGCGCCCGAGACCGCGCCCTGGTTCGGCCGCGCATTGGACGCGGCCTCGCGCAACTTCTACGGCGCGTCCTGCGGCTACATCGGCCAGGGCGGCACCATCCCGCTGATGAACATGCTGTCGCGCGGTTTTCCCAAGGCCCAGATGATGGTCTGCGGCGTGCTGGGACCCAAAAGCAACGCGCATGGCCCCAATGAATTCCTGCATGTGCCCTATGCGCGTCGTCTCACGGCCGCAGTGGCGCAGGTCATCGCGCAGATGCCCTAGGGTCTGCTCACACTCATGTCACAGGATGCGGTGCGGATCAAAAAAATCATGCAGGAATCCACGCTGACCACCTACGTCGCCTCCGATGGCGACAACCTGGCCATCCAGGACTGGCCGCTCGATCCCGGCACCCGCCTGCGCGGTGTGGTGCTCGTCGTGCACGGTCTGGGCGAACATGCAGGCCGCTATGACGAACTCGCGCGTCGACTCAATGACTGGGGCTTTGCCGTGCGCGGCTACGACCATTACGGCCATGGTGAATCAGGCGGCGTGCGTGGCGGCCTGCCCTCGGACCAGCGCTTGGTCGAAGACCTGGCCGACGTGCTGGGCAGCACGCGCCGCCGTCTCGACGCCGGCACACCGCTGATCGTGCTGGGCCACAGCATGGGCGGGCTGGTGGCCGCGCATCTGGTGGCGCGCCAGCTGGGGCGCGTCGACGGCCTCGTGCTGTCCTCGCCAGCGCTCGATCCCGGGCTCAACGCGGTGCAGAAACTGCTGCTCGCCGTCCTGCCGGCTGTGGCGCCCAATCTGTGCGTGGGCAATGGGCTGGACCCGAGGTGGATTTCACATGATCCGCAGGTGGTGCGCGCCTACCAGCAGGACAAGCTCATCCACGACCGCATCTCCGGCCGGCTCGCGCGCTACATCGCCGACACCGGGCCCCAGGTGTTGGCAGCCGCACCGCGCTGGGAGGTGCCGACCCTGCTGATGTACGCCGGCCAGGACAAGCTGGTCAGCCCGCGTGGCAGCGCCGCCTTTGCCCAGGCGGCGCCGGCACGGGTTGTCGAAGCGCACTGCTACACCGAGCTCTATCACGAGATCTTCAACGAACTCGCGCGCGAACCCGTCTACGTCCGGCTGCAGGCCTGGCTGGATCGCTGGTTTGCCTGAACGGCCTCAGGCGGGGCGGGCGCCCTGGCGCCGCCAGGCCAGCCAGAGCAGGGCCAGGCCGGTCAAGGCCACCGGCAGCAGCGAGCCGACGTTGAGCCACCACCAGCCCTGGGTGGTGACCAGCGCGCCCGAGGCGAAGGAAGTCAGCGCCATCACGGCAAACACCACGAAGTTGATGGCCGCCTGGGCCCGGTCCTTCTCTTCGGGCCGGTAGGCCTGCAGGGCGAGCGTGGTGCTGCCCGTGAAGAGGAAGTTCCAGCCGACGCCGAGCAGGAAGAGCGCGATCAGGAATTGGTGCAGGTCCACCCCGCTCAGCGCGACAGCGATGCAGAGGACGTTGAGCAGCACGCCCACGCCCATGATGCTCAGGGTGCCGTATCGCTTGATCAGATGGCCGGTGAAGAAGCCGGGCGCGAACATGCCGATCACATGCCACTCGAGCACCAGCGCCGCGTCGTCGAAGGGGAAGCCGCAGACCTGCATGGCCAGCGGGGTGGCGGCCATCAACAGGTTCATGACCCCGAAGCCCAGCGAGGCGCCCACGGCGGCCACGAAGAACAGGGGCTGGCGGGCGATCTCCCAGATCGGGCGCCCCAAGGGTGCGCCGGCGGCCGGCTTGGGCACAGGCGGGAAGGTCACGAAAGCCATGAGCAGCAAACCCAGCAGGGCCACGATGGACAGGGACAGATAGGCGCCAGCGAAGGGCACGCCCAACAGATTGCGGGTGTAGATGGCCAGGTTCGGCCCGGCGATGGCACCGATCAGGCCGCCCGCCAGTACCAGGGAGACGGCCTTCTCGCGGTAGGCGGGCACGACAAGCTCGGCGGCCGCGAAGCGGTAGAGCTGGCCGTTGGCGCTGTAGTAGCCCGCGATGACGGTGGCCGTGATCAGCAGCCAGAAATTGCGGCTCCAGGCCGCATAGGCGCACAGCAGGGCCGAGCCCAGCGCGACCAGCAGGCCGATCTGGAACGAGGCCTGCCGGCCCCAGCGTGCCTGGCTGCGTGCCACCAGGCCGGTGCTCAGCGCGCCACCGACCACATAACCCATGACCGGCAGCGTGGCCATCCAGCCCTTGGGCGCAAGCGCCAGGCCTACGAGGCCGTTGATGGCGATGAAGACGATGTTGTTGGTGAAGAACAGGCCCTGGCAGACGGCCAGCAAGGCAAGACGAGCGTTCATGGTGGCTGCTTCAGAGGGTGAGCGCGGCCAGGGCGGCCAGGGGCGCGGTCTCGGCGCGCAGGGTGCGCGGCCCCAGGCTCACGGGCACAAAACCCGCCGCGCGGGCAGCCTGCTCCTCGGCCGGACTGAGCCCGCCTTCGGGACCCGAAAGGAAAAGTACGGGGCCGTCATCGAGCCGGTCGCGTTGCTGCGCCAGCGGCGCGCTATCGGCCGCCAGCGAGAGCAGCAGACGTTGGCGCGGTAATTCGCTGCCCAACCAGGCCGGCAGGCTTTGCAGGGCCGGCACAGGCGGCACGCGATTGCGACCGCATTGCTCACAGGCGGCCACGGCGATGGCCTGCCAGTGCTGGCGCTTCTTCTCGGCGCGCTCGCCACTCAGGCGCAGCACACTGCGCTCCATCTGCAGGGGCTGCAGGCTGGCGGCGCCCAGTTCTGCGGCCTTCTCGACCAGCCAGTCCATGCGCTCGTTGGCCGGTACGCCCAGGGCCAGGTGCACGGCGCGCGCCGTCTCGCGTTCGAACGCCATGTGCGCCACGATCTGTGCCTCCACCTCGCTGCGGCCCATGCGCGTGATGGTGGCCTCGCACTCGCCGCCCTCGCCGTTGAAGAGCGTGATCGTGTCGCCAGGCTGCAGGCGCAGGACCTGGACATGGCGTGCGGCGCCCGACGGCAGCGTGAGCGTGGTGCCCACGGACAGGGAAACGGGGCAGTGAAAGCGCGGCATCGCGTTCAGACGCGTCCGTAGGCGTAGCCACTGACCTCGGTGATGCCCTCGACCTCGTCCACCAAGCGCAGCAGCGGCTTGAGCTCGATGTAGCGCGCGCAGGTGGCCCGGATGTAGGCGATGAAGCGCGGCGCGTCGGCCAGGTACTGCGGCTTGCCGTCGCGCAGCGTGAGCCGCGCGAAGATGCCGGCCACCTTGAGGTGGCGCTGCAGGCCCATCCATTCGACGCCCTTGTAGAACTCGCCGAAATCCTCGCCCACGGGCAGGCCGGCTTTGCGGGCTTGCTGCCAGTAGCGGATGGTGACGTCGAGCACGAAGTCCTCCTCCCAGGAGAGGAAGGCGTCGCGCATCAGGCTGGCGATGTCGTAGGTGATGGGGCCATGGACCGCGTCCTGGAAATCCAGCACGCCCAGGCGGGTCTCCGCGCTGTCACCGGGAATCATCAGGTTGCGCGGCATGAAATCGCGGTGCACATAGACCGCGGGCCAGGCCAGGTTGCGTTCGATGATGAGCTCGAACATCCGGTCCAGGGTTTCGCGCAACTTGCCTTCGACGACCACCCCACGGTGGCGGGCCAGGTACCACTCGGGGAACAGTTCGAGTTCGCGCCGCAACAGCGCCGTGTCGTAGGGCGGCAGCACATCCGGACGGGAGGCCTGCTGCCAGGCCACGAGTGCGTCCACGGCACGCAGGTAGAGCGGCAGGTTGGCCGCCGCCCGGTCTTGGTCAATCACCTGCATCATGGTCTGGCCGCCGAGGTCGGACAGCAGCATGAAACCCCCGGTCTCGTCCCAGTCCAGCACCTCGGGCACATGCAGGCCGGCCTGGGCCATCAGCTGGGCGACCTGCACGAAGGGGCGGCAGTTTTCCTTGTCGGGCGGCGCGTCCATGATGATGCGGGAGCCGCCAGCCGCATCGATGCGGAAGTAGCGGCGAAAGCTTGCGTCGGCCGAGGCTGGACGCAGGGTCTGGGGCTGCAGCTGCTGGGTGGCCGACAGCCCGTCCAGCCAGTGCTGGAAGGCGGTCGCGCGCTCGGGGCTGGCCCAGGTGATGGGGCTGGATGTGGGGGCGCTCATGGATAATCCATTCTACAAACCCCGTCTCCTCGGACCGCCCGCTTTGCCCCGTCTTTTTCGTCCCGTCCTCAACCCTTTGGCCCTGCTGGCCTGCGCACTGTGGCACAGCTCCGCCCTGCAGGCGCAAGAGGCGGGCACCGAGCCGCTGCGGCTGCGCATCAGCCCGCGCTTGACCGAGAACCTGAGCCCGCAACAGCGCATGGTGTCTCCGACCTATGTGTACGGCGAACGTCTGGCGGCCGAGAGTGACACGGAAATCGTGCTCGAAGGGGGCGTGGAGTTCCGGCGTGCCGATCTGGTGATCCGCGCGGATCGTCTGGAGTACGACCAGGCCCGCGATCTGGCGCGCGCGCGTGGCGATGTCCGTGTGAACCAGGCGGGCAATGTCTTCGAGGGCCCGGCGCTCGACCTGCGCATCGACGCCTTCGAGGGCTTTTTCGACCAGGCCCGTTACCGCCTCTTGTCCAACGATGCGCACGGTGAGGCCGAGCGCATCGACTTTCTCGATGACAAGCGTGCCGTGGTCCGCAACGCCACCTTCACGACTTGCCAGCGCGAACCCGGCCCCGACTGGGTGCCGGCCTGGCTGCTGCGCGCGGCCACGCTGCGCCTGGACAGCGAGGAGGAGACGGCCGAGGCCGAGGACGTGACCGTACGCTTCCAGGACGTGCCGGTGCTGGGCTTGTCGTCCATGAGCTTCCCGCTGACCGAGAAGCGCAAGTCGGGTTTTCTCTCGCCGACCTTCAGTGCTGACAACATCAGCGGTACGTCGATCACCACGCCCTACTACTGGAACATCGCACCGAACCGCGACGCCACCTTCTACCCCACGGTCATGAGTGCGCGCGGCATCAACTACGGCGGGCAGTTCCGTTACCTGGAAGCCGGCTATACGGGACAGCTGCGCGCGGACTACATGCCTTCGGACAAGCTGCGCGACCGGGATCGCTGGGGCCGGTCTTTCCAGCACATGGGCCGTATTTCGGACGTATCCTGGGGTGCCTTGGGCCTCAACCTCAACCTCAACCGCGTCAGCGACGACAATTACTGGCGCGACTTTCCACGTGCGACGCCATCCTTGACCCAGCGCCTGCTGGCCAACGACGTCGGTTTGAACTGGAACCGCGGGCCCTACTCTGCCACCTTGCGCACAGTGCAATGGCAGACCTTGCAGGATCCGTCGGCGCCCATCGTGCCGCCTTACAACCGCCTGCCCCAGCTCGTGGCGCGTTATACCCAGCCCTACGCCGGTGGTTTCGACGTGGGGTTGGAGGCCGACTACACCGACTTTCAGGCCAACTCCGCGCTGACCGGCCAGCCCAATGCCCAGCGCACGGTGATGAAGGGCCAGCTGAGCTATCCCCTGCTGGGTTCCGCCGGTTTCATCATCCCGCGCATGTCCCTCCACTCGGTCAACTACAACTTCGATGCGGCCCTGTCCAGCGGCCAGCGCCAGGCCGGGCGTACCGTGCCGACCTACAGCCTGGACACGGGGCTGGTCTTCGAGCGCGACGCCAGCTACTTCAGCGGCAGCTTTCGCCAGACCCTGGAGCCGCGTCTGTTCTATGTCTACACACCCTATGTCAACCAGAACTACCTGCCCAACTACGACTCGGGCGCGCTGGACTTCAACTTTGCGAGCATCTACAGCGAAAACGCCTTCGTCGGCAACGACCGCATCGCCGACAACAATCTGCTGACCGGTGGCCTGTCCACAAGGCTGCTCGACGCCGAGACCGGTGCCGAGGTCCTGCGCCTGGGCATCGCACAGCGCCTGCGTTTCGAGGACCAGCGCGTCACCCTGCCGGGAGGGACAGCCTCGCCCAAGGGCGTGAGCGACATCTTGCTGGGTGCCGGCCTGACCATCGATCCGCGCTGGTATCTGGACAGCACGGTGCAGTACAACCAGAAGACCGGTGAGTCCGAGCGTTCCACGGTCAGCATGCGCTACAACCCCAGCAACTACCGCGTGGTCAACGTGGCCTACCGCTACCAGCGTAACCTCAGCGAACTGGTCGACATCGGCTGGCAATGGCCGATCAACGACCTCTGGGGCGACAAGGGCCAGGATCTGGGCCGTGGCCAGGGCCAGGGCCCCGGGCGCTGGTACAGCGTCGGACGCCTGAACTACAGCATGCAGGAGAACAAGCTGGTCGACTCCATCATCGGCTTCGAATACGATGCGGGCTGCTGGTTGGGCCGCATCGTGCTCGAACGGCTGCAGACCGGCTTGGTCACGACCACGCGCCGCATCATGTTCCAGCTCGAGCTGGTGGGCTTTTCGCGCGTGGGCATCGACCCGCTGCAGTCCCTGCAGAGGAATATCCCGCGTTACCAATTCCTGCGCCAGCAGGTGACGGCGCCCAGCCGTTTCAGCAACTACGATTGACCCATGACTGTTACTCGCTTCACGGCATTTCTGCTGGCCATCCTGGTGGTCGCTGCTCCGTCATGGGCCCAGGGCTTGCGTGGGCCGGCTGCGTCCGCGGCGACGCTACCCGGGCCTGCGCCCGTGAGCCCCGCGCTGTCGGAGCCGGTGGTTTCGGGTGTGCGCTCGGCCGACTTCATTGTGGCCGTCGTGAATGCCGAGCCCATCACCAATCAGCAGGTGATGGCCCAGGTCGAGCGCATCCGTCGCCAGCTGGCGGCACAGCGCCAGTCCCAGCCGGATCCGCGCGAGATCGCGCGCCAGGTGCTCAACCAGCTTATCGATGACCGGGCCCAGCTTCAGCTCGCCAAGGACAGCGGCATCAAGGTCGACGAGCCCTCGATCGATCAGGCCGAGCAGTCCGTGGCGAGCCAGAACCAGCTGAGCGTGGAGCAGCTGCGGCAACAGCTGCAGCGCGAGGGAATCGCCTACGCCAGCTTTCGCGAGCAGCTCAGTGACCAGCTGCTGCTGACGCGCTTGCGCGAGCGCGAGGTCGAATCGCGGGTGCGTGTGAGTGACGTGGAAGTGGACCAGTACCTGGCCGAACAGCAACAGCAGGCCGGCGATCCGACGCGACAGCTCATCCACATCGCCCAGATTCTCGTGGTCGTGCCTGAGAACGCCGACGAGGCGCAGCAGAAAGAGCGGCAGGCCAGGGCCGAGCAGGCCCTGCAGCGCGCACGCCGCGGCGAAGACTTCGCCGCGCTGGCGCGCGAGTTTTCCGATGCACCGGACCGCAGCAACGGCGGCCAGCTCGGCCTGCGGCCTGCGGATCGCTATCCCGGGCTCTTCACCGACGCCGTGCGCACCCTGGCGCCGGGGGGCGTGGCCGGTCTGGTACGTTCCGGCGCCGGCTTTCACGTGCTCAAGCTGATCGAGCGGCGCCAGCCCGGCCTGCCGCCGACGACCGTCACCCAGAGCCGGGCCCGCCACATCCTGCTGGTGCCCGGCACCCAGCTCAGCGAGGCCCAGGCGCGCGACAAGCTCAACGACTTCCGTCGTCGCATCGTCAGCGGCGAGACCGACTTCGCCACCCTGGCGCGTCAGAACTCACAGGACGGCAGCGCGGCCCAGGGTGGTGATCTGGGTTGGGCCAACCCTGGCATGTTCGTGCCCGAGTTCGAGCGCGTCATGGACCAGCTCGCGCCCGGGCAGATCAGCCAACCGCTGATCTCCCGCTTCGGCGTGCACCTGATTCAGCTGATCGAGCGTCGCAATGCCACGCTGAGCGAGCGTGAGCAGCGCGAACTCGTGCGTGGCATGCTGCGCGAACGCAAGACGGCCGAGGCCTACGAGAACTGGGTGCGTGACGTGCGCGCGCGCGCCTATGTGGAGCTGCGCGAAGCGCCGCAGCAATAGCCCGTGAAGCACATCCCGCGCAAGCGCTTCGGACAGCATTTCCTGGCGGATGACGCCATCATCGACGGCATCGTGCGTGCCATCGATCCGCGGCCGGGCCAGGTCATGGTCGAGATCGGACCGGGTCTGGCCGCCCTGACCCAGCCCCTGGTCGAGCGCCTGGGCCGGCTCATGGTGATCGAGCTGGACCGCGACCTGGCGGCGCGCCTGCGCAACCATGCCCAGCTCGACGTGATCGAATCCGACGTGTTGCGGGTCGATTTCACGGCACTTGCGCGCCTGCACGGGACCACCAGGCTGCGCGTCGTCGGCAACCTGCCCTACAACATCTCCACCCCCATCCTCTTCCATCTTCTGGAGCACGTGGCCGTGGTCGAGGACCAGCACTTCATGCTGCAGAAGGAGGTCATCGACCGCATGGTGGCCGAGCCGGCCACCGCGAACTACGGGCGTCTGAGCGTGATGCTGCAGTGGCGCTATGCCATGGAAAACGTGCTTTTTGTGCCTCCTGCCAGCTTCGATCCGCCGCCGCGGGTGGACAGCGCCGTGGTGCGCATGGTGCCGCACGCTCAGCCGCCTGAGCTGGACGTCAAGCGGCTGGAGGAGATCGTCCAGGTCGCCTTCAGCCAACGCCGCAAGATCCTGCGCCACACCCTGGGCCGATGGATGGAGGAAAAGGGCGTGACGGTCGACTTCGACCTGCAGCGCCGCGCCGAAGAGGTGCCCGTCGTCGAATACGTGGCATTGGCACAAGTCCCGACGACATGAAAAAAGCCACGACCTCGGTCGTGGCTTCGTTCGTGGGCACCCGCGGAACTGGCTTTGCCAGGCCGCTGGGTGCGTCCCCCTCTTCAGAGGGGGAAGGCGCGCAGCGCCTCAGGGGGAGCTGTCGCTGGCTGTTGGCTACGCGGCAGCGAGCCAATACCCAGCATTGAACGGGCTGCTCATGCGCAGCGCCAGCGGCGACACGTCGAGCAGTTTGTCGGTTGGCATCTTTTCGCCACCCTCTTCAGCCGTCTCGAGGCTGGTGCTGGTGATGACGGCCTCGCTGGCCACACCTTCTGCCTTAGCCTCGTTCGCCCGTTCTGCTTGGCTGGTTTGTGCAGAACGGGCTACAGAAAAGAATAGAAACACCGGAATGGGACCTTGCGGTCGCTCCAGTAGTCCGCCGCATCGCGGAAGATGTCGAGCAGCTGCTCGCGTGCTTCCTTGTCGAACTTGGCATTGGCCGGGATGTGCTCCAGCACGGCAATGAAGCCCGGTTGCGGGCCCGACTTGTGCAGCGGGTCCGTCATGCAGTCGTAGAGCGCATCGAAGTTCTTGCCCACGTTGGCGGCGAGCATGAACTGCTGGGCGATCAGGTCCAGCACGTCCTGCTTGGACTGAGCAGCTGCCAGGTTGGCATAAAGGAAGTGATGGCCCAGGGACTGGGCCGCTTCCTGCAGGTCCGAGACCCGGAAGGCCCGGATCGACTGAACGATATTCGTTCTTACGGTACGAAGTGGTGTATCCATCCCCGCGTCACTTTCATGGCTAAAACACAGATTCCGTCAGGGCACGATCCGGCGAAAACTCGCGTAATGATCGGCCGTGTAATAACAGGCATCGGGCGTCGTCGGCGCTCCACCACACACAATCCGGCGTATGCCCCGGTTGCGCGCGCCAGGCGTCGGAACGGTGTACTCGCGGTAGTAGCCGCGCTTCTGGGCCGGGAGCAAACGCTCGCGGTTACCGAACACCGTGCCGTCCTTTTCGTACGGAAACGGGCCGCCTTGCAGGATCAGGCGATAGGTTTCCGCACCCTGGCGTGGCAGTTCCGCCACTGACACCGTCATGGATGCGTCCACGGGCGCGGGGCTTCTCGCCCCGGCGCTGGTGGACAGCAAGGCTAGCGCCAGCAAAAAGCCAGTGAGTACCAACTTGATGCTTGAGCAGCGCGCCATGAGTCGAACCTGTTATATGACACCCGGGTTAACCCGGAAGATTCAAGCCCGAGAGTGTCGCAGATCGGGGCCCAAAAAGCAAGGGCCTGCCTATTTTTTGGGCAGGCCCTTGTGTCAGCAATGGTAAGTTGGTGAGTACCTGCTGTTATCGCCTTGTCAGCGGGATGCGTTGGCGTCAGCCACGGTCAGGGCCGTCATGTTGACGATGCGGCGCACCGTGGTACTGGCCGTGAGGATATGCACGGGCTGGGCCGCGCCCAACAGCACCGGGCCGATCGCGATATTGCCGCCCGCCGCCGTCTTGAGCAGGTTGTAGGCGATGTTGGCCGCATCGATGTTGGGCATGACCAGCAGATTGGCCGGGCCGTTGAGCGTGCTGTTGGGCATGATGGCTTGGCGCGCGACGGCATCCAGGGCCACATCGCCGTGCATCTCGCCGTCGACTTCCAGCCAGGGCGCCTGCACGCGCAGCAGGTCCAGGGTCTGGCGCATCTTCACGGCGCTGGGCTGGTTGCTGCTGCCGAAGTTGGAGTGGCTCAGCAGGGCCGCCTTGGGGCGCAGGCCGAAGCGCATCATCTCTTCGGCGGCCATGATGGTGATCTCGGCCAGCTGCTCGGCGGTCGGGTCGTAGTTGACGTGGGTGTCGACCACGAAGAGCTGGCGGTCCGGCAACAGCAGGCCGTTCATGCAGGCGTAGGTGTTGACGCCGGCGCGCTTGCCAATGACCTGGTCGATGTACTGCAGGTGCATGGGGTTGGTGCCCCAGGTACCGCAGATCATGCCGTCGGCATGACCCTTGTGCATCAGCATGGCGCCGATCAGCGAGAGGCGGCGGCGCATCTCGATCTTGGCGATGGGCACGGTCACGCCCTTGCGCTCGGTCATGCGGTGGTAGGTCTGCCAGAAGTCGCGGTAGCGTTCGTCGTGCTCGACGTTGACCACGTCGTAGTCCTGGCCTTCTTTCAGGCGCAGTCCGAACTTCTCGATGCGCTGGGCGATGATGGCCGGGCGGCCGATGAGCGTCGGGCGGGCGATGCCTTCATCGACGACGATCTGGGCTGCACGCAGCACGCGTTCCTCTTCACCTTCGGCGTAGGCCACGCGCTTCTTGGCCGCCTTCTTGGCGGCCTGGAAGATGGGCTTCATGGTCGTGCCCGAGGCGTAGACGAAGGCCTGCAGCTTCTCGCGGTAGGCTTCCATGTCGGTGATCGGGTTCTGTGCCACGCCGCTGTCCATGGCCGCCTGGGCCACGGCCGGGGCGATCTTGATCATCAGGCGCGGGTCAAAGGGCTTGGGGATCAGGTAGTCCGGGCCGAAGCTCAGCTTCTCGCCGGCATAGGCCGCGGCCACCACCTCGCTTTGCTCGGCCTGGGCCAGCTCGGCCATGGCGCGCACGGCGGCGATCTCCATCTCGTCCGTGATGGTCGAGGCACGGGCGTCCAGGGCGCCGCGGAAGATGTAGGGGAAGCACAGGACGTTGTTGATCTGGTTCGGGTAGTCGGTGCGACCCGTCGCCATGATGATGTCGCTGCGCGCGGCCCGGGCCTCGGCCGGGTCGATTTCCGGATTCGGGTTGGCCAGGGCGAAGACGATGGGCTTGGCGGCCATCTTCTGGACCATGTCGACCTTGAGCACCCCGCCGGCGGACAGACCCAGGAAGATGTCGGCGCCTTCGATGACCTCGCCGAGCTTGCGGGCGTCGGTCTTCTGCGCGAACTGGCGCTTGTCGTCGTCCATCAGCTCGGTGCGGCCCTCGTAGACCACGCCAGCGAGGTCGGTGACCCAGATGTTCTTGCGCTGCATGCCCATCTTGACCAGCAGGTTCAGGCAGGCCAGGGCAGCGGCGCCAGCACCGGAGGTCACGAGCTTGACGTTCTTGAGTTCCTTGCCGGCAATCTTCAGACCGTTGAGCAGGCCAGCGGCCACCACGATGGCGGTGCCATGCTGGTCATCATGGAAGACCGGGATCTTCATGCGCTCGCGCAGCTTGCGCTCGACGTAGAAGCAGTCCGGGGCCTTGATGTCCTCGAGGTTGATGCCGCCGAAGGTGGGCTCGAGCGCGGCGATGATGTCGACCAGCTTGTCCAGGTCCTTCTTCTCGTCGACCTCGATGTCGAAGACGTCGATGCCGGCGAACTTCTTGAACAGCACGCCCTTGCCTTCCATCACTGGCTTGGAGGCCAGCGGGCCGATGTCGCCCAGGCCCAGCACGGCGGTGCCGTTGGTGATCACGGCCACGAGGTTGCCGCGACTGGTGTACTTGTAGGCGGCTGCAGGGTCGCGGGCGATCTCCTCGCAAGGCGCGGCCACACCGGGGGTGTAGGCCAGGGCCAGGTCATGCTGGTTGACCAGCTGCTTGGTGGCCGCGATGGCGATCTTGCCGGGGGTAGGGAACTGGTGGTATTCGAGGGCGGCGCGGCGAATCTGGTCGCGCTTGTCGTTGGACGACGGGGTGCTGGACATCTATCAACTCCTGCTGCAGGCCGGGTGTGATGTTCGGGCCGGGCAGCGCAACGATCTGCACTGTCCCCGTCCCAACAGCCTGCTTCTATGGGGAATCGGATTGTAGACCTCGAAATCGCATGTTCTGAGCAATGAATCCCCGAAAAACGACTCTCGGTTTTTACTTATAGGCAAAGGTCAGCCCTCATGTCATCCGGCCTGAAATGCTGCGCGATCAGGGTCGGTGGGCTGATCCTGGCGTCGCGACGCGCTCTCCCAGGCCTTTTCGTGAAAGAAGAAAGCCACGGCCTGGACGGTGGGCTCGAGCAGACTCAAGGTCAGCGACATGAACAGGTCGCCCGTGACGGCATAAGCCACCAGCGCGGCCACGGTGATGTGCAGCACGTAGTAGCTGGCGGTCTTTTTCAAGGTGGGCAGATGGGTGCGCGCAAACTGGGCCATGGGGTAACCTTCGCTCAAAACTATCGAATTGAGCGAAATGATAGACGGCCCGGCGCCAGCGAGCCAATTGCCTTTGCCTAAGCACGGCATAGCCGTGCCACCCGGACCGCGCGCTCAGGTGCGCATCAGTGCCTCAATCTCGTCCGCGTTCACGGGCACGTCGCGGGTGATGAGCTCGCACCCCGACTCTGTGACGAAAGCGTCGTCCTCGATGCGGATGCCGATGTTCCAGAACTCGCGGGGCACGTCCTCGGCCGGGCGCACGTAAAGGCCGGGCTCGATGGTCAGGCACATGCCGGGTTTCAGGATGCGGCTGGGCCGATCCTTGATGAGTTCGCCCGAGAGCGGGTCCTTGCGTTCGCTGGTCTTGCCCAGCTCGCTGTGCTCCACATAGCTGCCGCAGTCGTGCACGTCCATGCCTAACCAGTGGCCGGTGCGGTGCATGTAGAACCGGAAGTAGGCGCGGCTGCCGATCACGTCGTCCACCGAGCCCACCTTGTGTTTGTCGAGCAGACCCAGGTCCAGCAGGCCCTGGGACAGCACCTTGACCGTGGCTTCGTGCGGCTCGACGAAGCGCGCACCGGCGCGCGTGGCCTCCACGGCCGCGTCCTGGGCGGCCAGCACCAGGTCGTAGAGCGCGCGCTGGGGGCCGGTGTAGCGGCCGTTGGCGGGGAAGGTGCGCGTGATGTCGCTGGCATAGCCGTCGAGCTCGCAGCCGGCATCGATGAGCACCAGCTCGCCATCGCGGATGGGCGCGTTGTCCGCGCGGTAGTGCAGCACGCAGGCGTTGGCGCCCGCGGCGACGATGGAGCCGTAGGCCGGGTATTGCGAGCCGTGGCGGCGGAACTCGTGCAGCAGCTCGGCGTCCAGGTGGTACTCACGCACGTCCTGGCCCGCGCGCAGCATGCGCGCCGACAGCTGCATGGCGCGAATGTGCGCGCCTGCGCTGATGCGCGAAGCGCGGCGCATCACGTCTTGCTCGTGCGCGTCCTTGACCAGGCGCATCTCGTCGAGGATGGAACACAGATCGCGCTGGGACTCAGGACAGAGTGCGCCAAAACGCACGCGCGCGCGGACTGCCTTGAGCCAGCCCTCGATGCGGGCCTCCAGGCCCGCATGCGTCGCGAACGGATACCAGACCGTGGCCTGGTTCTCGAGCAGCTTAGGCAGGCGCTGCTCCAGCTCGGTCACCGGAAAGGCGGCGTCAACCCCGAGCGTCGCTGGCGCCGCTTCGGGGCCGAGGCGGATGCCGTCCCAGATCTCGCGCTCGAGGTCCTTGGGCTGGCAGAACAGCGTGGTGTGGCCGGCGCTGGTGATCACCAGCCAGGCATTCGGCTCACCAAAGCCGCTGAGGTAATGGAAGTAGCTGTCGAAGCGGAACAGGAACTCGCTGTCGCGGTTGCGCAGATGCTCGGGCGCGGTGGGCACGATGGCCACCGCGTCTGGGCCGAGCTGGGCCGCCAGCCGCGCACGGCGATGGGCATAGAGGTCGGCGTGTTCGATGGTGTTCATGTGCGGGCGATCTCGTTGAGTTGCGCCAGGCGCTCGGGCGTGCCCACGTCGGTCCAGGGCCCGGTGTAGAGCTCGGCGCTGATGCGTTGATTGTCCATGGCCTGGCGCAACATGGGCGCCAAGGGGGCTTTGATGCCAGCTGAATTTCCACACGGTATGTCGCACCAGGGCCGCACGAAGAGTTCACGGCGGTACAGGCCGATGGTGCTGTACGTGTACTTGAGCGCCGCCTGGTTCAAGGCCAGCTGGCGGCCGGGCGCCTCGCGGTCATTGCCCAGGCCGAAATCGCCGCCGGGGTTGTGCGGTGGGTTGGGCACGAGCCAGAGGTGGGCCAGCTTGTCGCTGCGCGCAAAGCGCTGCACCGCCTGTATGGAAAAAGGGAAACCCGGGGCGTAGACGTCGCCCGCCACGATCCAGAAGATGTCGCCCAGTAGCGGTAGCGCGCGCACGATACCGCCGGCCGTCTCCAACGCACCGCCGAAGTCCATCCCCTCCCAGGAATAGCGGATGTTCAGGGGGCGGCCCTCGCTGCCGCGGGGCTCGGGGCCGAAATACGCAGGGATCTGTTCCCCGAGCCAGGCGGTGTTGATCACGAAGTCGTCGAAGCCAGCCGCGGCCAGGGCGTCGACATGCCATCGCAGCAGCGGCTTGCCCCGCACGGAGAGCAGGGGCTTGGGTGTGGCGTCGGTCAGCGGACGCATGCGCTCGCCACGGCCGGCGGCCAGCAGCATGGCGGTGATGGTGTTGGAGCTCTGCACAAGCTGCACTGTAGTCCATGCGCCCGGGGTTCAGCCGCTGGCCCGGGAGTCATAAGTCGGGCCCGGTAAAATGTCGGGTTTCCCCTGACACCCCCCTTCCGGAGCGGCTCCTACATGGCAAATACCCGACAGATGGCCAACGCGATCCGCGCGCTGGCGATGGACGCAGTACAACAAGCCAACTCCGGTCATCCGGGCGCGCCCATGGGCATGGCTGACATGGCCGTCGCGCTCTGGGGCGACCATCTCCGCCACAACCCCGCCAACCCCCAGTGGGCCGACCGCGACCGTTTCGTGCTCTCCAACGGTCACGCGTCCATGTTGATCTACGCCCTGCTGCATCTCACGGGCTACAAGCTGCCGCTCCAGGAGCTCAAGAACTTCCGCCAGCTGCACAGCAAGACGGCCGGCCACCCCGAAGCCGGCATCACCCCCGGTGTCGAGACCACCACCGGCCCCCTGGGCCAGGGCGTGACCAACGCCGTGGGTTTTGCGCTGGCCGAGAAGCTGCTGGCCAAGGAATTCAACCGCGACGGCCACACCATCGTCGATCATCACACCTACGTCTTTCTGGGCGATGGCTGCATGATGGAAGGCATCAGCCACGAGGCCGCCTCGCTGGCCGGGGCCTGGAAGCTCAACAAGCTGATCGCCCTCTACGACGACAACGGCATCTCCATCGACGGCCAGGTCGCGCCCTGGTACGGCGACAACGCTGCACTGCGCTTCGTGTCCTACGGCTGGAACGTGATCGGCCCGATCAACGGCCACGACACGGCCGCTGTCTCCGAAGCCATCGCCCGCGCCAAGCAGACCGAGGACAAGCCTACGCTGATCATCTGCAAAACCAGCATCGGCAAGGGCAGCCCGAACCGCGCCAACACGGCCAAGGCCCACGGCGAGCCCCTGGGCGCGGAAGAAATCAAGCTCACGCGCGAGGCCCTGGGCTGGACGCACGGTCCCTTCGAGATCCCAGCCGAGGTCTATGGCGACTGGGACGCCAAAGCCGCGGGCGACAAGCGCGAAGCGGCCTGGAACGCCAAGTTTGCCGCCTACGCCGCGGCCTACCCCGAGCTCGCCGCCGAGTTCAAGCGCCGCATGGCGGGTGACCTGCCCAGGCAGTTCGCCCAGGTGGCGGTGGACGCCGCCGTCGCGGCCCACACCAAGGCCGAGACCGTGGCCACGCGCAAGGCCAGCCAGATCGCGCTCGAAGCCTTCACGGCCGCCCTGCCCGAGCTGCTGGGCGGCTCGGCTGACCTGACCAGCTCCAACCTCACCAACACCAGCCACACCCCGGCCCTGCGCTTCGACGCCGAGGGCAAGGGCAACGGTGGCCGCCACATCAACTACGGCGTGCGCGAGTTCGGCATGGCCGCCGTGATGAACGGCGTCGCCCTGCACGGCGGCTACATCCCCTACGGCGGCACCTTCCTGACCTTCAGCGACTACTCGCGCAACGCCATCCGCATGGCGGCACTGATGAAGCAGCGCGTGATCCACGTCTTCACGCACGACTCCATCGGCTTGGGCGAGGACGGCCCCACCCACCAGTCGGTGGAGCACGCGGCCAGCCTGCGCCTCATCCCCAATCTGGACGTCTGGCGTCCGGCCGACACGGCCGAGACCGCCGTGGCCTGGGCCGTGGCCCTGCAGAACAAGCGCAAGCCCACGGCCCTGCTGCTCTCGCGCCAGAACGTGCCCTACGCCGCCAAGAAGGATCTGGGCGACATCAGCCGCGGCGCCTACGTGTTGTCCGAGCCGGCCGATCTGGGCCTGAAGAAAAAGGCCCAGGCCGTCATCATCGCCACAGGTTCCGAGGTGCAGCTCGCGCTCAAGGCGCAGGAGCTGCTGGCCGCGCAGAAGATCGCCGTGCGTGTGGTCTCCATGCCCAGCACCACCACCTTCGACCAGCAGAAGCCCGCCTACAAGCAGGCCGTGCTGCCCGCCGGCCTGCCGCGCATCGCCGTTGAGATGGGCGTGACCGACGGCTGGTGGAAATACGGCTGTGCGGCCGTGGTCGGCCTCGACACCTACGGCGAATCAGCTCCGGCCCCGGTGTTGTTAAAGCATTTCGGCTTTACCGCAGAGAACGTGGCGCAGACCGTGCAGGCTGTGCTCGCGAAATAATTCTTCAGCAACTTCATCAGAGAGAACTCACCATGACGATCAAGGTAGGTATCAACGGCTTCGGCCGCATCGGCCGCAACGTGCTGCGTTCGGCAGTCGCCAACTTCAAGGACATCGAGATCGTGGGCATCAACGACCTGCTCGAGCCCGACTACCTGGCCTACATGCTCCAGTACGACAGCGTGCACGGCCGCTTCAAGGGTGACATCCAGGTCGAGGGTTCCCACCTCATCGTCAACGGCAAGAAAATCCGTCTGACCCAGGAGCGTGACCCGGCCAACCTCAAGTGGAACGAGATCGGCGCCGACGTGGTGATCGAGTCCACCGGCCTCTTCCTGGACAAGGACGGCGCAGGCAAGCACCTGGCCGCCGGCGCGAAGAAGGTCATCATCTCCGCTCCCTCCAAGGACGACACCCCCATGTTCGTCTATGGCGTGAACGACAAGACCTATGCCGGCCAGGCCATCATCTCCAACGCTTCCTGCACGACCAACTGCCTGGCTCCCGTGGCCAAGGTGCTCAACGACAAGTGGGGCATCAAGCGCGGCCTGATGACCACCGTGCACGCCGCCACCGCCACGCAGAAGACCGTGGACGGCCCGAGCAACAAGGACTGGCGCGGCGGCCGCGGCATCCTGGAAAACATCATCCCCTCCTCCACCGGTGCCGCCAAGGCCGTGGGCGTGGTGATTCCTGAGCTCAACAAGAAGCTCACAGGCATGTCCTTCCGCGTGCCGACCTCCGACGTCTCGGTGGTCGACCTGACCGTTGAGCTGAACAAGGAAGCCGACTACAAGGAAATCTGCGCCGAGATGAAGGCTCAGAGCCAGGGCGCGCTCAAGGGCATCCTGGGTTACACCGAGGACAAGGTGGTCGCCACCGACTTCCGCGGCGAGACCTGCACCTCCGTGTTCGACGCCGACGCCGGCATCGCCCTGGACAAGACCTTCATCAAGGTCGTGGCCTGGTACGACAACGAGTGGGGCTACTCCA
>DNQP01000210.1:7564-9572 GCA_003500955.1 Curvibacter sp. | reverse complement strand
GAAGTCGCGGGGGGACGGCTGGACTGTAATGCCGCGATGCGGTACTAGTCAAGCGGCACGGCAATTGCCGCGTTGAGGCAATGTTGCTTTCTGGGGAACGTCTCCCTACACTTGACGCACCGGCCCTAAGCGGTCGCCCCTTAGAGAGTGCCAATGAAAACCACCCCTGAATGGCTCGACGCCGCCAAAGCAAAGCATGGTTTTAGCGACTACGCCTTAGCACCCAAACTAGGGATTACCCGGTCACAGATGAGCCGATATCGCAACGGGGCGGACTTTCTGAGCGACGATGCGGCGATCAAAATGGCCGATCTGCTGGGCATGGACAGCCCGGCCGAGATCATCGCCAGCGCCCACGCTGAGCGCGCCAAGTCCGAGGACGTCCGGGCCTTCTGGGCGGCCTGGGCTGAAAAGCTGGGAGGGGTGGCCGCGACAATTCTTGTCACGGCGGGTATGGGTGGCGGGCTCATGGCGCCGCCTGATGCACAGGCCGCTGGCCGCTCTCAAATCCCTAGCAGCTCAGGTGCCGGGGAATATACATCGTATTAAATTTTCATCACGAAAACAGGCGCCCCGGGTCAGCACTCGATCGTGCTCAAGTTAAAAGAAAAATATTAAAAATCAATGAACTCCAGGATGAACCTCAAGTTCATTCTGAGCATCATGGCGTGATGAGACAGCCTTTGAACAAGCTTTCAAAGTTGCGGCTGGTCGTCAGCGCGATGTCTTCGGTTGCGCATCCCCGCAGCTCTGCGATCTGTCGGGCCACGTGGACCACATAGGATGGATTGTTGGTCTTGCCGCGGTACGGCACCGGTGCCAGGTAGGGGCTGTCGGTCTCGATCAGCATCCGGTCCATGGGAACAAAACGGGCCACCTCGCGCAGATCGGCGGCATTCTTGAAGGTCAGAATCCCGGAAAAGGAAATGTAGAAGCCCAGGTCCAGGGCTGCCCGAGCGACTTCAGCGGTCTCGGTGAAGCAGTGGAAAACGCCTCCGGCCGAGCCTGCTGAGCCATCCTCGCCCTCTTCCCTCAGGATGGCCAGGGTGTCATCGGAGGCGCTGCGGGTGTGGATGACCAGGGGCAGATCGAGCTGGCGCGCGGCCCGGATATGGATGCGAAAACGCTGACGCTGCCATTCCATGTCCGCGACGCTGCGCTCGCCCAGGCGGTAGTAGTCCAGGCCTGTCTCGCCGATCCCGATGACGCGTGGCAGACGCCCGCGCTGCAGCAGATCGTCCAGGCTGGGTTCGGTCACATCCTCGTTGTCCGGGTGCACACCCACGGTGGACCAGAAGTTGTCGTGCGCCAGGGCCAAGCCATGGACGTCTCCGAATTCCTCCAGGGTGGTGCAGATGCACAGGGCCCGGCTCACGCCGGCCTCGGCCATGGCGGAACGGATGCGCGGTAGGTCTTCGCGCAGCTCGGGAAAGCTCAGATGGCAATGCGAATCGGTGTACATGGCGGCGACGCGGTCCTCGGCCGGGACGGCGGCTCAGATCGTCTGGGTGGTGCGGTCGGAACCCAGATGCGAACCCAGGATGTCCTCAATCTTGTTCTTCAGCAGGCGGGACTTCTCATCAGCGGGAAACCGCACGCCGACGCCCTGGGTGCGCGTGCCGGCCGCCTTGGCCGGCGTGACCCAGGCCACCTTGCCGGCGATGGGATAGCGCTGGTTGTCGTCGGGCAGGGACATCAGCACATAGACATCGTCACCCAGGCGGTAATCGCGCGTGGTGGGGATGAAGACGCCGCCTTCGGTGAACAAGGGGATGTAGGCCGCATAGAGCGCGGCCTTTTCCTTGATGGCGAGCTGGATGACGCTGGGGCGCGGCGTGGTGTTGGCGGTCGACATGGGCGGAGATGCGAAAGAGCCGCTAGTTTAGGGTGCTTTGGGCGCGGTTCACAAGCGCTTCCAGCATCAGGCCGTTGTTAAACGGATGCTCGGCGGTACGGCTTTCGCGGCCCAGTTCCTGCTGCCATTCCTTGAGTCGCTGCAAGGCGGGCG
>DNQP01000210.1:0-7257 GCA_003500955.1 Curvibacter sp. | reverse complement strand
CGCTGCAAGGCGGGCGCCGCGGGCAGGTCTGCTGCGGCGAAATAGCGCGGGTTTGCGCCAACGCCACGTGCCATGAGGTCGTGGCAGATTTTGTGCAGGGCGTCGATCAGCTGCGCCGGGCTCCAGTCGGCCACCAGCGCAAGTTCACCGCGTTGCATGGCACGGGGCAGCTTGCGCCAGCTCTGGGGATCACGCCCCGAGCCGACGTAGAGCAAGGCGTCCTCGGGCCGGCCGCCGGCAGCACGCAGCAGCGTCAGGGTATCGGCCTCTGGGACCCCCTGCGCCTGCAGCCAGGCCTGCGCATCGGCTTCCGCCGGCCATGCCATGACGTGGGTCAGACAGCGGCTGCGGATGGTGGGCAGGAGCTGATGCGCGGCTTCGCTGGCCAGCACGAAGCGCACATCGCCCGGCGGCTCCTCCAGGGTCTTGAGCAGGGCGTTGGCCGTGACATGGTTCATGCGTTCGGCCGGATAGATCAGCACCGCCTTGCCGCGTCCGCGCGCACTGGTGCGCTGGGCAAACTCGATCGCCTCGCGCATGGCCTCGATGCGGATCTCCTTGCTGGGCTTGCGCTTCTTGTCGTCGATGTCGGCCTGAGCTTTCTCGTCCAGCGGCCAGCCGAGTTCGATCATCACGGTCTCGGGCATGAGCACGCAGAGGTCGGCATGGGTGCGCACCTCGATGGCATGGCAGGACGGGCACTGGCCGCAGGCACCCTGCTCCGCCGGCTGCTCGCACAGCCAGGCGCGAACCAGGTTCAGGCCCAGACTGTACTGACCCAGGCCCGAGGGGCCCTGTAGCAGCCAGGCGTGGCCGCGCTGGGCCAGCAGTTGCCGGGTCTGGGCCGCGATCCAGGGCGCCTGCTCGCTCATGCCAGCCAGCCCCTGGCCCGCACGGCCTTCAGCACGTCGTGCCAGACGGCCTCCCGGCTTTGCGCCGCATCGATGCGGGCAAAACGTCGGGGCTCCTGCGCCATGCGCGCCGCATAGCCGGCCGCCACGCGTCGGAAGAATTCCACCGGCTGGGCTTCGAACTTGTCGGGTACGCGTGCGCCGGCCAGACGTTCGGCGGCGATGCCCGGGTCCAGGTCGAACCAGACCGTGAGCTCGGGCTGGCGCAGGGCCGTGATGCCGGGCAAGGCCTGGACCCAGCGTTCCAGGACGGTCAGCATGTCCAGATCGAAGCCGCGACCGCCGCCCTGGTAGGCGAAGGTGGCGTCGGTGTAGCGATCGCAGAGCACCACGTCGCCGCGCGCCAGCGCGGGCTCGATGAGCTGCTGCAGATGATCGCGCCGGGCGGCGAAGACCAGCAGGGCCTCGGTCATGGCGTCCATGGGGTCGTTCAGCACCAAGGCGCGCAGTTTCTCGGCCAGCGGCGTGCCACCGGGCTCACGCGTCAAGGTGACCTGGCGGCCTGCGGCACGTAAGGCCTGGGCCAGGCCTTCGATATGGGTGGACTTGCCGGCGCCGTCGATGCCTTCAAAGCTGATGAACAGACCCGCCATTCAGCGTTGTCCCAGCTGGTATTTGCGCACGGCGCGGTTGTGTTCTTCCAGCGTGGCGCTGAACGCGCTAGTCCCGTCACCGCGCGCCACGAAGTACAGCGCCGAGGTCTGCTCCGGCTGTACCGCGGCCAGCAGGGACTCCTGCCCTGGCATCGCGATGGGCGTGGGCGGCAGGCCTTTGCGCGTGTAGGTGTTCCAGGGCGTGTCGGTCTGCAGATCGCGCTTGCGCAGGTTGCCGTCGAACTTCTCGCCCAGGCCGTAGATGACGGTCGGGTCCGTCTGCAGCAGCATGCCCTTGCGCAGGCGGTTGTTGAAGACCCCGGAAATCTGGCCGCGGTCACTCGCGCGTCCCGTTTCCTTTTCCACGATGCTGGCCAGGATCAGGGCCTCGTCCGGCGTGCGCAGCGGGCTGTCGGGGGTGCGCTGGGACCAGGCGGCGGCCAGGCGCTGGTCCATCTCCTGCATCGCGCGGCGCAGCAGGGCCAGGTCGCTCGAGCCCTTGGCATAGGTGTAGGTGCTGGGGAAGAAGCGTCCCTCGGGATGCACGCCAGGGCGTCCGAGCTTGGCCATCAGGGCCTCAGCGTCGAGATCCTGGACCTCCTGGCGCAGGTGGGGGGCATTGCGCAGGGTCGTGCGCCACTGCGCGAAGGTCAGGCCCTCGGCGAGGGTGACGCTGCGTTGGGCCACCTCGCCGCGCACCAGCTTGGACAGCAGGGTGCGCGGGGTCGGGCCGCGGCTGATCTCGTAGCTGCCAGCCTTGATCTGACGCGCCTGGCCCGACAGGCGTATCCACCAGTACAGGAGCTGGGGATCGACCTCGACGCCACCCTTGACCAGGGCTTGCACCACGGCGCGGGCCGACATGCCTGGCTCGACGGTGATTTCGACCATCTCCGATGTCATCGGCACAGGCCTTTGCAGCCACCATGCGCCGGCCGCGAAGACCACGCTGGCCAGCAGGAAAACCAAAGAGGATATGAACTTCACGGCCCTGAAATAAAGAGGTCTCTGTTGGACGATGATAATTCACAGCCATGAACAACACCCTCAACGGTATGGCCCCCCTGCCCCACCTGGGCGTCATCCGCGCCGAAGGCGAGGACGCGGCCAAATTCCTGCATGGCCAGCTGACCCAGGACTTCGCCCTGCTGGGCCTTTCGGAGGCGCGGCTTGCCGCCTTCTGCTCGGCCAAGGGCCGCATGCAGGCCAGCTTCGTGGCCTTCAAGCGCAGCCACACCGAAATCCTGCTCATCTGCAGCCGCGATCTGCTGGCTCAGACGCTCAAGCGTTTGACCATGTTCGTGCTGCGCGCCAAGGTCAAGCTCAGCGATGCCACGGACAGCATCGCTCTGCTCGGTTTGGCCGGTCCGGCGCTTCGGTCGCTGGCGGGCGCAGACGCCCGTCCCTGGACTTGCCAGGTTCTGGGCGAGGCTCACCTGGTGCATCTCTACCCGTCCGATGGTGTGCCGCGCGCGCTCTGGGTGGCGCCCGCGGGCACCGCCCAGCCCTCCGGCCCAGCGTTGCGGCAAGAGGACTGGCTCTGGGGCGAGGTCCGCAGCGGCGTGGCCATGGTCAGCCAGCCCATCTTCGAGGCCCTCGTGCCGCAGATGCTCAATTACGAGTCGGTGGGCGGCGTGAATTTCAAGAAAGGCTGCTACCCCGGCCAGGAGGTGGTGGCGCGCAGCCAGTTCCGCGGCACGCTCAAGCGGCGTGGCTATCTGGTGCATGGCGAGGCGGCGATGCAGGCTGGCCAGGAGATCTATGCCACGACCAACCCCGAACAGCCTTGCGGCCTGGTGGCCCAGGCTGCGCCTGCGCCCACAGGTGGCTGGGACGCCATCGTCTCGCTGCAGACCGCTTCGGCCCAGGACGCCCTGCACCTCGGCAAAGCCGATGGTCCGGCCCTGACGCTGCTGCCCCTGCCCTACGCCCTGCTGGACGATATCTGAGACTCAGCGCAGGGCTGCGCGATAGCCCGCCGGCACGAGCTCGCGCACCTGCGGACGCAGATATTCCGGGGTGACATCCCAGGCGGCCTGGAAGGCAGCGAGCGCGCGGGGTCGGTCGCGCAGATCCGGGCCCGCATAGACCATGCCGGTCTTGAGCCAGCTGTCGATCTGTGTTGCAGGCCAGCGTTTGCGGCGCAACTCCTGGGCGTCCAGCGCCAGTTGAAAGTCCCGCTGGCGCAGGCCCAGCACATAGGCGTACTCGATCAGGTCGGGTTCGACCTGGCCGCTGTCCAAATGCACGCGAGCCCGCTGCAGTGCCTCCTGCTCCTGACCACGGTGCAATAGCAGCATGACCTCGACCGAGCGCAGGCTGGCTGCATCGGGTCGAAGCGCCAGGGCGCGGTCGTAATAAGCCTGGGCCTGGTCCAGGTTGCCGAGATGAACGTTGGCCCGCGCCAGGTTCGTCATCAGGGCCACCACATGGGGCCGGGACGCCAGCACGGATGCCCAGATCCAGCGCGCGTTCTCCCAGTCACCCCAGGCCGCCAGCTCGTCGGCCACCAGCGGCGTGATCTTGCGGTAATGCGGATGCAAAGCCACGCCTTCGCGGACCAACCGCAGCATGTCCTCGCGCTGCGCCAACGCCGCCCGTTCGTTCGGAGCCCCTGAGCGGCTGATGCTGTAGGCCAGCTGGGCCGCACGCACCAGCCGGCTTTCTGCGGCGACAGCCCAGGCGCTCAGGCCGATGGCCGCCAGCAGGGCCAGGGCCAGGCCGGACTGCGCCAGTCGCAGGCGGCCCACCGGGGTAGCACGTGCAGGTCTGAATACCGGCAGGCGTTGCTCGGAAGCCGCGAGTGCGCCCAGAGCCAGCGCAAACAGCGCACCTGCACCCGCGAGACGCCAGGGAAAGCCGGCTCCGCTGACGATGAACAGCCCCAGCAGGCTGGCCAGCAAGGTGGCCCGCCAAGGCCATTCCATGGCGTCGACTGCACCGGGCCTTTCCCGCCAGGTACGCACAGCCGCGCGCAAAAGCCAGAAGGCCAGTCCGAGCGCAAACACCCAGCCCGCCAGCCCGTACTCGGCCAGCAGCTGCAGGTACTCGTTGTGGGCGTAGTAGTCGGTCTCGATCTGCGTGCCCGGCGCCTGGTAGCGCGGGACTTCGACTTCCCAGGCGCCGGCCCCCGCGCCGGCGAGGGGCCGGTCGGCGATCAGGCGCAGCGTGGCTTGCCACATCTGCAGGCGCACGCTGGACGAGCCCGCGGTGTACTCGCTGCTAGCCGTCAGGGACTGTCCACGCACGAAGGCACGCTCCAGCGCCGTCTGGCCCAGACCCTCGCGAGTCAGGTAGGCATTGCCCGTTGGTACCTGGCCCAGGCCCATCAGTGTGCCGATCAGGATGAGCACCGCCAGCACGCGGTCCGCGCGTGGCCAGTGCACCCAGGCCAGCCGGCTGCGATAACGCCAGAGTATGTAGACAAGCACGGGCAGCAAGACGAGCAGTGCCAGCAGGGCTGAGCGGGTCCCGGTCATCAGCAGGGCCAGCCCATTGAAGGCCGTGCTGGCTACCCGCAGCGCGATCTGAGCCCGCCCCTGTGCCTGGGCCGCGAGCAGCACCGAGAACGGCAGCGTGCACAGCACGTACTCGGCATAGAAGTTGCGGTTCAGGAACGTGGAGGCCGGCGGTGGCAGCTGCGGGAACCAGCGCAGGTCGAGCCAGAACTGCAGCGCCACCCAGAGCGAGGCCAGCACCGCGCCCCAGTGCAGGCCCATGGCCAGCAGGGGCAGGCGTTGCAGCGTCAGCACATTGAGTCCCAGCCAGACCAGCAAGGCAAATAGCGCCCAACGTATCGCTTCCACGCCGGCCAGATAGGGATGTGACCAAAACACACTGCTCAGGGCCCAGGCCAGCAGCAGCAGGGGCAGCCACAGTACGGGATGCCAGGCCAGCCCTGTCGGATCATGCAGGCGAGAGCGGCACAGCAGCAGTGCCGCGATGAGCGCGCCGAAGGCGACGAGTGCGGACTTGAGCGTGTCCTGCAGCACGAGCTCGCTGGGCACGCCCAGAGCGGGTACGAGCAGCATCATGGTGGCCAGGACGGCCACCACGCGATCGTCGGGCTGATGGTGGGTCGTCAACGCGGCAGTGCTCATGCGCAGGGCCCGTTCAGGGCGCGACGCATGGTCAGGTGCGGGATGCCGGCTTCCTCGTAAGGCTCGCCCTGCCCTTCGAAGCCCAGGCGCTGGTAGAAGCCTTCGGCACTGCGCTGGGCGTGCAGCAGCACCTCGGTGTCGCCACGCTCGCGTGCCGCCTGCATCAGCGCCAGCAGGATGTCACGCCCCAGGCCGCTGCCGCGCAGGGTGCGGCTCACTGCCATGCGGCCGATGCGGGCCACGCCCGGCGCATGCTGCAGCAGACGGCCCGTGGCCAGGGGCATGCCCAGGCGGTTGCGGGCCAGGGCGTGCAGGGCCGTGGCGTCTTCCTCATCCCATTCGAGCTCCTTGGGAATCTGCTGCTCCTGGACGAAAACCTCGGTGCGGACCTGGCCGGCTGCGGCGCCCAGTTCGGCCCAGCTGCCCACGCGCAGGTCCACCATGGGCTCGCCGGCCTCGAAGCCCTGCAGCGTGTCGCGCAGCGCCTGGGGCACGGGCCTGGAGGTCTGGCTGGCGGGGTCGGCATAGACATAGACCAGCTCACAGCTGATCAGCAGCGCGTCGCCACGGAAGATGCCGCCGCGAAACAGCAGCGAGGAGTTGCCGATGCGCTCGCACTTCATGCCGATGTCCAGCATGTCGTCGTAACGCGCCGAGGCGTGGTACTCGAGCGTGGCCTTCTTGACGTAGAGATCGCCGCCCAGATGCGCCATGGCTTCGACATACGGCAGGGCCAGGGCGCGCCAGTAGTCGCTGATGGCGGTGTCGAAATACATCAGGTAGTGGGCGTTGAAGACGATCTTCTGCATGTCCACCTCGGCCCAGCGCACGCGCAGGCGGTGGAAGTAGCGGAAGTCGGCACGGGTCGTGGAGGTGTGGCTCATGGGGTCTGGAAGGCGTGTTTCAGGGCGCGGGCCGCGTCGGCATGGGCCTGCAGGGCTTCGGGGATGGCGCGCCCCATCTTGATGAACTCGTGCACCACGCCGCGGTAGATCTCCAGATCCACCGCGACGCCGGCGGCGCGCAGCTTGTCGGCGTAGAGCACGCCCTCGTCCACCAAGGGGTCGCACTCGGCCAGGCCGATCCAGGCCGGGGCCACGCCCTCGACGTCCGGCGCCAGCAAGGGGGCGAAGCGCCAGTCCTCGCGGTCGGCCGGGCTGTTGACGTAGTGATTGAAGAAGTAGCTGATCTGCGCTTCACCAATCACGAAGCCCTCGGCATAGGTCTTGTGCGAAGGCGTGTCCTGGTGTGCGGCACAGCCGGGGTAGAACAGCAGTTGCAGGGCCAACGGCTGGTCGGCATCGCGCGCCGCGATGGCGCAGACGATGGCCAGCGTGCCACCGGCGCTGTCGCCGCCGACGGCGATGCGTGTGCCGTCCAAGCCCAGCGCTCCAGCCTCGCGCACCAGCCACTGCAGCGCGTCCCAGGCATCGCTGGCAGCGGTGGGGAACTTGTGCTCGGGGGCCAGCCGGTAGTCCACCGAGACCACGGCGCAGTGGGCCAGATGGCTCAGGTGGCGGCACAGCGCGTCGTGCGTGGCCACGCTGCCGATGGTGAAGCCGCCGCCGTGGAAATACAGCAGCACGGGCAGTCTGGCCTGCGCCGGCGCATAGAGGCGCGCGGCCATGGCCGCGCCGTCCCGCGTGGGTATGG
>DNQP01000103.1:7387-16060 GCA_003500955.1 Curvibacter sp. | reverse complement strand
TGGGTCGCATCACGCTGGAGACGCCGGAGGAATACGCGCGCTGGCTGGTCGAGGGCAAGAAGCTCGACGCCGAGCGCCAGCTGCGCAAGGACGAACTGCGGCGCGAAGGCCATATCCGTGCCAAACCGCCGGCGAAGAAGATGCCTGCTCAAAGCGCCGCCCGCCCCCGAAAGACCGCCCGATGAACACCCTGCTGCCCCAGCAACTGCTGGTCCGTCCCGACCGCCACGACCCCGATCCGCTGGTGATCTACCACGCGCGTTGCGCTGACGGCTTTGGTGCCGCGCTCGCGGCCTGGCTCTACTACGAAGGTCGCGCCGAGTTCAGGCCCTGCGACCACGGTGACGTGAAGACCGTGGCCGACCTGCCCGCGCTCGAGGGCCGTGCCGTCTACATCCTCGACTTCTCCTTCGCGCCCGAGATCCTGCGCGACATCGAGCAGCGCGCGGCCAAGCTCGTCATGCTGGACCATCACAAGAGCGCGGCCGAAAAACTCACGGGCTTTGCCTGCCGCTGCGGCGTGGTGCACTTTGACATGAGCAAGTCCGGCGCACGCCTGGCCTGGGACTTCTTCCAGTCCGACCGCGCGCTGCCCGCCCTGGTGCGCTACATCGAGGACCGTGACATCTGGGCCTGGCGATACCCCGAGAGCGCGGGCTTCCTCGCCGCGCTGGACATGGAGCCCATGGACTTCGAGCGCTGGGCGCAGATCGCCTCCTGGTCCGAGGACGAGCTGGCCACCTTCATGCTGCGCGGCCAGGCCATGGACGAGAAGTTCCGCAAGATGTGCGAAGACATCGCCGCCGGTGCCGAACCCATCGTCTTCAACGGCCAGGCGGGTCTCATGGTCAACGCGCCGGGCATGTTCCACAGCCTCGTGGGCGAGTTGCTGTCGAAGAAAAGCGGCAGCTATGCGCTGATGTGGACCGCCAGCAAGGGCGGTGTCATCAAGGTGGGCCTGCGTTCGCAGCGCAGCTTCGACTGCATCCCCCTGGCCGAAAGCATGGGCGGCGGCGGCCATGCCCAGGCCTGCGGCTTTCGCATGGGGGTGGAGCGCCTGCCGGAGCTCCTGCGCGGCAGGCTGGACGCCTAGCCGGACTCAAGTTCACCGCCGTCCTGCCGTTAATGGTAAGAACTCCCGGATTTCCCCATGGACGGCATCAGCCAGCAGATCATCGCCATCTCCAGCCAGCTGGCCTCGGCCAGGCTGGCGCAGGGCGTGCAGGTCTATGTGCTGCGCGAGTCCATGCAGATGCAGCAAGCCGCCCTCAACACCCTGCTGCAACCCGCAGCCGGGCCGCAGCCCCTGGCTACCTCGGGGGCGCTGGGCACGCAGCTCAACGTCTTTGCCTAATACCCTTCGCTAAGCACCACGTCCGAACAGGGGTGGGCCACGCAGGGCAGCACATAGCCCTCTTCCTTTTCTTCCGGCAGCAGGCCGGGCCATTCCATCTCGTAGCGCACCGTGCCGCTGACCAGCTTGCCGATGCAGGTGCGGCAGTTGCCGGCGCGGCAGGAACTCGGCCAGCTCACGCCACCTTGCTCCATGGATTGCAGCAGGGGCCGGTCGGTCCAGGCGTCGAACTGTTCGCCGAAGGCTTCAGTCTTGCCGATGTAGAAGAGGGGGGTGTCGTTGGCTTGCATGATGGTTTCGGTGTTGGCCGAATTCTAGGCCCGGTGGTACCGGTCCGTCCCAACCGGGTGTGGTCGATGCGCTATCAAAAACGGAGCATTGCGCCAGATCAAGGAAGACGTTAGGCTTCTGCCGCAAGATCAGGCCGCAGGAGTACCCGCCATGGAACCACGCCGCATCCTCATCCTCCAGGGCCATCCGGATCCGGACGGTGGCCACCTCGGCCACACCTTGGCCCAGGCCTACGCCGAAGGCGCGCTGGCGGCCGGGCACGAGGTGCGTACCGTCACGGTGGCCAAGCTGGACTTTCCCCTGCTGCGCAGCCAGCACGACTGGGAACACACGGCGCTGCCCGCGGGCCTGAAGGCCGCACAGGACGACATCGCCTGGGCCCAGCACCTCGTGATCTTCTTCCCGCTCTGGCTGGGCGACATGCCGGCGCTGTTCAAGGGCTTTCTCGAGCAGGTGGCGCGCCCGGGCTTTGCGTTCACCGGCGATGCGGCCGAGCGCGGCAGCAACCCCTTCATCCACAAAGGTCTCAAAGGCCGCAGCGCGCGCATCGTCGTCACCATGGGCATGCCGTCCTGGGTCTACCGCTGGGTCTTCCGGGCCCGCGGCGTGGGCCTGCTCAAGCGCAACATCCTGGGCTTCGTCGGCATCTCGCCCGTGCGCGACACGCTGATCGGCGGGGTGGATCGGCTGGGTGTAGGGGGCGTGCGCCGTTGGCAAGACCAGCTGCGCGCGCTCGGTACCCGGGCCGCCTGACACACAAGCCTCCCGCATTCGTGGGATGACGCCGAGGCTGCCGGCCGCTACAGTCGCGCGAGTTCGACACAGGGAGATCCCATGAAAAAACTCGGCCCCGTCCTGCAATTCCTTGGCTGTGAACAGGACCGCTGGCGCGTGAGCGCGCTCTGGGTCCAGGACCGTGCTGACGCGCCGCCCGCCTGTGTGGCTGGGGCTCTGCCCGTACAGGTCACGCAGGCCCCGGTGCCCGGCACGGCCTGCACGGCCTGGCGTTTCGAGATCAGCGTGCCGCAGACGGCTGCGTCCCAGGAAGTGGCGTACACGGTGGGTGGCGAGTCGCACGCCTTCCATGTCCCCGCGCGCGGCGCCATGCCGGCGCTCGCCTATGGATCGTGCAATGGCTATTCCGATCCCAAGCTCATGAAGAAGGTCCAGCAGCCGCAGGCCCTGTGGGCACGGCTCGCGCGCCTGCATGCGCAGCAGGACCGGGTGGACGCGCAGACCTACGGGCCGCTGAACCTGCTGCTGCTCGGTGGCGATCAGGTCTACAGCGATGCGATGTGGGTCGTGATTCCCGAACTCAAGGCCTGGACCGCCTTGCCCTGGGCCAAGCGCCACAAGGCGCCGTTCACCGCCACGCTGCGCCGCAAGCTCGAGGAATACTTCAGCAAGATCTACCTGGAGCGCTGGTCACAGCCCGAGGTGGCCGCGGTGTTGGCGCGCCTGCCCACGGTGATGATGTGGGACGACCACGACATCATGGACGGCTGGGGCTCTTACCCCGCCGAGCAGCACCACTGCCCCGTCTACCAGGGCATCTATGCGGTGGCGCGTGCCGCCTTCGCCCTGTTCCAGCGCCAAGCCTTGAGCGGGCCCGTGCCCGGCACGCTGGCGGACCAGGCGCATTTCAACAGCGCCTGGCGTATCGGCTCGCTGGGCCTGCTGATGCTGGACATGCGCAGCGAGCGCCGGCCGCGCCGCCTGGCGTCCACGCCGGCGGGGGAGGTGCTGCATGCCGAGCAGGTGCTGAGCCCGCAGAGCTGGAGCGCCGTCTACCAGTGGCTTGCGGCGCAGGAGGCCACGGGCGGCATGAAGCACCTCTTCGTCATGAGCAGCATTCCTGTAGTGCATCCCAGCTTCGAATTGCTGGAAAAGCTGCTGGGCGTCCTGCCCGGCCAGCAGGAGCTCGAAGACGACCTGCGCGACCACTGGACCAGCCCGCCGCACCGCGCCGAACGCCTGCGCCTCATCCATCGCCTGCTGCAGGTGGCGGGGCAGGGCACGCGTGTCACCCTGCTGTCGGGGGACGTGCATGTGGCGGCCGTCGGCGTGATCGAATCGGTGCGCGAGGGCGGCGCCCGCGTGATCAACCAGCTCACCAGCAGCGCCATCGTGCACCCCGCGCCCTCGGCCGTGCAGCTCTTCTTCCTCGAACAGGTCTGCCGCAACGTCGAGCAGATCGACCGCGGCATCACCGGGGCGCTGCACGAGTTCCCCACCACGGGCCACCGCATGATCGGCGCGCGCAACTTCCTGACCCTGCAACCCGATGCGACCGGCGGCGCCGACCGCTACTGGGCCAACTGGTGGGTCGAGGGTGAGCCCCACCCCTATACCAAGGTGGTGCACCCCGTGGGCTGATGGTGCCGGTCAGCGGTGCCGATGCCCGTGCCCGTGATGGTAATGGCGATGGTCGTACCGGTGGTGGTAATGCCCGCGTCCCAGCTGCAGGTGCAGGCCGATCGAGGGGTAGACCGTGTAGGGCGCGTAGGGGTAGTAGTTGCGCGAGTGGATCACCACCGGCGCGGGGACGTAGACCGGTGCGGTGACGATGACCGGTGATGGCAGGGTGCCCGCTACACCCAGCCGACTCGCATCGACCTGCAGGGCCAAGGTCGTCCCCGGGTCATAGGGCAGTTGCACCGTGTGCTCGCGCCCCTCGTACAGGTAGACCACCGTGTAGCCCGTGGTGCGGGTCTCATGAAAGGTCAGCAGCCCGCAATGCCCGTCCACGCTGCACGCCTGGCGCTGCACGGCCACGGGCTGCACGGCCGGGGTGACCGACAGCACGGGCGCATATTCCACCAGGGTGTTGGCGCCCGCGCTGGCGGCGGCCAGCAGCAGGCCGGCCCAGGGCAGGCGCTTCAAGATGCGACGTAGCAGGGTTTCCATGACCCCACAACGCAGCCGGCGGGGTGGGCGCCGACCGGATCGCCGCCCGCGCTTTGTAAAGTCAGCGGTTCTTGTCCTTGCCACGCGGAATCACCGCGGTGACGGGCGGCACGGGACGGTCCGAACTGCCGGGTTTGGGGGGCGAAGTGTCCTTTTTGGGCTTCTTCACCATCTTGTTGCTGCGCTGATCGCCTTTGGCCATGGGAGCCTCCGTGGTCAAGGTCGCGGGATGTGACCTGTGGGGCGATCGTATGCGAAAACACCGGCGTACCGGTGTCTGGACCTGGACGAAGTTCAGCCGCGCGTCCACAGCGCCACGACCTCGTCCACCGCCTGCGGCACATCACGCACCCCTGGGCGTGCGTCGACACGCTCACGGCCCAGACCCCACACCCCGCAGTGCAACATGAAAGGGCTGCACGGCAGGGGGCCCGCAGTGCTAGCATCGCCCTCTGAAACCTGCCTGCCGCCGCCGCGATCCATGAACAAAAGCCGCCTCGTCCTCGCACTCCTCCTGGTCCTCGTGCTCCTGGGGGTGGCGGCGTGGTACTACCGGCCCCAGCTGGACGACAACCTCGCGCCCGTCGTGCCCCAGGCCCAGCCGGTGCAGCAGTCCCCGGTGGCGGCCGCGCCCGTGCCCGCCACCGAACCGCCGCCCCCGCCGCCGATCCAGCACCCCGTGCAGGCCATCGAGGCCCTGCCCCCGCCGCCGGCCGTGCGTCCCCTGCCGCCGCTGGGCCAGTCGGATGCGCGCGCGCGCGAGGATCTCAACACCCTGCTCGGGCGCAAGAAGGTCGAGCAGTTCCTGCTGGTCGACAGCTTCGTGCGCCGGACTGTCGCCACCATCGACAACCTGGGCCGCGAGCACGCCGCGCCCAGCATGTGGCCCGTGCATCCTACGCCCGGGCGCTTCAGCACCCTGCGCCGCAGCGAGGGCGAGATCATCAATCCCGACAACGGCCAGCGCTATTCGCCGCTGGTGCAGTTCATCGAGACCGTCAACAGCCGCCAGATCGTGCAGCTCTACGTCAGCCTCTACCCGCTGTTCCAGCAGGCCTACGAAGAGCTGGGCTATCCCAAGGCCTATTTCAACGACCGCCTGATCGCCGTCATCGACCTGCTGCTGGCCACGCCCGTGCGCGAAGACCCGCTGATCGTCGGCCTGGTCGAGGTCAAGGGCCCCATCCCTTCCGAGCGCCCCTGGACGCGCTATGAGTTCGAAGAGGACGAGTTGCAGTCCCTGGCCGCAGGCCAGAAGATGCTGCTGCGCACCGGCCCGGTCAACCACCGCCGCCTGCGCGCCAAGCTCATCGAATACCGCGGCCTGCTGACCAAGGCGGCCCTGCCCAAGGGCATCAAGCCCTGAGAACTTGTGAATAAATCTACTGCGCAGCCCGATCGCGGCGTTGGGCGGTGCGCGCCATCCTCACGTACTTGAGGTACGTTCCGGTGGCTGTGCTCCGTCCGCCTTGCGCTCGGCCTGCTCGCTACGATTTCTTCACAAGTTCTGAGCACCGGGTTCACTTCGCGCGCAGGCCCTGCACCAGCGCACCCAGGGCAATGCCCGCCAGCGCCCACAGCAAATCGAGGTTGCCCGTGCCCAGGCCCGCGATGGCGGGCCCCGGACACACGCCACACAAACCCCAGCCCACGCCGAACAGCGCCGCGCCCACGGCCGTGTCGCGGTTCCAGGGCCGCTTCTGCTGCTCGAAGCCGCCGCCCAGCAGCGGACGCTGCAGCAGACGCGGCGCGCCCTGGTAGGCGAGCAGCACCACGGCCACGGCCCCGCCCATCACCAGCATCAGGCCCCAGTCCTCGAAGCGCAGAAAGCTCAGCACCACCTCGGGCCGCACCATGCCCGAGAGCGAGAGCCCGAAGCCGAAGAGCGCGCCCGCGGCCAGCGTGGCCAGCGCCTGCTTGATGTTTGTGCTCATAGCCACCTCGCGGCCAGGTGGGCGGTGAGGAAGGCCGTGGCCATGAAGGTCAGCACGGCGTACAGCGAGGGCAGCTGCAGCGAGCCCAGGCCGCAGATGCCGTGGCCCGAGGTGCAGCCGCCGCCCAGCCGTGCGCCGTAGCCCACGAGGAAACCGCCCACCAGCAGCTGCCAGGCCGGCACCTGCGTGGCCAGCGGCGTGCCGTCGGTCCAGCCCAGCCACCAGACCAGCGCGCCGGCGATGAGGCCGGCCGCATAGACCAGGCGCCAGCCGCGTGTCTGCACATAGCGTGCGGCCTGGAAGTAGGGCCGCTGCACCAGCCAGGACCAGCTGCTGGAAAACACCGAGCTCATGCCGCCGATGCGACCCGTGAACACGTAGAGCAGGGCCGTGCCCAGCCCCACCAGCAGGCCGCCCAGCAGGTAATGCTGCCAGCCCAGGGGAAAGAGTGTGTCGAGGCTCATGGCCGGGGATTATCGGCCGCGCCGCGCCACCCGCAAGCGGGCGATCCCGGGCTCAGACGAAGGGCGCGGGCGCCGTGGGAATGCCTTCCTGCACGGACGGCGGCGGCGGGGGCGCGGGGGGCTGCTGGTTGTCGGCGATCAGCGCGCGGCGCTCCGCCTCGTGGATCACGTCCAGCGGTGTGGCGCGACCCGGTTGCTGCAGCGTCACGCTGCCCAGGGCGAGCTGGGGCAGGAACTCGTGGCGGGTCTGGTCGCGCCCGATCACGGCCAGCGGCCGCCCCACCAGCATGCGCATGCGGTTGACGGTCTCCTGCACATACTCGCGCCGCTTGTCGGCCGAGATCACCACGACGAAGCAGCGCGGCTGGTACAGGCCCACCACGCAGCGGAAACCCGCGGCGCGGCGGATGCGCGCGGCCAGCGACACCAGGATCTGCTGCTCCACGCCATGGCCTGCGGTCTGCCCCAGCTCGTAGAGATTGCGCACGTTGAGGCAGACCACGATGCATTCGCCGTGGATGCGCGCGGTGCGCCAGAAGGCGTGGCCCACCTCGCTCAGCAGCATCGAACCCGTGGGCAGGCCGGTGGCCGGGTCGGCCCCGACCTGCAGCCGTGCCAGGCGCGTGAGGTGGCGCTGCTCGCGGTTGCGCTGGATCACCAGCACGATGCAGGCCAGGAAGTAGAGCACCGTCAGGGCCGCGGTGGCGATCCAGGTGCCCAGGCCGAAGCCGGGCACGTTCAGACCGTTCAGGTAGTGACCGATCACCAGCAGCACCAGGCCCACGCAGGCGATCGCCATCCAGCGCGCCAGCGGATCGCCCAGCGCGGCGGCGCGCAGCGTCGCCACCAGGCCCATCAGGGCGATGGCCACATTGACCGAGGCGGTGGTCACCAGCAGCTGGCGGAATTCATCGGGGCTGGAAAAGGCGGCCTGCGCGCCCAGCGCCACGCCGGCCAGGCCCATGGCCAGCGCGCCCCAGGCCGTGATGTGGTGCACGGTGCGGTCCTCGCGTCGCCCCCCCATCCACAGGCCCAGGTAGTGCAGGGCCACCGCGCCGGCCACCGGGCCGAGGCCGCCTTTGAGCATCTGCACTGTCCACAGCGGCAGCAGGCCCGGCCAGAGCGCGCCGGGCAGGCCGGTCATGACGACGCAGGCCGCGCCCGCCACGAGCACAAAGACCATGTTGCGCAGCGCCCCGCGCTTGCGGTTGACCAGCACGTCCGAGAGCGCCAGCGCCGCCAGGGTCAGCAGACCCCCCAGCATGGCGGACCAGACGGCGGTTTCGGCGGTGGACATGAACACCATTATGGAGCCGCTGGCGGAGGGTTCCAAGCGTGATTTTTTTCACGCCCGCAGGAGCCCGCCCGGACTCACCAGGTGGTGTCGAGCTGGTCGTTGGGGACCGTATCCGGGCCGAATTGCGAGCTGGTGCGGCGCACCTCGTCCATGGCCTGGTGTTCGGCCTCGTTGAGCACGTCCAGCGGCTGCACCAGGTCCGGCAGCACCGGCAGCGCCGACAGGCCGACCACGGGCTGGAACTGCTGGCGCTGTTCGCGGTTGCCCACCACCTGCAGGGGTTGCGTCACCAGATTGCGTATACGCGTCAGCGCCGCTTCGTCGAAGGTGCGCTTGCGGTCCAGCGTGAAGACGATGATGAAGCAGCGCGGGTGGTAGACCCCCACCACGCAGCGGAATCCCGCGGCGCGGCGGATGCGCGCGGCC
>DNQP01000103.1:6698-7086 GCA_003500955.1 Curvibacter sp. | reverse complement strand
CGCGGCGCGGCGGATGCGCGCGGCCGTGGCGGCCAGGATCTGGTTGTCCGTGGTGCGGCCCATGGAGTCGCCCAGCTCGTAGAGATTGCTCAGGTAGACGCAGACCACCACACACTGCCCGCGCAGGCGGCCCGCGCGCCAGAAGGCATGTTCCACCTCACTGAGCAGCCGCGCGCCCGTGGGCAGGCCGGTGACCGGGTCGCTGCCCGCATCGAGCCGGGCCAGGCGCGCCAGCTCGCGGTTGGCGCGGTTGCGCACGATGATCAGCACCATCACGATCAGCACGAACACCAGCGCGCTGCTGGCCGTGAGCAGCCACCAGACCAGCGCCAGCCGCACCTGCAGCGCGTGCAGGTAGAGCCCGGTCATCATGCCCGCCAGCAGCAGG
>DNQP01000103.1:5893-6368 GCA_003500955.1 Curvibacter sp. | reverse complement strand
TGGCCAGCACCAGCCAGCGCGCCAGCGGATCGCCGAGCAGCGTCGCGCGCACCGACACCAGCAGGATCAGCACCACGGTCAGTGCATTGACCAGGGCGCTCATGCGCAGCAGCTCCAGGAAGTCGCCAGCCGGCAGGATCACCGCCAGCACGGCCAGCACGGCCGACGCGATCACCATGATGTAGCAGCCCCAGACCGTCACCGCGTACAGCAGCCGGTCCTCGCGCGCGCCGCCGATCCAGATGCCCAGGAAACGCAGCCCCAGCGCGCCGGCCAGCGGGCCGAGCGAGGCCTTGAGCACCATGAGCAGGCGCTCGGGCAGGGCGGGAAACAGGTACTCCGGCAGCCCGGACATGAGCACGCAGACGCTGCCGATGAAACTCACCAGCAGCACGTTGCGCACCGCGCCCAGGCTGCGCGTGATCAGCGCATCGGCGGCGGCCAGCAGGGTCAGCGACAGCAAGCCACCCGCCAT
>DNQP01000103.1:0-5570 GCA_003500955.1 Curvibacter sp. | reverse complement strand
CCCGCCATGACCGACCAGACCGTGTTCTCCGCAAACTCCATGGCCGAAATTATCCCTGCCTTCGGCGCCACCGCCGCGCGCCCGGCCGACCGCAGTGGGCCCGCCGCCACAAGGCCCGGTCCGCCGCGCGGTTCAGAGCAGGTCCTGCCCGCCTTGCCAGACCAGCAACAGGTTGTTGGCCGGCATCTCGTGCCGTCCGCTCAGACGCAGACCCACCTGCCCGGCCTGGGCCTCCAGGTCCTCGCGCCGGCGCAGCCCCCAGGCCGGGTTGCGCGTGCGCAGGCTTTGGTCGAAGGCCAGATTGCTGGCCGTGGTCGGCACCTGGTCCTCAAGGTAGGGCCCATAGGTCACGAGCATGCCGCCGGGCGCGAGGTGCCGCGCCGCGCCCTGCATGAGCGCCTCGCCGCAGGCCGGCGGCGCGATGTGCAGCATGTTGGCGCAGAAGATCAGCTCGTACTGCGCTTCACCCAGCGGCCAGGGCTGCTGCAGCACGTCCAGCAAGCGTGCAGGCTGCACATTCGACAGCCGTGCCTCGCTGCAGCGCGCGTCGACGCTGGGCAGCATGCGCCCATCCACATCCGTGGGCTGCCATTGCCAGTGCGGCAGGTGCGCGGCGAACCACGCCACATGCTGGCCCGTGCCGCTGGCGATCTCCAGTGCGCGGCCCTGCTCGGGCAGCAGCTGCAGCAGCACCTCGAGGATGGGTTGCTTGTTGCGGTCGGAAGGGGCGCTGAAGGCGATCTCATTCATGGCAGCCCGCGATTGCACCCGGATGCGCCAGGCGCGTCAAGGACCCCGGTGACAGGCCCGTGCGCGTGGCAGCAAGACGCAACGCTGCGCCTCGCTTGCCGGCCCTCAGCCCCGCTGCGCCATCGGCAGGATGTGGCGGCAGCGCGGGTAGCTCATGCAGCCCCAGTAGCTGCCCTCGCTGTCCGACTCGCGTTCCACCATCTTGGTGCCGCAGTTCGCGCAGGTGGGGCGCCAGTACTCGCCCTCGTAGGCCGCGTCCAGCAAGGCCTGCTGCTGCTCGGGCCGGCGTTTGGCGATCAGGGCCAGCAGCGACTGGCCGTCCAGCAGGTTGATGCCCTCGCGGTGCGCGAACTCCAGCGTCTCGCGCGTGTAGCCGCCGCTGGTCACATAGCTGCCGCGGCGCAGCTGGTGCGCCGCCAGCTTGTCCTTGAAATCCTTGAGCTCGCGCAGGCTCACCGGCCGCTCCAGCCAGTGGCGGCAGCGCGCCAGCGCCACAGGGCCCTGCGCGTGGCGCGAGTGCAGCCACAGATCCACGCCGCCGCCCACGCCCAGAGGCTGCGCGCGCGGCTGGAAGCCTGCCTGCGTGAACAGCGCCAGGCACACCGTCTCGAAGCGGCGCCACTCGATGTGCCAGTACACCTCCGGCCCCCAGGCCGTGGCGCGCACCCGTTGTGGCGCCGACAGCGGGTCCAGCGTCGAGGGCAGGGTCGACGGGCCGCCCAGCGTGGACGGAATGGTCGAAGGTGGGTCCGTGGGCGCGCCCCAGTGATCGTTCGGCTCGGCCATGGGTTCCAGTCGGATGCGTGTGGGCGGGTTGAGCAGCTCCTCGGGCAGCACCGAGTGCTGGAAGCGCGAGACTGGTGCCTCCTCCTCCAGCGGCATCGTCGCCTGCCGGCGCTGGCGCAGCATGTGCAGGCCCATGAGCAGCAGCCCCAGGCCCAGCGCCACCCAGCCCAGGGGCTGGATCTGGGCAATCACCGCGTTCACCGCGGCCGAACCTTTGAGCAGATAGGGGCTGATCAGCAGCACCACGCCGATGGCGGCGGCGATGAAGCCTTTTTCATTCAGACTCGAAGGGGGAAGGCGGTCTTCAGTCAGGCGTCCTGGCTGCGTTCTCATTCTTGTGCTCCCAGCGGCGGTTTTTGTACGCCGCGCAACTGTAGCCAAGAAAGAGGGGCACGCCACCCCTGTAGCGCCTCGCTTCGCGCCAAAAGCAACAAGCCCGGGAGCCCGTGGCCCCGCCTCGGGGGTAAACCCGGGGGCGCCGGCCTCAGAACGCCGAGCCCGGCTGCTGCAGAAAGGCCAGCTCCTCGGGCGTGGAGGCGCGGCCCAGCACCGCGTTGCGGTGCGGGTAACGGCCAAAGCGGCGGATGATCTCCGTGTGCCGGTGCAGGAAGTTCAGGTTGTTTTCCAGCCCCGGCTGGCTGAACAGCGGCAGCGCCTCGGTGTGGGCGGCCAGGTCTTCGCTGTGCATATAGGGCATGTAGGCGAAAGCCTTGTGTGGCGTGGGCAGATCGGCATCCAGCCCCAGCGCCACCAGCTCGCGCGCCAGGCGCAGCGCCAGCGCATCGCAGGCAAAGGCCTGCGGCGTGTCGCGGTGGATGTTGCGCGGGAACTGGTCCAGCACCAGGATCTCGGCCAGCCGGCCCGGTGCATCCGTGCGCCAGGGCTGCAACTCGCCGCGCGCGGCGGCCGCCAGCGTGGACCCGAAGCGCGTGCGGATCAGCGCGTCCAGCGCGGCGTCCTTGCTGAAGTGCTGCTTGGGCGTGAGCTCTTCGAACCAGAAGCGCAGAACGTCCTGCGCCGAGTGTGTGGATGGCATGGGCAGGTCAGGCGGCCACGAACTCGTAGCTCACTTCCTCGCTCTCCACCATGTCCAGGAACTCGTTGAGCTCCTCCTCGCTCTCGGTGCTGCTCCAGTCGCCTTCCGGGTCGGCGGCGTACAGCGGCTCGACGGCCAGGTCCAGGTAGGTGCCGCCTGGCATGCGGATCACCGGCGTGCCTTCGGAGGTTTGCACCAGCGCCCAGCCGTCGGGGACGGACATCTCGAGCTGGATGGTGACCTTGAGTTTTTTCATGGGGATTCCTCGGTTGCGATCCGCCAAGCTTAGCGACTTGTTCAGACCTATCCTAGGCCTGCCAGACCCCAAAGCCCGCCGAGCGCAGGTCGATGCCGATCTCCACCTCGCGCGCCTGTGCCTCCTCGTAGCGCATGGGGTTGAAGCCCTCGTAGAGATCGGGCAGCAGGCGCAGGCCGTACTGCGTGACATAACGGTTGGCCTGGATGCCGGCCTTGTGCTTGTCGAAGCGCACATCCGGGTCGGGGCCTGTCTCGGCCAATTTCTCAAGCGCGAACGGGGTGAAAACGGCGCCAATCTAGGCGTACGACGACGCCCAGGCAGGCCGCCTGGGTTAGGAGTGCAACGACGAGTGGCGCCGTTTTCACCCCGTTCCCTGCGGGTTGTGGCCAAAAAAGCCATGCGGGGTGTTGCGCGGACTTGCCGGAGGTCACTCCGGCGGCGTCCACGCGCCTACCGCATGACTTTTTTGATCCACAACGCGTCTTGAGAAATTGGCCGAGACAGGCCCTCGCCCGTCATGCCCACGTACACACAGGGCTTGCCTTCCACATAGCCCGGGTTGCTCTTGCGAAAGCGCGGCTCGTCGAGCACGGCTTTCGAGAGCTCGATCACATAGACGTGGTAATGCGGGCGGCGGGCCATGGCGAGGGGTGCGGGACGCGCTGATTATTCACCGCAGAGTCCGGTGTCCCGGCGCGCCATCCGCCCGCATCGGGGCCGGTGATATTTCACGGCGCGCGTCGGCGCCGGCCAAAGCGGTAAAAGTTGGCAGCGTTTATCGGGCCGCACCGTGAACTGTGCACGGGCCGGGTGATGCCAGATGCGTGTGCGCCTTCCATACTGGCTCTCACCCTGTCTCGGAAGCCCACGATGAAGCTCACCGCCCTCCTGCTCAGCCTCGCCACACTGGCCGCCGCCGCGCCGGCCCAGGCCGACAACGCCACCTTGCCTGGCTGGCAGACCCGCCGGCTCTACCTGGAGCAGCAGGACGAGGCGCGCTACCGCGTCTGCGACGTGCAGCGCGCCGACAACCCCGCCACCCGCACCCTGGACTTCACCCCCGCCGGCCGCCGCTGCCTGATCGACGCGCTGGGCCAGGCGGCTTCGGTGCAGGGCACGCTGGTGCTGCTGCGCAATGCCTCGGCCACGCTGCGCAAGACCCCGGACGACGCCGCGCTGCGCCAGGCCGCGCTGGGCGCCGTGGTGCGCGCACGCGTGCAGCTGGCTGCCGATCTGCCCCAGCTGCGCGAGCGCTTCAAGGACGAAGCCGCCGCGCTGGACCAGGCCGAGTTCTCCATCCACCTGCCGCAACTGCATTACGACCAGCAGCAGTGGCGGCTGCAGGCCTACCACGCGGCCATGGGCCTGCGCCCGGGCCAGGACTGAGCGCACCCGCCTCAGAAACCCTGGATCGGGTTCTCACCCTCCACCAGCGTCAGCGTCTCAGGCTGCAGCGCGTAGACCGCGCGCTGCGCGATGCGGCGCACGGGCATGAGTTTCCCGTTCTTGATCGAGCGCTCGCGCCCGCTGAAATCGATCTGCAAGCGGCCCGCCACGAAGCGCCATTGGCCCTCTGCCTGGAAGCACGCCTGGTGCTCCAGCGGCTCGGCCGGTTCGTCCTTGGGCCAGGGCTCTTGCACGGGCTTGCCGTCCAGCCGGCTGCACGCCTCATGCGCACCGTCGTTGTCCATCGCCACCGGTACGGGCTCGCCCAGTGGCTGCACGCCGGTGGCCTGCAGGCTCAGCACCTGCAGCCAGCTGCCGCACAGGCCTTGCGCGCAGTTGCCCCACAGCAAGGTGGCGGCGTAACGCCCGGAGGCCAGGGTGTGCACGTCCAGCTTGCCCAGGCGGCCATAACCGCCATAGCTCAGCGCGGCGTCCTGGCGCTGCACCAGCCGCCAGCCGCGCGCGTCGCGCTCGTAGGCATAGGCGCCCAGCACGCCGGGGCAGGCGTGGCAATCGTCGCCGCTGCGCACATCGGTCAGCAGCAGGGCATGGGTGTCGTCGAGCTGCACCACCTGCAGCGGCACCACGGTGGCCCGGATGACCGTGCGCTCGGCCGGGTTGGGGCTCTGGTTCTCTTCCAGGTCCGATACATCCAGGTCCTGCGGCGCGTCCGGCCGCTCAAAGCGCAGCTTGAGCAGGGCCAGCGGCTCCAGGCTGTCGGCGCGCGGATCGGTGGGCTGACACGCCGCCAGGCCCAGCATGGCCGCAAGCACGCAGGCCAGGGAAAGGGCGGTGCGCTTCATAGGACCTCTGCCGCTTCAGCAGCCCAGCTGCTCGGCCAGCTGCAGCAGGTCGCGGGCGTGCAGGGTGTTGGCGGGGACTGGCGTATCGTCCTTGCCGTGGCCGCCGCCGAACTCCAGCGGGCGCTCGACGTAGGCCGTCTGCAGGCCGCAGGCGCGCGCCGCGGCCAGGTCGTCTTGATGCGTGGCCACCAGCATCACCTGATCGGGCGGCAGGTCGAAGACGCGCGCCACGCCCAGGTAGGTGGCCGGGTCCGGCTTGTAGGCGCGGAACACCTCGGCCGAGAGGATGCAGTCCCAGGGCAGGCCCGCGCGCTTGGCCATGTGGGTGAGCAAGCCAATGTTGCCGTTGGACAGGGTGCAGATCGTGAACCGGGTCTTGAGACGCGTGAGCCCGGCCACCGTGTCGGGCCAGGGGTCCAGCCGGTGCCAGGCGTGGTTGAGATGGCGGCGCTCGTCCTCGTCCATGTCCTGCAGGCCGAAGCGCGGCAGT
>DNQP01000171.1:8987-9759 GCA_003500955.1 Curvibacter sp. | reverse complement strand
CGCGCAGCACGCCCTTGCTCGGGCTGGCCTTCTTGATCTCCGCGATCACCGCGGCCTGGCCGGCAGCGATCTTCTTGCGCATCGCGCCCACGAAGTCACGCGTGAGCACGCGCGACTCGGCATCGGCACGCATGGCGGCCAGCGAAGTCTTTTTGAGAGCCGCCGCGATCTCCTGGCGTTTGACGGCCACGATCTGGTCAAGGATGTCGCTCATGCCGGTGCTCCCAGACGATGCGCCACCGTCACGAGCTGCTCCAGCTTGGCCTTGGCCGCGCCGCTGGTGATGACCTCGCGCGCCTTGGCCACCCCGGCCGCCATGCTGTCGACCAAATTGGCGGCATACAGGGCCGCGCCGGCATTGAGCGCGACGATGTCGCTGGCCACACCCGGCTTGCCTTCGAGCACCCCCATCAGCATGGCGCGCGACTGCTCGGGCGTCTCGACGCGGATGTTGCGCATGCTGGACATGGTCAGGCCGAAGTCTTCGGGGTGAATCTCGTACTCCATGACCTCGCCGTTCCTGAGCTCGCCCACCAGCGTGGCTGCGCCCAGGCTGATCTCATCCATGCCATCCTTGCCGTAGACCACGAGCGCGTGCTCGGCGCCCAGGCGCTGCAGGGCGCGCACCTGGATGCCCACCAGGTCCGGATGGAAGACGCCCATGAGGATGTTGGGCGCGCCGGCCGGATTGGTCAGGGGCCCCAGGATGTTGAAGATCGTCTTGATGCCGAGCTCGCGGCGCACCGGCGCCACGTTCTTCATGGCCGGGTGG
>DNQP01000171.1:0-8678 GCA_003500955.1 Curvibacter sp. | reverse complement strand
GTTCTTCATGGCCGGGTGGTGGTTGGGCGCGAACATGAAGCCCACGCCGGTCTCGGCCACGCACTGGGCGATGGCCTCGGGCTTCAAGTTGATGTTGATGCCCAGCGACTCCATCACATCGGCACTGCCGCTTTTGCTGGAAACGCTGCGGCCACCATGCTTGCTGACCTTGGCACCAGCGGCCGCGGCCACGAACATGGCGCAGGTGGAAATGTTGAAGGTGTGGGCGCCGTCACCGCCGGTGCCGACGATGTCGACCAGATGCTGGCGATCTGCCACGTTGACCTTGGTCGAGAACTCGCGCATCACCTGGGCTGCGGCCGTGATCTCGCCGATGGTCTCCTTCTTCACGCGCAGGCCGGTGATGAAGGCGGCCATGAGCACAGGCGACATCTCCCCGCTCATGATGAGCCGCATGATGTGCAGCATCTCGTCGTGGAAGATCTCGCGGTGCTCGATCACACGCTGCAGCGCTTCCTGCGGGGTGATCTGGAGGGCTTGGGGAGGCATGGCTTCTTCTTCCTTACGCTGGTTCGAGGAAATTCTTCAGCATGGCATGGCCGTGCTCGGTCAGGATGGATTCGGGGTGGAACTGCACGCCCTCGATGGCCAGGGTCTTGTGCTTGACGCCCATGATCTCGCCGTCCTCGGTCCAGGCCGTGACCTTGAGCTCGGGCGGGCAGCTCGCGCGCTCGATGGCCAGCGAGTGGTAGCGGTTCACGGTAAAGCGCTCGGGCAGGCCGGCGAACACACCTTCGCGCGTGGTCGTGATCTCGCTGGTCTTGCCGTGCATGAGCTGCTGAGCGCGCACGATCTTCCCACCGAAGGCCGCGCCGATGCTCTGGTGGCCTAGGCACACACCCAGAATCGGCAGCTTGCCGGCGAAGTGGCGGATGGCCGCCACCGAGATGCCAGCCTCGGCTGGCGAGCAGGGGCCGGGCGAGATCACCAGGCGGTCAAGTTGACCGGCTTTCAGTTTCGCCTCGATCTCCGCGAGGGTGATCTCGTCATTGCGATGGACTTCCACATCCGCACCGAGTTCGCCCAAGTACTGCACGATGTTGTAGGTGAACGAGTCGTAGTTGTCCACCATGAGGAGCTTGATGTTCTTGGCCATGGTGTTCACTCCAGCCCCTGTTCCACGAGCTCGCTCGCGCGGATCAAGGCGCGCGCCTTGTGCTCGGTCTCGCGCCACTCCATCTCGGGGACCGAATCGGCCACCACACCGGCCGCGGCCTGCACATAAAGCACGTCGTTCTTGATGACGCCGGTGCGGATGGCGATGGCCACGTCCATGTCGCCGGCATAGCTCAGGTAGCCGCAGGCCCCGCCGTAGAGGCCGCGCTTGCTGGGCTCGAGCTGGTCGATCAGCTCCATGGCGTGCACCTTGGGCGCGCCGGTCAGCGTGCCCGCGGGGAAGGTGGCCTTGAGCACGTCCATCGAGCTCATGCCGTCCTGCAGCAGGCCTTCGACGTTGCTCACGATGTGCATGACGTGGCTGTAGCGCTCGACCACAAAGGCCTCGGTCACCTTGACCGTGCCGGTCTTGGCGATGCGGCCGATGTCGTTGCGCGCCAGGTCGATCAGCATCACATGCTCGGCGCGCTCCTTGGGGTCGTTGACCAGCTCCACCTCGGCGGCCTTGTCGGCCTCGGGCGTGGCACCGCGCGGACGCGTGCCGGCCAGCGGGCGGATGGTGACCTTCTGCCCCTCGGGCGTCTGCTCCTGCCGCACCAGGATCTCCGGCGAAGCCCCCACCACATGGAAGTCGCCGAAGTGGTAGTAGTACATATAGGGCGAGGGATTGAGCGAGCGCAGCGCGCGGTAGAGCGAGAGCGGCGACTCGGTGTAGCGCTTGTGCAGGCGCTGGCCCACCTGGACTTGCATGAAGTCGCCGGCGGCGATCAACTCCTTGGCGCGCTCCACGGCGGCGATGTAGTCCTCTTTGGCAAACTCCCGGCCGATCTCGTGCGAAGGACTGGGCTTGATGGGCGGCGCCTGCACCGAAGTGTTCAGGCGCTCACGCAGCTGGGCCAGGCGGGCCTGGGCTTGCTCATAGGCCTGCGGCTGGGCCGGGTCGGCATAGACGATGAGGTAGAGCTTGCCCGAGAGGTTGTCGATGACGGCCAGCTCCTCGCACTGCAGCAAGAGTATGTCGGGGCAGCCCAGGGTGTCGGGCGGGCAGCTGTGCACCAGCTTTTTCTCGATGTAGCGCACCGTGTCGTAGCCGAAGTAACCCGCCAGGCCGCCGCAGAAGCGCGGCAAACCGGGCTGCAGGGCCACCTTGAAACGCTGGTGGTAGGCGGCCACGAAGTCCAGCGGGTTGCCACGCGCCGTTTCCACCACCTGGCCGTCGGTCACCACCTCGGTCACGGCGTCCTCGCCAAAGCCGCGCGAGCGTACCAGCGTGCGCGCGGGCAGGCCGATGAAGCTGTAGCGGCCGAAACGCTCGCCGCCCACCACGGATTCGAGCAGGAAGCTGTGGCGACCGCCGTCCTGCGCGTGGGCCAGCTTGAGGTATAGGGAGAGCGGGGTTTCCAGGTCGGCAAAGGCCTGGGCCAGCAGCGGGATGCGGTTGTAGCCCTGGCGGGCCCGCTCCATGAATTCGGATTCGGTCATCACGGAAAAACTCCGGTTCGGCGCTGGCTTTGCCATGCGCCTGGCACCCCTGGGTGCCATGATCATTCGGTACCCTGCCAGAGGCAGGGCGGAGGGGAAGACCGGGCTGGCCGATGCCAGCGGGGGCCTCAGGTCAGGTCAGACCAGCGACGCCAGGGCCAGGCTCCCCGGTCGCTGCAACCTGTGCTGATGAGGCGGTGAATGAACATGGGAGGCAGTTTAGCAAACCCCCGGGACCAGCTGCCGCCTCGCAAGGGCCGGGACACGCCCCCAGATAAACCCTGAGGCAACACCCCCGGGGGGTCTGTGATAATCAAATAAAACGAACGGTCGTTCTATTCGGAGGAAATTTCCATGCGATCCGCATCCCGGTCCACACTCCTCGCCCTCCTGCTGGGCGCCTGCCTGCATGCCTCGGCTCTTGAAGTGGGAGGCGTCAATTTCCCGCCCCAGACCGATGTCCAGGGCAGCGCCCTGCAGCTCAACGGGGCCGGCGTGCGCTACAAGGCCGTCTTCAAGGTCTACGCCGCTGGCCTGTACACGCAGCGCAAGATGGGCTCGTTGGAGGAAATCCTCAAAGCCCCCGGGCCCAAGCGCATGAGCATCACCATGCTGCGCGAGATCGACGCGGCCGAGCTGGGCAAGCTGTTCTCCCGCGGCATGGAGGACAACATGGACCGCGCGGCCTTTGCCCAGCTCATCCCGGGCATCCTGCGCATGAGCCAGATCTTCTCGGACCACAAGAAGCTGCAGGCCGGCGACAACTTCACGCTGGACTGGGTGCCCGGCCAGGGCCTGCTGATCTCGGTCAAGGGCAAGCCCCAGGGCGCACCCTTCAAGGAGCCCGAGTTCTTTGCCGCCATGATGGGCATCTGGCTGGGCAAATCCCCGGCCGACTGGCAGCTCAAGAACGCGCTGCTGGACATCAAGTCCTGAGCGCCCACTGCTCCAGGTCGCGCGCATGGAGCGGGCGGCTGTAGAGATAGCCCTGGCCCTTGCCGCAACCGAGCCGGGCCATGAGGGCGGCTTGCTCGGTCGTCTCGATGCCCTCGGCCACGGTCTGCAGGCCCAGGGTCTGGGCCATGCGGATGGTCGCCTCGATCATCACGCGGTGGTAGTCGCTCTGCGGCGCCAGACTCACGAAGGAACGGTCGATCTTGACCTGGTTGACCGGCAGCTCGTGCAGGCAGGACAGCGAGGAATAGCCCGTGCCGAAATCATCCAGCGCCAGCGACACGCCCAGGGCACGGATCTCGCGCAGCACGGACTGCACCCCCTCGTCCTGCGCGGCCAGGCTTTCCGTCACCTCCAGCATCAGGGCGCCAGGCGTCAGGCCGCTGCCATACAGCAGCTCCGACAGCTTGGCGGCAAAACCGGGCCGGCGCAGCTGGGCGCGTGAGAGATTGACCGAGACCGTCTCGGGCGCCTGCGCACCCAGCAGGGCGCGCAGGCGCACCAGCTCGTGACAGGCGGTCTGGAGCACGAACTCGCCCAGCTTGCCGATCATGCCCGTGGCCTCGGCCACCGGAATGAAGGTCAGCGGCGAGACCGCGCCGCGCTGCGGATGCTGCCAGCGCGCCAGCGCCTCCATCCCCACCAGCCGCCCGTTCACGAGATCGATCATGGGCTGGTAGACCACATGGATCTCACCCTTGTCGATGGCCTGGCGCAGGTCGTTCTCCAACTCCACGTCGTCGTGCACGCGTTTGCGCATCGAGGGCTCGAACATCTCGTAGCGTCCGCGCCCCTGACGCTTGGCCTCGTACATGGCGATGTCGGCGTCGCGCAGCACGCTGTCCGGATCGTCGGCCATGTGGGCCGTGGTCACGATGCCGATGCTGGCCGTCGAGCTCACGCGGTGCGGCCCGATCTGGTAGGGCTGGGCCAGCACCTCGAGCAGGCGCGCAGCCACCACCTGGGCGTCGAGGTCGCCCCGGATGTTGTCGAGCAGGACCACGAACTCGTCGCCGCCGATGCGCGCGGCCATCTGGCTGAAGTCGCTGGTCTGCACGAAGGCGTCGCCCGGTCGCAGGCTGTCCTCCAGCCGCGCCGCGATCTGGCGCAGCAACTCGTCACCGACCGAATGCCCCAAGGTGTCGTTGACCTGCTTGAAACGGTCGAAATCCATGAACAGCACGGCGAAGCAATAACCCGGCTGTTCTTTCGCGCGCTGGATCGAGGCGTGCACACGGTGGAGCAGCTCGATGCGGTTGGGCAGGCGGGTGAGGCTGTCGGTGCGCGCACTCTGGCGCAGCTGTTCCTCCAGCTCCTTCTGGGCGTTGATGTCGTAGCAGATGCCCGCCATGCGCAGTGCGCGGCCATTGCCATCGCGCGCCACCACCGTGCCGCTGAACAGCGTCCACATCCAGCGTCCGCTGCCATGGCGCAGGCGCACTTCCCAATGCAGCGGCTGGTGCGAATCGCGCAGATTGGTACGGATGGCCCATTTCCAGCCCTCGCGGTCATCGGCATGGATCAGGTTGTAGAACACGTCCGAGTCCAGGTGCAGCTCGCCCGGCCCGTAGCCGAAGAGGGCGTAGAGCCGGTCGTTCACGTCCATCTTGCCGCTGTCGATGTCCCAATGCCAGACCCCGAGCGAGGCGCTCTCGATGGCCAGCGTCAGCAGCTGCTGCTGGTCGCGCTGCTCGGTCACATCGACCATGCTCGACACCACGCCGGTCATGTGGCCCGCCGCGTCGCGCAGCGGCTGGGTGTTGACCAGCAGCCAGCGCAGCTTGCCGTCCGGCATCATCAGACCAATGGACTCCCCACGCAGACCCTGGCCCGTGCGCAGCGTGCGCACGCTGGGGCGCTCGCCGACCGGGTAGGGCGACAGGTCGTCGCGTACGGCGATGCCCTCGCGCGCCAGGCGTTCGCGCTGGGCCAGCTCGCTGCCGGACATGCCCAGCATATCGGCCGCCGCCGCGTTGCCCTCCATGACCTTGCCGTCGATGTCCTGCAGGACCACGCCCACGGGCAGCGCGTCGAGCAGGGTGCGCATGCGCACACGCTGGTTCATGCCGTCCGTGATGTCACTGGCCACGATGGTGAAGCCCTGCAGGTAGCCTTGTGCATCGTGGATGGGCTGGAAGTCCACATCGAGCCAGACTTCCTGGCCATCGCGCCCGCGGTGCATGACCTCCGTACGGATGGGCAGGCCCATGTCGAGCTCGGCCAGCAGGCGCGACATCTCCTCGGCGTCGTTGTGCTCATTGGCCTTGAGCAGGGCCGAATGCTGACCCAGCACCTGGTCACGCACGCGCCCCTTGCCGCGCAGAAAGGCATCGTTGCACCAGAGCACGCGGCGCTCCCGGTCGACCACGGCCACCCAGTTGGAGGTGCGCTCGGCCACCAGAGCCAGTCGCTGCAACTCGGCCGACTGACGCGCGAAATCCTCGCCCTGACGCTGGACGAAACGCACCAGCGGCTCAGCCACGCCGAACAGCAGCAACAGCAGCAAGGCGGCCGTGACCAGGGCCGACAGCTGGATACCGTGCAGCATGTCCTGCGCCCGCTCCTGGGCAGCCAGCTGCAGCTCGTCGACCATGGTCTGCGTGGTCAGCCAGAATGACTCCAGTTCGGTTTGCAGAAACTGGCCCGCCGTGCGCCGCTGCGCCGGATCGGCGCGATCCACCAGCCAGAGCAGGGACTGGGCGCGGTACCAGACGCGTTCACGCCGATCCCGCCACTCGAAGATGGCCTGGCGCAGCTGCACCCGCCCGGACTGCTGCCACACGCCCTGGCGGGCCAGCAGCTCGTCCAGCAGCGCGGCCTGGGTCTGGGTCTGGTTCACCGTCTCGCCGAGCGCGTTGACGGTCTCTTCTGGAATGCCGGCCCCGGCGTCCAGCCGGGTCAGCAGCATCAGCATGCGCTGGATCTGGGTGCTCTGGGTCGCGGCGACACGGATGATCTCTGCGTCGGCCTGACGCACGCGTTCGGCCTGCGCGAGCTGCCGACTCTGCCAGTAGGCCAGCACCCCCACCACCAGCAGCACCACGTACAGGGCGGTGCGCACCCAGCGATGGACCTGCTGCGCATCGCGGCCCGCATGCCGGCCATGCACCACCCACTCCAGTACCCGGCGCCCGAAGGACACGGGAGGAGATGCGAGGGCTGGATCGCTGGCGTTCATGGGGAACTCGGCACCGGGGTGACGATGGGGCTGGGCTGCGTCTGGATGGGAGGCGCCGTCGCTGGCCCCGTCAGGCTCAGGCCAGGGCCTGGCGCATGGACTGGATCACCGCGCGGTAGTCGGGCTTGCCGAAGATGGCGCTGCCAGCAACGAAGGTGTCGGCCCCCGCATCGGCCACGCGGCGGATGTTGTCAGCCTTGATGCCACCGTCGACCTCCAGGCGGATGTCCTTGCCCGAAGCGTCGATGCGCTTGCGCGCGGCCTCGACCTTGCGCAGCGCCGAATCGATGAAGCCCTGGCCACCAAAGCCCGGGTTCACGCTCATGATTAGGATGAGGTCGATGTCCTCGATCAGCCAGTCCAGCACGTCCAGCGGTGCGGCCGGGTTGAACACCAGGCCGGCCTGGCAGCCCGCGGCCTTGATGGCCTGCACGCTGCGGTGCGCGTGGGCCGAGGCATCGGGGTGAAAGCTGATCAGGTCGGCGCCGGCCTGGGCGAAGGCCGCGGCCAGCGCGTCCACCGGTTGCACCATCAGGTGCACGTCGACCGGCACGGCACGACCGTCGGCGGTCTTCGCATGCGGCTTGAGCGCCTGGCAGACCATGGGGCCGAAGGTCAGGTTGGGCACGTAATGGTTGTCCATCACGTCGAAGTGGATCCAGTCGGCGCCGGCGGCGATGACGTTGCGCACCTCCTCCCCGAGGCGGGCGAAATCGGCCGAGAGAATGGAGGGGGCAATGCGGTAGGTTTTGCTCATGCCGCTATTTTCGCAGGTAGGATGCCGGACTATATATGGCCAAGTATCAGATCCTCGTCGAAGTCCAGCCGCGCCACCTGCCCGAGCAATCCGCCCCCGACCAGGGCCTCTACGTCTTCGCCTACACCATCAGCATCACCAACACCGGCGAGGTGCCGGCCCAGCTGATCTCGCGCAACTGGAACGTCAACGACGCCAACGGCCACACCGAGAAGGTGCGCGGCCTGGGCGTGGTCGGCCAGCAGCCCCTGCTGCAGCCCGGCACCACCTTCGAATACACCAGCGGCACCCGCCTGCGCACACCCACCGGCACCATGCACGGCAGCTACTTCTTCGTGGCCGAGGACGGCGAGCGCTTCGACGTCGACATCCCGCTGTTCGTGCTGGACGCGCTCAGTGGCAGCGGCGCGGGCGGCAACCGTACGCTGCACTGAGATGGCCACGCCGTCCACGCTCGCCGCCCTGATCGACACCCTCGAGCCTGACGCCCCGCAGGTCGAACGCCATCTCTGGCTGGTCCGCCTGCTGGACTGGATGCGTGGCGACCGCAGCTCGGTCGCCACCACCCTGGAACGTCTGCAGCTGCTGATCGAGCGGCTGGAAAGCGATGCCGAATTGCGCGCGCGGGCGCAAGCCTGGTGGCTGGCCTTGCTGGACGGCGTGGACGGCACCACCTTGCTGGCCGACCACGGCTTCGCCCAGCGCCCGGCTTTCCTCAGCGAGTTTTTCAACCGCCTGCTGCACCATGTGCTGCCCGCCACCCCGCAGACGCGCGACGCCTCCGAGCTCTACACCCTGCTTTTCCCGCACGCCTTCGACGCCGCCTGGCTGGGCCGCCTCGACGAAGAAACCGAGCGCCGCCTGGCCGCGGCCCTGGGCCTCAGCGCCACCGGCTCACGCCCCTGGCGCGCCGCCCTCGAAGAGTCCATCGCCTGCTGCGTGAGCCAGATCTGCGCCATCGGCTATGCCCCCGAGCTGCGCCTGCGCATGGGCGACAGCAGCCGCCAGCTGCAGACCTTCCGCCAGCTGCTGGTCGATTTCGAAACCCTGCGCCAGGCGCTGCAGCGCCGCCCGCTCGACGAGACGGCCCTCGAAAACGCCGTGGCCTCCTTCAAGGCGCGGCTCGACGCCTGCCGCCAGGCCGCCGCCGGCGTCTACGCCCATCTCGAT
>DNQP01000164.1 GCA_003500955.1 Curvibacter sp. | reverse complement strand
CCGAGGCGCCGGCGATGATGAGCTTCGGCCTGGTCTCGTGCGCCTTCTTTTCCATCGCGTCGTAGTCGATCTCTTCCTTGGCGTTGAGGCCGTAGGAGACCACGTTGAACCATTTGCCGCTTATATTGAGCGCCATGCCGTGGGTCAGATGGCCGCCCTCGGCCAGGCTCATGCCCATGATGGTGTCGCCCGGCTTGAGGAAGGCCAGAAAGACGGCCTCGTTGGCCGAGGCGCCGCAATGCGGCTGCACGTTGGCGGCGTCGGCGCCGAAGATGGCCTTGACGCGGTCGATGGCCAGCTGCTCGGCCACGTCGACGTGCTCGCAACCGCCGTAGTAGCGCTTACCCGGGTAACCCTCGGCGTATTTGTTGGTGAGCTGGGTGCCCTGCGCGGCCATGACGGCGGGCGAGGCGTAGTTCTCGCTGGCGATCAGCTCGATATGGTGTTCCTGGCGGGCGTTCTCGGCCTGGATGGCAGCCCAGAGTTCGGGGTCGGTTTGTTCGACGAGGATGTTGCGGTTGTACATGGCAGTCGGAAGAAACACTGGTCCCCCGGCGGGTCGGGGGCTGCCCAGGCGAACGGCTGAACACCGGGCCCGCCACGGCTGGCCCCGCGGCACGCTCCCCGGTGGTGGTCCACGTCAGCAACGCCAGCCTCGGGGGCGTGCGTGCCTATCGCCAGTCGCGTGCCCGACTAGTGTAGCGGAGAGCGGGGGCCGCCAGCTTGCGAGCGGCTCAGGAGTTCAGCAGAACCAGGGTTTCTTCACCCGCCGGCTTGGCGGGAGCGTTGACCGGGATGGCCTGCGGCATCTGGGTGGGCACGGGGCGGCCGCCGGCCACCTGGGACAGGCGGCCGTGCTCGGCCATGACCTTGGCCACATAGCCGCCATCGTTCGGCAGATGGGCAGCGCCCACATAGCGGCGCAGGCCGCCCTCGATGGAGCCGTCGCGCTGGATGTACTCCTGCAGCACGCGGGCGCCCACACGGAGATTGGTTACCGGGTCAAAAGCCGCCAACTGGCCGCCGAAGGGCTCGTACTTGTCGCTGTGGACGCGGGTCATGACCTGCATGAGGCCTTGCGCACCGACCGGGCTCTGCGCAAAGGGGTTGAAGCCCGACTCGATGGCCATGACCGACAGCAGCAGCAGGGGGTCTATGTCCGTCCGGCGCCCGATCTCATAGGCTTCGAGCACCAAAGCGGAGACCGGCTCAGGGGCTACGCGGTATTTCTTGCTGATCCAGTAGGCCACCGCCGCCTGCTGCTTGTTCAACTGGTGCGGGTGGGCTGCTGTGGCGCGCTCCACGGCGACCGGCTCGACCTCGGTAGAGGCGAGGCCGAAGTGGCGGTTTTGCAGCCAGCCCATCAGCTGGGTTTCGCCGGCCTGGCGCAGCTCGGGCCGCGCCGCCAGGGCAATGGTTGCGAATAGCACAGCCAACCCCAGCAGCGCGAAGCTGTTGTGGATGGTGGCGAAGAAGACTTGGGAGATCTGGCGTGCGAGGGTACGCAGGCCCTGGCCCATTTCTTGTAACGCTGTCATAGCACTTCCTCATCTCGCGTAGCTTGCGTTCTGGCGCTGTGGTCAGGCACAGCATCCATGCAGCAAGGCCACGTCTGGGTTGGTACGCCATCTGGATCGGCCGGCTGACGTGGGGGCCGGTTCTGGATCCGATGTGCCGGGGTCGGCAGCGGGTTCGGGTTATCCCGGGTTCGGGGTGAAACGAATTGTAAGACCCCATATATAGACAATCAAGAATATCAATTAAATTTAATTGATGATTATGTGAATATGTGGGGTGTGGATAGTGTAGAAATACTTTTGAATATTCAAATAAATCAATGACTTGCAAAAGTCATGTCGCAGTCGACATGAGCTCCACTGTATTTTGTAACAGTGCCCTGGTCAGTTGATGTTCCAGGGGGTTAGCGTGATGGCAGCCGGTCAATCAAGCCGCCGGAAGCCATTGATACAAGGACTTGATTCCGGGCGACCGGGGACTAGACTGCATGAGCCTGTCACATCAGGCGTCCTTTGCTGGAAGTAGCCGGCACGCACCTGCAGGGTGTAGGTGCCAGCGCCAAACTGGCAATCTTGGGGGCAATCTCTTGCCCTCATCGCATTGCGGGACCCGACTCTCCCCTTTGCGATACCCAGACGGCATGGGCTTGCTGCCCGCCGTCAGGCCCGGCGGGCTGGTTCCTACCACCCGGCCGGGCTTTCTCTTTATAGATGGCGACGCGTGCGTGCCTGTTCCAGAGCACCAAATGGCGGCGACAATCGGCGTCTGTCATTTTTTGCCCATCGAGTCCGCCGTGCCCTCTTCTGCTTCCTCCTCCGCCCGCCACGACACCCATGCTCTGGACGATTTGACGGGTGGCGCATTTTCGGCGTCAACCGCCGGCGAACGTGCTGCGCGCGTGCGGGCCTGGCTGCAGAGCGAGCCCGCTGCCGAGCAGATGCAGCTGGTGTACCGCGAGCTCAGCGTCAAGGATAAGGGCGCAGCCAAGCTGTTGCGCGAGAAGCTCGATGAACTGAAGCGCCAGCGTGACCAGGAGGGCATGGCGCTGGAGTGGGCCCAGAAGGCCGAGACGCTGCTTGCTGCAAGCCGGCTCAACGTGGCCGATGCCATGGCCTGGCAGCGCGATGCGGCCAAGGCCGGCGCGCCCCTGAGCCGCGAGCCCCTGGCCGGCCTCAAGCTGCGGCTGGCCGAGCGCGTCAAGGCCATCGAGGACCTGCAGCACCGTGCCCAGGTTCAGCGCGAGGCCGCGGTGCTGCTGGCGCAGCGCATCGAGGTGCTGTCGACCAAGTCCTGGCTGGACGCCCAGACGGCTGCTGAAGGCCTGGCGAAGGACGTGGCCGCCTGGCAGGCCGAGGCGGCCTTGCTGCCACAGGACGCGCATTGGAGCAGCATCGACTTGCGCTTCGCCCCGCAACTCGAGGCTTCCCAAGCCCAGCTGACCCTGGTCTGGGAGGCCTTCAGCGCTGCCTTGGCTCAGGCCCATGCGGCGGCGGCCGATCCGGCGGCTCCCCTGCCGCAGGTGCCGGTTTGGGCCGACGAACTGCGCCAGGCGCGAGGAATACCTGCAGAGGTGGCCGCACCGGCTGCCAGGCCCAAGGTGGATCCCGAACTGCGGGCCCAGGCCACCGCTGCCGTGCGCGAGGTGCTGGCCCAGCTGGAAAAGGAAATCGCAGAGGGTCACGGCAAGGCCAGTGCCGGTGCGGCGCAGGCCCTGCGGCAGGCCCTCAAGGATCAAGGCCGCCACATCGACGCCCAGCTCGACCGCCAGGCCCATGCGGCGCTCGCGGCCGCTGGTGAGCTCGAAGGCTGGCAGCGCTGGCGTGCCGATCAACTGCGCGAGGAGCTGGTGCGCAAGGCCGAGGGCCTGCTGAACCGCCCCGAGGGCCAGGCCCTGGGCGGGCGCAAGATGCAGGAGTCGCTGCGCGAACTGCGCGAGCAGTGGAAACAGACCGACCAGGGGGGCGTGCCCAACCACGCGCTGTGGAAGCGCTTCGACGAGGCCTGCAACCAGGCCTACAAGGTGGTGGAAGCCTGGCTGGAAAAGATCAAGACCGAGGCCGCCGAGCACAAGGCCAGGCGTCTGGCCCTGATCGGTGAACTCCAGGCCTGGGGGGGGGCGCAGGCCACGCAGACCCGGCATGACTGGAAGGCCTTCAGCCGTGAACTGCACCAGTTTGCCGAGCGCTGGCGCGAGGCAGGCCATCTGAGCGAGAAGGCCTTTGCCGAACTGCAGCCGCAGTGGAAGGCCGCCATGGCCGCCGCCGGTGCGCCGCTGGATGCGGTGCAGAAAGAAAGCTTGCAGCGGCGCCAGGCCATGATCGAAGAAGCCACGCAGCTTGGCACCGCAGCGCAGCTGCGCATCGATGCCGTCAAGGCCCTGCAGCAGCGCTGGCAGGCCGAGGCCCATGCCGTGCCGCTGGATCGACGGCAGGAACAGAAACTCTGGGATGCCTTCCGCAAACCCATTGACGAGGCCTTCGCGCGCAAGAGCGCCGCGCGCGAACAGGTCGCGGCCGCGCTGAGCGCGCACGACCGTGCCGTCCTCGACGCTTCCCAGGCGCTGGAGGCCGCCAACGCCGCCGGCGATGCACAAGCCATCCGCGCCGCGATGGCCGCGCTCGAAGCCGCGCTCAGGGGGCCGGGGGGCGCTGCTGCGGCCAGCGCGCCCTCGGTGCTGGCCGACACACCGGCCGTCGCGGCTGAGGCTGAGACACCGGCGCCTGCAGCCCAGCCGCGCAAGCCCGTGGTGGCCGTGCGGGGTGATGACCGGCCCGGCATGAAGCGCGCCGAACCCGCGGCACCCGCTGCGCGGGGCCGGCCAGGTGAGCGCCGGGAGGGACCGCGCCGCGAGGAGCGCCATCCGGAGCGCGCCGCGCGCGCGCCGCGCGACACCCCGCGTCTGGGCGATGCGGCCTTCCGTGCCCAGCGCGACGCGCTGGAGCATGCCCAGGCCGCGCTCCGAAAGCTCGCTGCCCAGGCCCATGGGGAAGCCCTGACGCAGCTGATGGGGGGCTGGGAGCAGCGCGATGCCGCACGCCTGCCTTCCGCCAGTGATCTCGGCGGGCGCGTGACGCCAGCGGTGCGCTCGCTCTGGAGCCAGGCGCTTTCGGGTGCCCCGCAGGGAGATGCAGCCGACGCGTTGCTACGCCTGGAGATTGCCGCCGAAGTGCCGACGCCGGCCGAGCAGCTCGATGCACGGCGCGCCTTGCAGCTGCAGCTGCTGACCCGCCGCAACGAGGCGCCGCCGGCCCAGACCTGGGGCCAGGACGCGGCGCGCGTTTTCGCCGCGTCGTACGAGGCTGGTGCGGCCCGGCGCCTGCAGCAGGCGCTCAAGGTGCTGCTGCGGCGCTGAGCGTCAGCGCATCGGCCCGGGGCGATACCAGGCGTCGAACAACGGCAGCAGGGTGGGGAACTCGGTGGCGAAGCGCGCACGGCTGACGAAATAGGCCTCGCTGGCCACGGCGAAGAACTCCGAGATGTGCTCGGCGCCATAGGGGTCGAGCCAGGTCGGCTCGGTGCCGAAGCGCTCGGCCTTGATCACGGCTTCCCGGAAAGCGTCGTAGGCGGATTCCATGATGTGCAGCCAATGCGTGCGTGCGGCCTGCGCACTGACCCGGCCCATGAAGCCCGCAGGCAGGGGCGGGCAGCCGTCGGCCACGCCGTCGCGCAGGTCCAGCTTGTGGACGAACTCGTGGATGACCACGTTGTAGCCGCTCTCGCTCGACGCCGCACGCACGTCCTGCCAGCTCAGCATGATGGGGCCCTCGGGCATGGCTTCGCCGGCCAGGGGCTCTTCGTATTCGTGCACGACGCCATGCTCATCGACGATCTCACGCCGGGCCAGCACTTCGTCCGGATGCACCACGATGCCCACGAAATCGTCGTACCAGGCCAGCGGCTGCTCACCCGGACCAAAGTGCAGCACGGGCAGGCAGGCCTGGACCGCGATGGTCAGGGCCATGGCGTCGGTGATCTGCATGCCCTGGGCGCCGTGGAATTCCTTGTCCTCGAGAAAGAATGTGGCCAGATCGCGCAGGCGTTCCTGCTCGGGCGGCGGCAACTCGCGCAGGTAGGCGCAGGCGTCCAGCGTGGCTTGCCATAGCGCCTCGGGCAAGCGATGGCGGGGCTGGCGTGCACGCCCCAGCAGGCGGTCCAGCCAGCGCCGCATGGTCAGCGGGCCTGATCCAGCGGCAGGCGCCGTACCGAGACCTCGTTCCCCGTCTGCTGCAGGCGCAGGACTTCAGCGCGAGGCGGGCGGGCGAGCAGATCCCAATCGCTGAGCACGCGGCGGCGCAGGTCCTCTCCCAGCGCATGGTCGGCGGGTTGGTGCGTGTGGCCGTGGATCAGCTCCGTGGCCTGAGCCTGTTGCAGCCATTGCCGGGCCAGAGGCGTATCCACGTCGGCATAGTCCGCACCGCTGCGCTTGCGCTCCTCGCTCTGCTGGCGCAGCCCACGCGCGATCTGGCGGCGCTGGGCCAGGGGCTGGGCCAGGAAGGACTGTTGCCAGCTGGGGGTGCGGACCTGGGCGCGGAAGTCCATGTAGTCGCGATCGTCCAGGCACAGCGCATCCCCGTGGCTGAGCAGCCAGCGCCGGTTTCCGAAGACGAGGACCGTCGGGTCGTCGAGCAGGGTGCAGCGGGCGCGGCGTGCGGCCTCGGCACCGAGCAGGAAATCGCGGTTGCCGTGCATGATATGGAGCGCGCGCCGCTCGCCCGCCGCGCGCAGCGCGTCGATGCACTCGCGCTCGAACCGCGCGTCCTCGTCGTCGCCAGCCAGGCCATCGTCGCCAACCCAGACCTCGAAGATGTCGCCCAGCAGGAAGACCGCATCGGCCTGGGTGTGCGTGAGGTAGTCCTTCCAGGCCTGCACGGTCTGCGGCTCGCTGGCCTGCAGGTGCAGGTCGGAAATGAAATCGACCACCCGCCAGTGCGCCGGGGCCTGCAGCTCGGCGTACCGGGGGGCGGTCGCGATCATGGCGTGGGGGGTGATCAGACCGCGGTGGCCTTCTCGATCACCACATCCTCCTTGGGGACGTCGCCGTGGAAGCCCTTCTGGCCGGTTTTCACGGCAGCGATCTTGTCCACCACCTCCGTGCCAGCCACGACCTTGCCGAACACGGCATAGCCCCAGCCCTGGGCCGAGGGAGCGGTGTGGTTGAGGAAGCCGTTGTCGGCCACGTTGATGAAGAACTGCGCCGTGGCCGAGTGCGGGTCGTTGGTGCGCGCCATGGCCAGGGTGTACTTGTCGTTCTTCAGGCCATTGTTGGCCTCGTTGTTGATGGGCTTGTCCGTGGGCTTCTGGTTCATGCCGGGGGCGAAGCCGCCGCCCTGGATCATGAAGCCGGGGATGACGCGGTGGAACACGGTGCCATCGTAGTGGCCCTTGTTCACATAGGCCAGGAAGTTGGCCACGCTGTTGGGGGCCTTGGCGGCATCGAGTTCGATCTTGATGGTGCCGAAGCCGGTGATCTGGAGTTCGACGTGGGGATTGCTCATGGGGGGCTTTCTCAGGGCAGCACGGAGGCCGCGTTGATGATGACGGGAGTCAGGGGCACGTTCTGGTGCATGCCCTGGTTGCCGGTGGGCACGCCGGCGATCTTGTCGACCACGTCCTGGCCCTCGATCACCCGGCCGAAGACGGCGTAGCCCCAGCCCTGCTGGGTGGGCGCGGAGTGGTTGAGGAAGGCGTTGTCGTTGACGTTGATGAAGAACTGCGCCGAGGCCGAGTGCGGGTGCGGCGTGCGTGCCATGGCCACGGTGTACTTGTCGTTCTTCAAGCCATTGGTAGCCTCGTTCTCGATCGGCTTTTCGGTCGGCTTCTGGGCCATGGCCTTGTCGAAGCCGCCACCCTGGATCATGAAGCCGGGGATCACGCGGTGGAAGATGGTGCCGTTGTAATGGCCCTTCTTCACGTAGGCGAGGAAGTTCTCCACCGACTTGGGGGCCTTGGCGGCCTGCAGCTCCAGCACGATGTCGCCAGCGCTGGTGGTGAGCTTGACGCGGGGCGCGGCCGCACCCTGGGCCTGTGCGGCCGTGACGGCGAACAGCGCGGTGGCGGCCAGCAGCAGGCTGCGGCGCAGCCCCGAAACGAGAGTCAGATTCATCCGATGATTCCTTCAAAGAAAATTTTCCACACGCCGTCCTGGCGGATCCAGTACTGGCGCTTGGTCGGCCCGCTGCGTTCTCCCGGCATGACCTCACCGAAGGTCACGACCATGGTGTCGGCGTTGTCGGTCCAGCGCAGATAGGACAGGTCCTTGAGCTCGATGGGCTTGCCGCGCACCTTGTCCACCTCGCTGCGCAGCGCCGGGGTCCATTCGGCCAGCGACTTGCCGAAACTGTGGAAGTCCGGCGTGTAGAAGCGCAGCAGTTGCTCGATGTCCCCGCTGGACTTGGCGCTGCGCCAGGCGGCCAGCGCCTCCTCGAAAGGCTTGCGCTCGGCCTGCACGCTGTGCGGCGCGACCCAGTCCAGACGCGGCGAGATCACCACCGGTGTCGTGCGTGGCTCCACCGTTCGGCTGATGAAGGCCAGATCAGGATTGGCGAGCACCACGCAGCCGTCGGAAGCCAGCGGCGCGCGTGCGAACTGGTTGGGGGGCGTGCCGTGCAGCCAGATGCCGCGACCGGTCTTGCCGCGCTTGCTGTCGAGCACATTGGGGTAGTTGATGGGCAGCGCGCCCGAACCGTAGAAATCGCTCAGCGACTTGGGATCGAGATTGCTGACGATGAAGTACACGCCCAGCGGTGTGCGCGCATCGCCTTCGACCATCTTCTCGATGCCGGACTTACCCACAGAGATGTAGAAATCGGCCACCAGCCTGATTTGTTGCGGGGTGTTCTCGAACAGGTACAGCCGCGAGCGCGAGGCGTCAATCGCGATGGCGTGGCGGTTGCGCGGCGACAGTGCGAGGAACTGCGAGGGGATGGTGCCGGCAGGCGGGCGCTCGCGCAGCGCCTTGAGGCGCATCTGCGATTCATGGCGCAGCTCGGCCAGGGTCTGGGCGCTGTGGTCGCTGGCCAGTGTGCTGGGCACGTCGCCGAAGTCACGCACAGGGCGGATGCGGGTGGTGAGCAGATCGCCATAAACGAGCTGGGCCAGCTGGAAGTTGGGGTGGTCGTGCACCAGACGCTCGGCCTGCTGCAGCGCCTCGCGGGTCTGCCCGGCGCCGGTCAGGCGGTAGACCTCGATCAGCCGGCTCTCGGGGGTGGCCGGGCTCGCGCTGGGGAGATCGCGTTGCACCAAGGTGGCCGCGCGCGCGGTCTGCGCCCCGGCGGGCAGAGCCAGCAGGCAGGCGGAGGCAAGCAGCAGTGGCGTGAAAAAACCAGGGTTCATGTCGTGACGAGACCAGTCCGGAACGTCGGCCCTCCGGGGCGATGACTGCCTTTCAGCCGCCAGAACTTTCCTTGACGATCAGCCAGCGGTTCCCGGTCCGGGCCAGCTCCAGCGTCTTGCGGCTCAGAACGGCCAGGCTGTCGGCCTTGTAGTCCTGGCGGAATTTTGCCACGGCACGCTGTCCCTGGACAGTGATCTGCAAGTCCATGAGCTGGACCGTGATGCGCGACTTGCTCAGGATGCGTGCACGCCGGTCCTGCTCCCAGGCGCTGCGGCCCTGACGACCTGGCGTTTCGAAGGCGGCGTCATAGGCGCCCAGGTAGCGGTTCATGTCCCGGTCCGACCAGGCCTGGGCCCAGGCACGCACAGCCTGCTCGACCTCGCGCACACCATCGGTCGGTGCCACCACCGGGGGCGGGGCGGGGCGGGCCGGTGCCGGCGTCGAGGCCGGCGATGGCACCGCCGCAACTGCGGGAGCGGGTGGTGCCGGGGGCTTGACCACGGGAGGAGGCGGCGGCGGCGTCGCCGGCGGGGTCGCCGGCGGGGTCGCCGGTGCGGCGGCCAGCGTCACGGAGCGGGGGGCGCCGCCAGCGGGGGCCAGGTCGCGGATCATGGCCAGGCGGGCAGGCGATGGCGTCGTGCCCTCGAGCTGCAGGGCCTTGCTGTAGGCCTGGCTGGCCAGGCGTGCGTAGACGTCGGCCAGATTGTCGTGGGCCGTGGCATAGCTGGGGTGGGTGCGCAGGGCCTTTTCGAGCACCACGCGCGCCTTGTCATATTGCCCTTGGGACGCGTAGATGACGGCCAGGTTGTTGTAAGGCTCGGGCAGCTCGGGATGGTCCTCGCTGAGCTTGCCGAAGGTGGCGAGGGCCTCGTTGGTACGCCCGGTCTCACGCTGGATGACGCCCTTGTACAGGCGCAGCTGCGGGTCGCGCGGCTTGGCGGCGAGCAGACGGTCGACCCGCGTCTGGGCCTCGGCCAGCTTGCCTTCGCGCAGCAGCTGGCTGATGTCGTCATGGTCCGCTGCAAACGCGAGGCCCAGCATGCCTGCCAGGGCGAGTCCGAGGAGGGAGCGGTGGAGAGGGTGGCCGTACTTCATGAACGGGCAAATTGTAGAGGGGCCGATGCTGTGACCGGCCGGGTGCAGATGCCGCCCGTTGACACCGGTCTCACGGGCAAGTGATACCCAGCGAGGCGATGCGTGTCGTGAGATCGCCATTGCCCGGATCGTTTTGCAGAGCCCTGCAATAGGACTGTCGGGCCAGGCGGCTGTGCAGGTCGCCAAGGTTCTCGTGTGCCGTGGCGTAGGCCGGGTTGGCCCGGATGGCGAGCTCCAGCGCGGCACGCGCACGGTCGTAGTCGCCCTGGGCTGCGTAGATGACGGCCAGGCCGTTGTAGGGCTCGGGCAGCTCGGGGTAATCCTCGGTGAGCTTGGTGAAGGTCTCCAAGGCTTCCGCCTGGCGCCCGCTGTCACGCTGGATCAGGCCTTTGAAGTAGCGCATCTGCGGATCTCTCGGCTTGGCCTTGAGATGGCGGTCGGCGAGGGCCTCGGCCTCCGCCAGGCGTCCACCGCGCACGAGCTGGCTCACGTCGCCGTAGACATCGGCCCATGCCATCGGGGCCGCGAGCAGGACCAGCAGCAGGGGGAGCAGGCGAAACAGGAAGTGGGCTGGGGTCATGGCGCCGGGGCTGGGGATGACCCGGTCTTGATGAGCGGGCCGGGACTATATACTGCGGTGGATTGTAGCCCCGCCCCCCTTTAAGTAACCGCTGCCTCACCCGCCTGCGCACCGGTTCCCGACCGATCCATGAGCCTTCGCATCTACAACACGCTGTCGCGTGCGCTGGAGCCCTTTACCCCGCTCGAACCCGGCCATGCCCGCATGTACGTCTGCGGCATGACGGTCTACGACCTCTGCCACCTGGGCCATGCGCGCGCCATGGTCGCCTTCGACGTGGTGCAGCGCTGGCTCAAGGCCAGCGGTCTGCGCGTGACCTATGTGG
>DNQP01000028.1:5621-10349 GCA_003500955.1 Curvibacter sp. | reverse complement strand
ACGCGCTCCTTCCACAAGCGCGTGGAATGGCTCATGAACCACCTGGAGACCGATGACCGTGACTTCGCCGAAAGCGAGATCCGTCGCAGCGATCACGCCCATGCCACGCGCATGCACCAGCTCTTCGGCGTGACCTGGGGTGACCCGGTGCTTTATGACATCGTGCTCAACACCGACCGCCTCAGCGTGCACAGCTGCGTGGAGCAGATCCGCCAGCTGACGCAGCGCCCGGAATTCCAGGCCTCCGAGGCGTCGCGCCAGCTGCTGGCGAACATGGCGCTGTCGGCCCATGTGCGCTCCGCCCTCAAGGCCAACGAGAGCACCCAGGAAGTGAACATCACGGTCGAGGCCCAGCAGGGACGCATCGTGCTCAAGGGCATCGTGGTCAATGAACAGGAACACCAGCAGGCCGAGCAGGTCGCCGCTGGCGTCAAGGGTGTCTCAGGCGTCGAGAACCGCCTGCGCCTCATGAAGGCGACCCGGACCTTCACCTACTCCAAAACCTGAGCGGCATCTTGCCGACCTGCCCTGAGCGGACAGGGCAGCCTCCAGGCCTGTTTCCACCGGAACAGGCCTTTTTTCTTGTGCGTGGCGACAGCGCGCGCGCCTCAGATCTTGCCGCGCTGTTTCAGACGGCTCAAGGTCTCCGCCGAGAGATTGAGGTAGGCCGCGAGTTCCTTCTTGGGAATGCGGTCGAACAGCTCGGCGTGCTTGCGCAAAAACCGATGCACGCGGCCTGGCGCGTCGAGCAGGTGCAGCGTGATGGTGTGCGCCATGATCTCGCTCATCAGGTGCATGACGCTGTATTCGAAGAGCTGCTTCTCCTCGGGGTGCCGCTCCAGGAAGCTGATCCACTCGGGCATGGGCAGCTTGACCACGCGGGCCTTGGTCACCGAGACGATGCTGTAGGGTGTGGGCGTCTTCAAAGACCATGCGGCGTAGCTGGTTTCCATCTCGCGCTCGGCCGCGAAGCGCAGGATCATTTCCTTGCCCTGTGGATTGGCCACCACGCGCTTGAGCACGCCGTCTAGGATGAAATACTGCTCCATCTCGTGCACGCCCTGGTGCAGCAGGAAATCGCCCTTGTTGCAGTCCACCACCGTGAGGTGCTGCTCCAGCTCCTCGTGCGAAGTGGCGCTCATGCCCTTGAGGACGTGGTTCTGGCGGAGTTGAACCCGGATGATGTTCTTTTCCGGATGATTCTCTATGGATGTCATGGGGTCCTGGAATCGCGTCCGCCCGACGCCCGTTTCGGGTCGTCTCCCCTCTGGAAGGCGGTCATTTGTCCCGAAAATTGACCGTGGTCAATGGCGAAAAGCGGATCGCTTCCTATCATAACCCGGCGTTACCAAGCAACCCGGCTCCACCCTCGTGTAGCCGCGCGAGATGGCAACACTGGCAACCCCGCCTGCGCGCTCCCGGGGCTGCCTTAACCCCTGGAGCCGCAGGTATTTGCCAGCCGGGTCGCCCGACTTCCAACGACGTCCAACACCGAGAGAGACTGCACCATGTCCAACGACGCCCAAACCAGAGAACTGACCGACGGTTTTCACCTCGTCATTGATGCTCTGAAACTCAACGGGATCACCAACATCTACGGCCTGCCGGGCATTCCGGTCACGGACCTGACCCGCATGATGCAGGCCGAAGGCATGCGCGTGATCTCCTTCCGCCACGAGGCCAACGCGGGCAACGCCGCCGCCATCGCCGGTTTCCTGAACGGCGCCAAGGGCATTCCCGGCGTGTGCCTGACGGTGTCCGCCCCCGGCTTCCTCAACGGCCTGGTGCCGCTGGCCAACGCCACGACCAACTGCTGGCCCATGATCCTGATCTCCGGCTCCTCCGAGCGCGAGATCGTCGACCTGCAGCAGGGCGACTACGAGGAGATGGACCAATTGGCCATCGCCAAGCCCCTGTGCAAGGCCGCCTTCCGCGTGCTGCACGCCGAAGACATCGGTGTGGGCATCGCCCGCGCCATCCGCGCTGCCGTCTCCGGCCGCCCGGGCGGTGTCTACCTCGACCTGCCGGCCAAGCTGTTCTCGCAGACCATGGACGCGCTGGCTGGCAAGAACTCGCTGATCAAGGTCGTGGATCCGGCCCCGCGCCAGATCCCCGCGCCCGAGTCGATCGACCGCGCGCTGAACCTGCTCAAGGGCGCCAAGAAGCCGCTGATCCTGCTGGGCAAGGGTGCTGCCTACGCTCAGGCCGACGCCGACATCCAGGCCCTGGTCGAGAAGACCGGCATCCCCTATCTGCCCATGTCCATGGCCAAAGGTATCCTGCCCGACACGCACCCGCAATCGGCTGCTGCGGCACGCTCCTTCGTGCTGCCCGAAGCCGACGTGGTGCTGCTGGTGGGCGCGCGCCTGAACTGGCTGCTCTCGCACGGCAAGGGCAAGACCTGGGGTGGCAAGGACCACAAGGACTGGGGCGGCCAGAAGTTCATCCAGATCGACATCGCTTCCACCGAATTCGACAGCAACGTGCGCATCGACGCGCCCATCGCCGGCGACATCGGCTCCAGCGTGGCCGCCCTGCTGGCCGGCATCGGCAACAACTGGGCCAAGCCCTCGGCTGAATGGCTCAACGCCATCAACGACAAGAAGACGAAGAACATCGCCAAGATGGCCGAGACCCTGGCCAAGGATCCGAAGCCGATGAACTTCCACAGCGCCCTCAACGTGGTGCGCGACATCTTTAAGGCCCACCCCGACACCGTGATGGTCAACGAAGGCGCCAACGCGCTGGACTTCACCCGCTCCATCGTCGACATGTACAAGCCGCGCAAGCGCCTGGACGTGGGCACCTGGGGTGTGATGGGCATCGGCATGGGCTTCGCCGTGGCGGCCGCCGTCGAGACCAACCAGCGCGTGGTCGCCATCTGCGGTGACAGCGCCTTCGGTTTCTCGGGCATGGAAGTCGAGACCATCGCCCGCTACAACCTGCCCGTCTGCGTGGTGATCTTCAACAACAACGGCGTGTACCGCGGTACCGACGTGAACCCCACCGGCGGCAAGGACGTGGCCCCGACCGTGTTCGTGAAGGACTCGCGCTACGAGAAGCTCATGGAAGCCTTCGGTGGCGTGGGCGTCTATGCCCAGACCACGGCCGAGCTGCGCAAGGGCATCGAGGAAGCCCTCAAGTCCGGCAAGCCCACCCTGATCAATGCCATCATCGACGAGACGGCCGGCACCGAAAGCGGTCGTATCACGAGCCTGAACCCCGCAGCCGCGATCAAAAAGTAAGTCCACAAGACTCATTTCACCAAGGAGAAAAACCATGTCTGGAAACAAACCCCTCAAGGGCATCAAGATCATCGACTTCACGCACGTGCAAGCCGGTCCCGCCTGCACCCAGCTGCTGGCCTGGTTCGGCGCTGACGTGATCAAGGTCGAGCGCCCCGGCGCCGGCGACGTGACCCGCAGCCAGCTGCGCGACATCCCCGATGCCGACGCGCTGTACTTCACCATGCTCAACAGCAACAAGCGCTCCCTGACCCTGGACACCAAGACCAAGGAAGGCAAGGAAGTGCTGGAGAAGCTGATCAAGAAGTCCGACGTCATGGTCGAGAACTTCGGCCCCGGCGCGCTGGACCGCATGGGCTTCACCTGGGAGTACATCCAGAAGCTCAACCCCGGCATGATCCTGGCGTCCGTCAAGGGCTTCAGCGAAGGCCACCACTACGAAGACCTCAAGGTCTACGAAAACGTGGCCCAGTGCGCCGGCGGCGCCGCCTCGACCACCGGCTGGTGGAAGGGCGGGAACTCGGCCCCGACGATCTCCGCGGCTGCCCTGGGTGACTCCAACACCGGCATGCACCTGGCCATCGGCATCCTGACCGCCATCATCGGCCGCCAGCAGACCGGCAAGGGCCAGAAGGTCGCCGTGTCCATGCAGGACGCCGTGCTCAACCTGTGCCGCGTGAAGATGCGCGACCAGCAGCGCCTGGAGAAGGTCGGCTACCTGGAAGAGTATCCCCAGTACCCGCACGAGATGGAGTACTTCAAGGACAAGGTCACCCCGCGCGGCGGCAACGCCGGCGGCGGCGGTCAGCCGGGCTGGATCCTGAAGTGCAAGGGCTGGGAGACCGATCCCAACGCCTACATCTACTTCACCATCCAGGGCCACGCCTGGGAGCCGATCTGCGACGCGCTGGGCAAGCCCGAGTGGAAGACCGACCCGGCCTACACCACCGCCAAGGCCCGCCAGCCGCACATCGAGAAGATCTTCGCCACGATCGAGGACTTCATCAAGGACAAGACCAAGTACGAGGCTGTCGACATCTTCCGCAAGTTCGACATCCCCTGCGCTCCGGTGCTGTCGATGAAGGAACTGCTGGTGGACGAGTCGCTGCGCAAGAGCGGTTCCATCGTGGAAGTGCCGCACCCCGTGCGTGGCAGCTACTACACCGTGGGCAGCCCGATCAAGTTCTCCGACCTCAAGCCCGAAGTCACCGCTTCGCCGCTGCTGGGCCAGCACACCGACGAGGTGCTCGCCGAGCTGGGTTACAGCAAGGACCAGATCGCGGCCATGCACAGCAACAAGGCCGTCTGATCGTCATGATCCGACCCTGAAAACGGCGCCTTCGGGCGCCGTTTTTCTTGCACGGCTTCGTGCATCCGCACTTGCGTAAATGATTCAGCATACCTATCGTGCTACGTATCGGTGCAGACCGCGAAGTGCATAAAAAACGACGATGGTTTGAGTCGCATGAAGCCCCTATAATGA
>DNQP01000028.1:5107-5447 GCA_003500955.1 Curvibacter sp. | reverse complement strand
AACGGCGCCTTCGGGCGCCGTTTTTTTTTGCTGCCTACCGCTCGCGCCGAACTTGCATAAGTGATTCAGCATGCCTATCGTGGTACGTATCAGTGCAGATCGCGAAGCGCATAAAAAACGACGATGGTTTGGGGCAGATGAAGCCCCTATAATGCTCAAGTCATATAGAAGACCCGGTCTTACTATTCATAAGAATTTTTTATTATTTAGCATCATAGGAGTTCACTCATGACCAAGGCCCTCGAAGGCATCCGCATCCTCGACTTCACGCATGTGCAGTCGGGCCCGACCTGCACGCAGCTGCTCGCCTGGTTCGGCGCGGACGTGATCAAGGTGGAAA
>DNQP01000028.1:0-4807 GCA_003500955.1 Curvibacter sp. | reverse complement strand
CGCGGACGTGATCAAGGTGGAAAAGGCCGGCGAAGGCGACGCCACGCGTGCGCAGCTGCGCGACGTGGATGGCGCTGACAGCCTGTACTTCACCATGCTCAACCACAACAAGCGCTCCATCACCCTGGATACCAAGAACCCCAAGGGCAAGGAAGTGCTGGTCAATCTGATCAAGCAGTGCGACGTCATGGTCGAGAACTTCGCCCCGGGCGCGCTGGACCGCATGGGCTTTCCCTGGGAGAAGATCCAGGAGATCAACCCGCGCATCATCCTGGCCTCGGTCAAGGGCTTCGGTCCCGGCCCTTACGTGGATTGCAAGGTCTATGAGAACGTCGCCCAGTGCACGGGCGGCGCCGCCTCCACCACCGGCGAGCCCGATGGCGTGCCCATGGTCACCGGCGCACAGATCGGCGACAGTGGGACTGGCCTGCACCTGGCCCTGGGCATCGTCACCGCCCTGTTCCAGCGCGAGAAGACCGGCCGCGGGCAGAAGGTGCTGGCCGCCATGCAGGACGCCGTGCTCAACCTCTGTCGCGTCAAGCTGCGCGACCAGCAACGCCTGGAGCGCACGGGCGTGCTCAAGGAGTACCCGCAGTACCCCGAGATCGAGTTCGGCGAGGCCGTGCCGCGCGCGGGCAACGCCTCGGGCGGCGGTCAACCGGGCGCCGTGCTCAAGTGCAAAGGCTGGCAGAAGGACCCCAACGCCTACATCTACTTCATCACGCAGTCCAACGCCTGGCCGGCGATCTGCAAGGTGATCGGCGAGGAAGACTGGATCACCAACCCGCACTTCGCCACGCCGGCGGCCCGCCTGCCGCACCAGAAGATGATCTTCGCGCGCATCGAGGAGTGGACCAAGACCAAGACCAAGTTCGAGGCCATGGACATCCTCAACGAGTTCGACATCCCCTGCGGCCCCATCCTGTCCATGAAGGAGATCGCCGAAGACCAGTCGCTGCGCGCCACCGGCACCATCGTGGAAGTCGACCACCCCGTGCGCGGCAAGTACCTCAGCGTGGGCAACCCCATCAAGCTTTCCGACAGCCCGACCGAGGTCACGCGTTCGCCGCTGCTGGGCGAGCACACCGACGAGGTGCTGATGCAGATGGGCTACAGCAAGGCCCAGCTCGACGAGCTGCGCGCCGCCAAGGCCATCTGATCGCCCTGCCCGCCCGGCGTGGGTAGAGACGAAAAAGCCGCTGTGATGCAGCGGCTTTTTTCTTTGCGGGGGTGACTCAGGCGTCTTCCAGCGGTGCAGGCCCCGAGTTCTCGAAGTAGTAGGCGATGCGCTGGCGCGGCCCCAGGTACTCGAGCGCATCGGCCGGCAGGCTGGCCGGCTTGAGGCTGCGACGTATGCCGATGTGCGGCTGGCTCTCCAGATCGAGGATCAAGGCCTCGTGCTTGGGCACCGAGGGCTCGTGCACGATGACGCGCGGCTTGAGCGGGCGCACCGAGTTCACCGAGACCACCAGCGCGTAGCGCCCGTCGATGAGCTGCACCACCGACCCCGGCGGGTACACCCCCATCATGCGGATGAAGGCGCTGAGCACCAGATTGTCGAAGCGCGCCTTGTGCTGGGCAAAGAGCAGAGACAAAGCCTCGTGCGGGGTCAGCGCCGTCACCAGGCGCACCGGATTGCACAGGTTGTCGTAGCGGTTGACCAGGGCCAGGATGCGGGCAGCCAGGCTCAGCTCGCTGGCCGGCGGCTTCATCGGAAAGCCGCTGCCGTCCATCATCTCGTGGTGCTGGGCAATCGCCATCAGCGCCCCCTCGCTGAGCCCCATGCGGTTGCCGATGGCCACGCTCTTGGCCACGTGCTCCTGGTACTGCTTGAACTCCTCGATCGAGAAGCCGTCCTCGAACCAGCGCACGCGCTGCGGCAGCTGCAGCTTGCCCACGTCGTGCAGGAAGGCGGCCATGCCCAGGTCCACCAGATCCTGACCGCCCAGGTTCATGGCCTTGCCCAGCAGCAGGCACATCACGGTGACGTTGACGGGATGCATGGCGGCACGCTCGCCTACGCCTTCGGAGAGCAGACGGATGGCCGATTCGCCGTCGCAGTTCATCTCCTGCATGTAGCGGTTGACCATCTCCATACAACGGTTGCGGACCGCCTGCGGCTGCTCCAGCACGTTCTCCTGGACCTGGCGGTACAACTGCTGGGCCGCACCAAAGCGTTGCTCGCAGAGCTTGAGGCTTCTCTGCTGCGCCTCGATCAGCGCGGCACGCTGGCGGCGCGCCTCGCGCTCATGCGCCTGCGCCCGCGCCACCGCCTGCGCATCGGGCACCGGGCGGCTCTCGCCCGCATCGTCCAGCGGCAAATCGCTCTTGGCCGGCACCCAGCGGACCTGCTTGAGGCCCAGGCTACGGATCACCTCGATCTGCTTGAGCGTGCTGATCTTGAAACTGCCGGTGGGAAAGGGATGGGACATCCAGCCCAGATCGAGCTCGACGTAGAGCCCGATGCGCAAATCGGCGATATCAATCAGTTCGGTGTCGGATGGCTTCATGAGTCTAGGCATCTGCGCCCCGCCTGTTCAGGTGGCCGCAGACGCTGCTGATTCTAGGGCATGAAACCATGCACGCCACGCGCGCTGTCCATGGACATGAAGCGCATTTGCTACAAATCCTGCAGCAGACCTCATACCAGCCTCCCTGTTCATGCGGGCGCTGGACCATCGTTGTCCAGCGTGCGACGTCACGACCCCATCTCTGTCTATCGACTCACGCGCGCCGGAATGAATATCATCTTGTGATGCATGCCTCACTTTTGATCAGGAAAAGCCCCATGTTTGAACCCGTCTGCCGCAGAACAACGCGATGGCACCTCGGCGGTGCATGGCTGATCGCCAGCCTGCTGGGCGGCTGCGCCCAGACGAGCGCACCCGTGGCCGCCACGCCGGGTGAAGGTGAACCGCCGCTGCGTGCCCGCGGCCAGGAACCCGCGTGGTCCCTGCAGCTCAGCGGCGACCAGCTGCAGTGGCAGGTCGGCGGTCAGACCTTCACCGCCCAGATGCGTCCGCAACCCAGCGCCAGCGGCGCGCGCCTGGCCGGCATGCACGAGGGCAAGATCATCGAAGTCTGGACCAAGGCCCGTGTGTGTCGCGACAGCATGAGCGGCATGCCGCATCCCTATGAGGTCCTGGTGCGCCTCGACGAACGCCGCTACGCCGGCTGCGGCGGCGAGCCCGCCGCCCTGCTGCAGGGCGAGTGGCAGATCAGCGCACTGGCCGGCGGCCTGCCGGCGGACGCGCGGCTCACGCTGCAATTCGATGCCCGTGGCCGGGTCAGCGGCCGTGCGGGGTGCAACCGCTACACCAGCAGCTACACGCTCAGCGGCGAAGGCCTGCGCATCGGCCCGGGCGCCGCCACGCGCATGGCCTGCGCACCCGCCCTCATGGACGTGGAGAGCCGCTACCTGCGCCAGCTCGAAGCCGTGCAGCGTTTCGACATCGCGGACGACGGCACGCTGCAGCTCATCGGCGCCGAGGGCCAGCGCATCGTCGCACGCCGGCCCTGAGCGGGCTCAGCCGGCCGGCTGGCAGGCATCGACCCACTGCCCGTCCGTGAGCTCTGCCAGGCGGGCGGGCGACAGGCGCACCGCGCTCGTCGTGCTGCCGGCCGCGGGCAGCACTTCGTCGTACTGCTGCAGGGCAATGTCCAGGTAAACCGTCAGCGGCTGCGCCAAACCGAAGGGGCAGACCCCGCCCACGGGATGGCCCGTCAGCTCGGCCACCTCCTCGGGCGGCAGCATGCGCCCGCGACCGAAGGCTTCCTTGAACTTGCGGTTGTCGATGCGCATGTCCCCCGCGCAGACCAGCAGCACCACACGCCCCTCACCCAGGCGGAACGCCAGGGTCTTGGCAATGCGCCCGGGCGGCACGCCGTGCGCCTGCGCCGCCAGTGCGACGGTCGCGGTGCTGACCTCCAGCTCGATGATGGGGATATCCAGCTGGCGGGACACAAAGAATTCGCGGACGGACTGCAGGCTCATGGGCTGGGTCGAGTTTGTACGATCCGTGAACTTTAACAAGCGGCATCAGACCGCGGCACGCCCCACCTCGGGCGCCCGCTCCTCAGCCCAGTGCTGCACCCGGGCGATGACCCAGGCCGGGTCGTCCAGTGGCAGGTCGTGCCCAGCCGCGGGATGCAGATGCAGCGGGCAGCCCCAGTGCTGCGCGACCGCGCGTGAGCAGCGCACGTCCACCAGGCCATCCTGTACGCTGGCCAGCAGCAGCACGGGACAGGCCGGCGGCTGTGCACCGGCCCGGTAGCGTGCCGCGGCCAGCAGCTGACGCAGCACATTGCCCACGCGCACCGGGCGCTGCGCACGCAAGGCAATCCAGCCGGGCAGGACCGCCGCCAGTTCATCGGCGCGACGGCTCGTCATGGCGAGGATGGCCTGCTCCCATTGCAGCGCCGTGGCCCGCCCCAGCGCCAGGCGCAGCAAGGTGCCGTAGTTGCGCGGCCGCAGCCGGTGGTAGAAGGGGCTGTAGGGCCGAAAGCTGGTGTTGATCAGCACACAGCCCGCAACCTCGGTGGGCGCCTGCTGGGCCCATTGCGCGGCCACCATGGCCCCCAGCGACATGGCCAGCAGGTGCACGGGCCCGGTCACCCCGCGCCGCGCCAGTTCAGCGCGGCAGCAGGCCACCATGCCTGCGATATCGCAGGGACTGGGCTGGTCATGCAGCTGGCCATTGCCGGGCAGGTCCAGCGCCAGCACCCGCGCCTGCGGCAGGGCCTGCGCGAAGGCCTCGACAAAACCGCCCCAGTGGCCCGTCTCCCGGCTCAGACCGCGCAGCAGGAC
>DNQP01000149.1 GCA_003500955.1 Curvibacter sp. | reverse complement strand
GGCCTCGGGGGTCGGCTTGGGGGCCGGTGTGGCCGCCTTGCTCAGTTTTTCGAGCTCGGCGACGTTCTTGGACAGGGCCTCGGTTTTGGCGGCGGCTTCCTTGGCGTTGCGCTCCTGGGCCAGCTGATCGGCCGCTTGGGGCTGCACCGCGCCCTTGGACAGGGTCAGCTTGTCGGGCGTGGGCGCAGCGGCCTTCTTTTCCTCGACCTGGGGCTGCACGCTGCCGCTGCTCTTGCGATCAGCCAAGGCCTCGGGGCTGGCTGGCGCGCTCGCGGCCAGACCGCGACGGTATTCGTTGAAGTCCTTGCTCTGGGCGACGATGATCTGCCGGGCCTCCTCGGCCGATGTGGCCTGGGCCTCCTCGCTGCCGGGCATGTCCAGCACGGCGCCCTTGCGCAGGCGGTTGACATTGCCGGCGACGAAGGCCTCGGGGTTGGCGCGCAGCATGGCGACCAGCATCTGATCCAGTGACACGTCGGCCGGCTTCTGCGCCAGGGCCAGCTTGCCGGCGGTGTCGCCGCTCTTGACAGCGACGCTGGAGCGTCCGGCCACCGCCGGAGCCGGCGGGCTGCTCGGTGCGGGGGCGGCAGCAGCGGGTGTGGGTGCCGGGCTGCTTGCGGCGACAGGGGCCGGACTGGGGGCGGGTTCTGCCGGGGCCGGGGCGGCTGCGGTCGGAGCCGGCTCGACCGGTGCGGGGGACGCGGGCGCTGCAACCGGGGCCGCTGCAGGCGCTTCTGCCGCAGGTGCGGGAGGCGGGGTGATGCGAACCGGGACCGAGCTCACCTGGGGCGCCTGCGGTGCCACGGCCTGGCTGCCGTTGAGCGTGGGTGGATCAAAGAGCATGGTGTAGTCACGCACCACGCGCCCCGAGGACCAGCTGGCTTCGAGGATCAGGTCCACATAGGGTTCGTTGACGGGTCGGGCATTGCTCAGCCGCAGGTAGCGCTGGCCATTGGGCCGGCGCTGCAGGCTGATCTGCAGGCCGTTGAGGGCTTGGCTGTACTCCATGCCGCTCGCCCGGAAGGAATCCGGCAGGGCGACGCCCGGCCGCAGCGAGGACGCTTCCTCTTCATTGATCTCGAGGATCTCGATCTCGGCGCGCAGTGGCTCACCCAGCGCCGATTGGACGTTCAGCCGCCCCAGCGAGAGCGCGTGCGCCCCTGACCCCCACAAACCGAGAACCGAGGCAGAGGCCAGGGCCAAGGCGGTTCTTTGCCAGCGTGTTGACTTGGAAATCAATTTAGGGGCCTCCGATGATCGGGCGACAAATAGCGAAATCAGCCATGGTCGGCAGCTCGCCGAACATGACCCTTGAAACTAGAAAAGTACCTTAACATCAAGACGTTAGCCTGACAAGCTGAGAAAGCGCTTAACCTTCCCGACCTAAGCCGGGCGGCCCGCTATCCATCCGTATCTGTTGTTAAGGGGCAACGAATATAAAGGGCCAGGGGTATCAGCCCTGCAGCAGGATGCGCAGCATGCGGCGCAGCGGCTCGGCCGCACCCCACAGCAGCTGGTCGCCCACTGTGAAGGCGCCCAAGTACTCCTCGCCCATGGCCAGCTTGTGCAGGCGGCCGACCGGTACGGTCAGCGTGCCCGTGACGGCAGCCGGGGTCAGCTCACGCTCGGTGATCTCGCGCTGGTTGGGGACCACTTTCACCCAGTCGTTCGCACCGGCCAGCAGGCCCTCGATCTCCGCCAGGGGTACGTTCTTCTTGAGTTTGACGGTCAGGCCCTGCGAGTGGCAACGCATGGCGCCGATGCGCACGCACAGGCCGTCGATCGGGATGCTCCCCGCGCTGCGGAAGGCCGGGTTGCCCAGGATCTTGTTGCACTCGGCGCCGCCCTTCCATTCTTCCTTGCTCTGGCCATGCTCGACGGGCACGTCGATCCAGGGGATCAGGCTGCCGGCCAGGGCCGTGTTGCGGAAGTTCTTGGTGGGGAAGCTGGCGTTCCGCATGGTGGCGGCCACCTTGCGGTCGATGTCCAGGATGGCCGAGGCCGGGTCAGCCAGCTCGGCCTTGACGGCATCGTGCAGGGCGCCCATCTGGCTCAGCAGCTCGCGCATGTTCTGTGCGCCCGCGCCCGAGGCGGCCTGGTAGGTCATGGCGCTGACCCACTCGACCAGTCCGGCCTTGAACAGACCGCCCATGGCCATGAGCATCAGGCTCACCGTGCAGTTGCCGCCGATCCAGTTGCGGCCGCCCTGGGCCAGGGCCTGGTCGATCACATGGCGGTTCACCGGGTCCAGGATGATGACGGCATCGTCGGCCATGCGCAGGGCGGAGGCGGCGTCGATCCAGTGGCCCTTCCAGCCGGCGGCGCGCAGCTTGGGGTACACCTCTTTGGTGTAGTCACCCCCCTGGCAGGTCAGGACGATGTCGCACTTCTTGAGGTCCTCGATGCTATTGGCGTCCTTGAGCGTTGTTTCGTTCTTCGCCAGCGCGGGGGCCTTGCCGCCGGCGTTGGAGGTGGAGAAGAACACGGGCTCGATCAGTGCGAAGTCGCCTTCGGCCTGCATGCGGTCCAGAAGGACCGAACCCACCATGCCGCGCCAGCCGACGAGGCCGACGACATTACCTACCTTGCTCATCTGATGCCCTTTCAGTATCTAAAACAGTGCTCGCTGACTGTCTGCCCCGGCTCGTCTGGCCGGGAAGGGCGCACGACGAACCAGGCTGGATCAGCCCTTAATGGTCGTGGTTTTGCTTGTTGCGCGCGCGGCCACGCCTGCCAGGGTGGCAGAGGCGGTGTTCAGGGGGAACGGGCAGGCGGCAAACATGGGCCAGATTGTAGCGGATGGGCTGCCGAAAGAAAAAAGGGCAGCCTTCTGGCTGCCCTTGATCTGGTGCGTGAGCGCTGACGGCCGGCTGATCAGCCCAGCGCCTTGAGCACCGCGTCGCCCATCTGCACGGTGCCGACCTTGGTTGTGCCCTCGCTCCAGATGTCGGGTGTACGCAGGCCCTGGCTCAGCACCTTCTGCACGGCGGCTTCGATGCGCTGGGCGGCGGCTTCCTGGTTCAGGCTGAAGCGCAGCATCATGGCGGCCGAGAGGATGGTGGCCAGGGGGTTGGCCACGCCCTTGCCGGCGATGTCGGGCGCGCTGCCGTGGCTGGGTTCGTACAGGCCCTGGTTCTTGCTGTTCAGGCTGGCCGAGGGCAGCATGCCGATGGAGCCGGTCAGCATGGAGGCCTCGTCGCTGAGGATGTCGCCGAACATATTGCCGGTAACGATCACGTCGAAGCTCTTGGGCGCCTTGACCAGCTGCATGGCCGCGTTGTCCACGTACATGTGCTCCAGTTTCACGTCCGGGTACTGGGCGTGCACCTCGGTGACCACGTCCTTCCAGAACTGGAAGGTCTCGAGCACATTGGCCTTGTCCACGCTGGTGACCTTCTTGTTGCGCTTGCGCGCGGCCTGGAAGGCGGTATGGGCGATGCGCTCGATTTCCGGCTTGCTGTAGCGCATGGTGTCGAACGCTTCCTCGGCGCCGGGGAAATGGCCGTCGACGGCCACGCGGCGGCCGCGCGGCTGGCCAAAGTAGATGTCGCCCGTGAGTTCACGCACGATCAGGATGTCCAGACCGGCCACGAGCTCGGGCTTGAGGCTGGAGGCGTGGGTCAGCTGTTCGTAGCAGATGGCGGGGCGGAAGTTGGCGTAGAGGCCGAGGTGCTTGCGCAGGCCCAGGATCGCCTGCTCGGGACGCAGGGCGCGCTCGAGCTTGTCGTACTTCCAGTCGCCCACGGCGCCGAAGAGGATGGCGTCGGCGGACTTGGCGAGGTTCAGCGTGGACTCGGGCAGCGGGTGGCCCGCGGCTTCGTAGGCCGCGCCGCCCACGGGGGCGATTTCCATCTCGAACTTCAGGTCCAGGGCCTTGAGAACCTTGATGGCCTCGGCCACGATTTCGGTACCGATGCCGTCACCCGGCAGAACTGCGATTTTCATGTTGTCTCTTTGCTATCAAATTGAGAGTGATCAGCCGACCATCGTATGGGCGAGCCAGGGTTTCTTGGCCAGGCGCTCCGCTTCAAAGGCGGCGATCTTGTCCTTGTGGCGCAGGGTCAGGCCGATGTCGTCGTAGCCGTTGAGCAGGCAGTACTTGCGGAAGGGTTGCACGTCGAAGGGAATCTCCTCGCCCTGCGGCTTGACGATGACCTGGCGCTCCAGGTCCACGGTCAGGCTGTAGCCGGGGAAGGCCATGCATTCGTCGAAGAGCTTCGCGACGGTGGCCTCAGGCAGCACGATGGGCAGCAGGCCGTTCTTGAAGCAGTTGTTGAAGAAGATGTCGGCAAAGCTCGGCGCGATGATGGCGCGAAAGCCGTACTGGTCGATGGCCCAAGGCGCATGCTCGCGCGAGGAGCCGCAGCCGAAGTTCTTGCGCGCCAGCAGCACGGAAGCGCCGGCATAGCGCGGCTGGTTGAGCACGAAGTCCGGGTTGGGCTTGCGGCTCTTGGGATCCTGGCCCGGATAGCCAGGATCCAGGTAGCGCCATTCGTCGAAGAGATTGGGGCCGAAGCCCGTCTTGCGGATGGACTTGAGGAACTGCTTGGGGATGATGGCGTCGGTGTCGACGTTCTCGCGGTCCATGGGGGCCACGAGGCCTTGGTGGATGGTGAACTTCTGCATGGCGTACCTCAGGCGTATTTGCGGATGTCGACGAAGTGGCCGTTGATGGCCGCGGCGGCAGCCATGGCCGGGCTGACCAGGTGGGTGCGGCCGCCCGCGCCCTGGCGGCCTTCGAAGTTGCGGTTGCTGGTGGAGGCGCAGCGCTCGCCCGGCTCCAGCCGGTCGGCGTTCATGGCCAGGCACATGGAGCAGCCGGGTTCACGCCACTCGAACCCCGCGGCCTTGAAGATCTGATCCAGGCCTTCGCGCTCGGCCTGTTCCTTGACCTGGCCCGAGCCGGGGACCACGAGGGCGAGCTTGACGTTCCTGGAGACCCGCTGGCCCAGCTTCTTCACCACAGCGGCGGCCTCGCGCATGTCCTCGATGCGGCTGTTGGTGCAGGAGCCGATGAAGACCTTGTCGATGGTGATGTCTGCCAGCGGCTTGCCGGGCTCCAGGCCCATGTAGCTGAGGGCGCGCTCGATGGCCCCGCGTTTGTTGGCGTCCTTTTCCTTGTCGGGATCGGGCACACGGCCATCGATGCCCAGCACCATCTCGGGCGAGGTGCCCCAGGTCACCTGCGGCAGGATGGCCGCGGCGTCCAGCTCGACCACGGTGTCGAATTTCGCATCCGGGTCCGAGTGCAGGGTCTTCCAGTAGGCCACGGCCTGCTCCCACTCCACGCCCGTGGGGGCCAGCGGGCGGCCACGGACGTACTCGATGGTCTTTTCGTCCACGGCCACCAGGCCGGCACGTGCGCCGCCTTCGATGGCCATGTTGCAGACCGTCATGCGGCCTTCCA
>DNQP01000120.1 GCA_003500955.1 Curvibacter sp. | reverse complement strand
CCTCGTGAAGGTGAACCAGATCGGCTCACTCACCGAGACGCTAGACGCGGTGGAACTCGCGCACTGCAACAAATACACCGCTGTAATCAGTCACCGCTCCGGTGAGACTGAGGACGCCACCATCGCGGACATCGCCGTGGCCACCAATGCCGGCCAGATCAAGACCGGTTCGCTGAGCCGCTCGGACCGCATGGCCAAGTACAACCAGCTGCTGCGCATCGAGGAAGACCTGGGTGACATCGCCCAGTACCCCGGCCGCGCGGCCTTCTACAACCTGAAGTAAATGGCCCCCACGGTCGCCCACTGCGTGTGGCTCCCTGTGGGGCCTCGCCGGAGGCTTTGGCTCTTCGGCCCGTCCGAGCCTGCGCAGGCAGACTCGGAGCCGCGGGCCTCAACCCCCCAAGGGGGCCGCGTTTCGCCTTGGGGCGGCCCGGCGGCGAAACCAGCCGCAGAAGTGTAGATCATGGGTTCTCGCTTCGTCCCGGCCGTCCTCATCACCCTGCTCGTGGTACTCCACGCGCAGCTGTGGTTCGGTCGGGGCAGCGTGCCCAAGGTGGCCAGCCTGGCCACCGAGCTGGACGTGCAGCGCCAGAAGAACGCCCAGGCCCAGCAGGCCAACGATCGCCTGGCCGCCGAGGTGCAGGACCTCAAGGAAGGCCTGGACATGGTGGAAGAGAAGGCGCGGCTGGAGCTGGGCATGGTCAAGCCCAACGAGATCTACGTGCAGATCGCCAAGTGACCATTGCATGAGGATTGCCATCCTCGGCGCCCCGGCCACCGGCAAGACAGCGCTGGTCAGCGCCCTCGCCTCCCACGTGGACACGCTGCAGGTCAGCGACGCCCCCTCCCCTGATACGCTGCAGACCGGCCGCTACGACCGCGTGCTGCTCATGGGCCTGGACCGGCCAGGCACCACGCCCGCGCAGCAGGCGGCCGATGCCGCGCTGCGTGCGCAGCTGGCGGCCATGGGTGTGGCCTTTGCTGTGGTCTACGGCAGAGAGGAGCGGGAGCGCCTGCGCGCCGCCCTGCGGCTCATCGACCCACAGGACGGGCCGGCTCCGCGCTGGACCGGAGTCTGCGAAAAATGCGCCGACCCCGAATGCGAGTTCCAGCTGTTTACTGCACTGAAGAGCTCGAAGGTGGCCGGTCGCCCGCCTGCGTGAAGAGCTGCGTCACGTCGATGTCGTCGTAACGGTAGCCCGCACCGCAGAACTCGCAATCCACCTGGATCACGCCGCGCTCGGCCAGGATCTCCCGCGCCTCGACTTCGCCCAGGCCACGGATCATGCCGCTCACACGTTCACGGCTGCAGGTGCAGGCGAAGCGGGGGCCGGTCTCGCCCATCTGGGGCTCGAAGCGTTGCAGTTTTTCCTCCCAGAACAGGCGGCGCAGGATGGTCTCCACATCCAGCGTCAGCAGCTCCTCGCGCTTGAGGCTGGCCGCCAGGGTGGCGATGCGGTTGTAGTGCTCGTACTGCTCGGCCTCGTAGAGTTCCGCCTCGGCCGGGTTTTGCCCCGCCAGATTGGCCATGCCCTGCACGGGCAGGCGCTGGATCAACAGGCCGGCGGCCACCTGGTCGTCGGCCGCCAGCACCAACGTGGTCTCGAGCTGCTCGCTCTGGCGCATGTAGAGCTGCAGGGCCTGGGCCAGGCTCTGCATGGCCTGGCCGTCGGCATCGGACAAGGGCACCACGCCCTGGTAAGGCTGCTGCCCGGGCTGCCGCCCCTGCGGGTCCAGCGTCACCGCGCAACGCCCCTGGCCATGTACATTGAGCATGGCCGCCAGCCCCGCATCCGCGGGCACCTCACCCTGCACCGTGGCCGTGGCCCGCAGGCTCAGGTCGGACTGCACCTCGGCCACGGCCAGCTTGACCGGTCCGTCGCCAAAGACCTGCAGGATGAGCGCGCCGTCGAACTTGATGTTGGACTGCATCAATGCCCCAGCCGCCGCCATCTCGCCCAGCAGAGCCTGCACAGGCGCGGGATAGGGACCGGAGCTGCTTTGTGCACGACGCTTGAGGATCTCGGTCCAGGCATCGGTCAGGCGCACGACCATGCCGCGCACGGGCAGGCCTTCGAAGAGGAATTTGTGGAGTTCGGACATGCGACCAGATGAGGCTCAGGCGATCTTCTTCAAGCCCTTGCGGAACAGCTCGGCGTTCTCGACGTAGTGCCGGGCGATGCGCTGCAGGCCCGCGATCTGCTCGGGGCTGAGCTGCTTCACAGCCTTGGCCGGGCTGCCCAGGATCATCGATCCGTCCGGAAACTCCTTGCCCTCGGTCACCAGCGCACCCGCGCCCACGAGGCAGTTTTTGCCGATCTTGGCGTGGTTGAGCACGATGGCGCCGATGCCGATCAGCGAACCGTCCCCGATGGTGCAGCCGTGCAGCATGACCTGGTGGCCGATGGACACGTTCTCGCCCAGGGTCAGCGGCACGCCCGGGTCGGCATGCAGCACGCTGGCGTCCTGCACATTGCTGTTCTTGCCGATGTGGATGTGCTCGCTGTCGCCACGGATGATGGTGCCGAACCAGACGTTGGCGTTTTCTTCCAGGGTCACCTTGCCGATGACTTGGGCGCTGTCGGCGACCCAGGCGTTCTTGCCGAGTTGGGGGGCTTGTCCGTCGAGTTCGTAGAGGGCCATGTTTTTGTATCCTGGTCGTGATGGGCTGATTGTAAAGAGGGCAGCTCGTGCCCCTCTGTCGACGAATTTGCTCTCGTGGCAGGCCGGGTCTCGCCCCGGCGGGCGAGGTACTTTCTTTTGCTTCGCCAAAAGAAGGTACCCAAAGAAAAGGCGAGCCGGGTGCGTCGTCCCTCCGCTGCGCTCCGGGCACACTGCGTTGCTCGGACCGGGCGGGGTGCACGCAAACTCGCTGCGCTCAAACATG
>DNQP01000033.1:18446-22376 GCA_003500955.1 Curvibacter sp. | reverse complement strand
CTCACTTCTTGGAAGCCAGGCCCACATCCGAGATGCTGACGGTGATGATCTCGTAGATGCTGGTGGCCAGCACGGCCACGAACACCAGCATCACCGTGATCATGATCATCAGGCCGGTGCCGGTGCTGCTCAGGCGCACGGTCGCCGCCGCCTGCAGGGCCAGGGGCATGATGAGCCAGCCCAGCAGGCTGGCCAGGACCACGGCGAACAGCACCCGTACCTTGTTGGCCCGCGCTCCGCTGAAGAGGCCGAACACAAAGACGGCCACCGCCAGCACCAGGGCCGCGATGGACACGGTGTTGCCCAGGTCCGGCCAGTACAACACCAGATTGCCTGACTGCATGGTCGATCTCCTTGAAGGATGCGCGTAGACGGAAGGTCTCGGGTGCCACACTGGCACCTGCAGGCTTTATACCTGCAAACCGGCATCCGCCCGGCCCCCGCACAAACCTAAAATCCCTGCTGTGCAGACCATCCTCAACATCTCCGCCTACAAATTCGTCCCCCTGTCGGATGCACCGGCCCTGCGCGAGCAGCTGCACGCGCGGGCCACCGCGCTGGCGCTCCGGGGCACGATCCTGCTGGCCGAGGAAGGCATCAACCTCTTCCTCGCGGGCACGGAGGCGGCCGTGCGCGGCTTCGTGGCCGAACTGCGGCAGGACGCACGCCTGCAGGACCTGACGCCCAAGGAAAGCTGGTCGGAGCGCCAGCCCTTTCGCAAGATGCTGGTCAAGGTCAAGCGCGAGATCATCCGCATGAACCATCCCACGATCCGGCCCGCTGCCGGCCGCGCACCGGCCGTGCCTGCAACCACCGTGAAACGCTGGCTCGACCAGGGCCATGACGACGAAGGCCGTCCCGTGGTGACGCTGGACACGCGCAACGCCTTCGAGGTCGACCACGGCAGCTTTGAGGGCGCCATCGACTGGCGCATCGGCAAGTTTTCCGAGTTTCCGGCCGCCCTGATGGCCCACAAGGACGAGCTGGCCGGCAAGACCGTGGTGAGCTTTTGCACCGGCGGCATCCGCTGCGAGAAGGCGGCCATCTACATGCAGGAAGCCGGCATCGATCACGTCTACCAGCTCGAAGGCGGCATCCTCAAGTATTTCGAGGAGACCGGCGGCGCGCACTATCGCGGCAACTGCTTTGTGTTCGACGAACGGGAAGCCCTGGGCCACGATCTCACCGCTCGTCTGCCGTAACTTATTTCCGTTTCACCGGCCTGGCGGGGCTGGAGCCCGGCCCTGTTTCGGCATACCATGCAAGCACCCCAAGCAGCTTCCGCAACCATGCCGCGCATCCCGCACAACGCCCCCGGGCCCGTCACCGTCCTGCGCCGGCGCTGCGTCCTGCTGCTGGGCGTGCTCGGCCCCTGGCTCAGCGGCGGCTGCTCGCCCCCGGCGCCGCTGCGGCTCGTGGGCCATCCCTGGCCCGGCCATGAACTTTTCTTCCTTGCCCAGCAACTGGGCTACCTGCCGGCGCTGCCCCTGCTGCAGCTGCAGGAAACCACCACCCTGCAGGAATCGGTGCAGCGCCTGCGCGAGTCACGTGCCGACGGCGCCCTGCTGCCACTGAGCGAAGTGCTGCAGTTGCGCGACGAGGGGCTGAACCTGCAGGTCGTGCTGGTGCTGGATGTCTCGCGCGGCGCGGACATGCTGCTGCTGCAACCCGGCCTGCGCGGTCTCACGGCGCTGCGCGGGCAACGCGTCGGCGTCGATCCCAACAGCCAGAGCACCCTGATGCTGCAGCTGGCGCTGGAGCAGGCCGGCCTGAAGGCCGATGACGTGCAGGTGGAGCGCCTGCCCTACGCGCAGCATGAACGGGCCTGGGAGCGCCACGACATCCAAGCGCTCGTGACGCACGAACCCGTGGCGGGCCGCCTGCTGGCGCGGGGAGCCCACCCGGCGCTGAACACACGGCAGTTGCCGGACACCCTGTTCCACGTGCTGGCCGTGCGCAGCGACGCGCTGCCTGTGCATGGCGACACCCTGCGCGCGGCGCTGGCGGGCTACCTCCAGGCGCTGGACTACCAGCGGCGCAACCCCTGGGACGCGGCCTACCGCATGGCGCCGCGCCTGCAGCTCAGCGCTGAGGCCCTGCTCGAAGCCCTGCGGGGTCTGGAACAGCCCGATCGCCTGGGCAACCGGCGCTACCTCGCCAACACCGACAGCACCTTGGAACGCATCGCCCTGCAACTGTCCCCGCTGATGCAGCGCGCGGGCCTGTTGCGCCAGCCGGTCTCCCTGCTTGACCTGGACAGCGGCGACTACCTGCCAAGATCATGAGCCGGACCCTCGCCGTGTGCAAAAAGCACACAAACGGCATCCCTTGCTGCGCTTCAGCACCAGCGCTCAAGGCCGCCGGGATTGTGCCGATGTAAGCTGGCAGGGCATTGTTTTCGTCTGGATTTTTCAGGAGTCTCCTTCATGCACGGTTTCTTCGGGCCCGCCACCGCCCTGATGGCGCGCTTGCGCTTCAGCTACAAATTCGCCCTCTCCGGCCTCGTGGCCCTGGCCCTGCTGCTCTACATGGGCATCACGGAAATCGCGACGCTGCAATCGCGTGTCACCATGATCGCCTCGGAGCGAGCCGCCGTCGCGCTGATGGCGGACCTGGTCGAATGGAACAAGGTCCTGATCGAGAGTCGCAACATTGCCATCACCGCCGCTCCCGGTGACGCCGCCGTGCGCCAGCGCTTCCAGGACAATGCCAGGTCGGTCAACGCCGTGCTCAAACGCATCGAGGCCGGTGTGGCCCAAGCGATGCCCTGGTTCGACATGAGCAAGGAGCTCAAAGGCCTGCAGGACGGCTGGGCCGAGCTGCAGAAAAAGGTCGAGGCGCTGCCGCTGGACGCCGAGTTTGCACAGAAGGCCTTCGCAGCGCACGCCCCTGAGTACGGACGGCTCTACGCCTTCATGCGCGACATGGGCAACAAATCCCGCATGGCGCTGGACCCTGACCTGGACCTCTTCTATCTCGGTTACCCGCTGGCCAACAACACCCCGAGCACCGCCGGCATCGCCGTGCGCATGGCGGCCTACGCCACGCTCAACGTCTCGCGTGGCGACATCAAGCCCTCTGACAAGGTGTTCTATGAAGTCACCGATGCACGCCTCAACGACACCTTTGGCACCGTGGAGATCATGCTGTCCCAGGCCATGAAGGCCAACACCGAGGTCGAAAGCCGGCTCAGCAAGAACTTCTCCCAGCTCAAGGACAGCTCGAAAGAGTTCACGGCCTTCATCCGCAAGAATTTCACCTCCGCCGATGCCATCGGCGTCAGCCAGCAGCAGGTGGGACAGGCCTCGCGGACCACCATCGATGCCGCCTGGGCGCTGGTCGAGGCCAACCGCAAAACCATGGACGAGCTGCTGGTGCAGCGCGCGAGCAGTGCCGCGTTCAAGCGCAATGCGCTGGGCCTGGTGCTGGGCCTGGGCCTGATGCTCTCGGTATATCTCTACATGGGCATGTACTTCGGCATCGCCGGCGCCATGCAGCAGGCCAAGCAGGCGGGCCGTGCCATCGCCGCCGGCGAGCTGGGCACGGTACCCTTGCCCTCGACGCGCGACGAATTCGCCGACCTGATGCAGGACCTGCGTCAGGCCGACCAGTCGCTGATGGGCATCATCGGCAACGTCAAGAACGCGGCCGAGTCCATCGCCACGGCGTCCGCCGAGATTGCCCAGGGTAACGCGGACCTGAGCCAGCGGACCGAGCAGCAGGCCGGATCACTGGAGCAGACCGCCTCGGCCATGGGCAGCCTGACCCAGACCGTGCAGCACAGCGCCGACAACGCACGCCAGGCCACCCAGCTCTCGGCCACCGCATCGGAGGTGGCGGCCCGCGGTGGCCAGGCCGTCGGCCAGGTGGTGAGTACCATGACCGGGATCCAGCAGGCCTCGCAGAAGATCAACGACATCATCGGCGTGA
>DNQP01000033.1:0-18117 GCA_003500955.1 Curvibacter sp. | reverse complement strand
GCATCGCCTTCCAGACCAACATCCTCGCCCTCAACGCGGCGGTCGAGGCGGCGCGCGCCGGAGAACAGGGCCGCGGCTTCGCGGTGGTGGCGGGCGAGGTGCGCAACCTCGCGGGTCGCAGCGCCGAGGCAGCCAAGGAGATCAAGGCCCTGATCTCCGACAGCGTGAGCCAGGTCGACAATGGCTCGCGCCTGGTCAGCGACGCCGGGCAGACCATGGGCGAGATCGTGGCCCAGGTCCAGCGCGTCACCGATCTGATCGGCGAGATCAGCGCCGCCACCGTGGAACAGTCCTCGGGCATCGCACGGGTCAACGACTCCATCACCGGCATCGACCAGATGACCCAGCAGAACTCCGCCCTGGTCGAGCAGTCGGCCGCTGCCGCCGCCAGCCTGCGTGATCAGGCCAACCGCCTCAACGAGATGGTCAGCGTCTTCAAGATCAGAGGCTGATCAGGGGACGAAGCGCCGCTCCGGCAACGGTATGAATTCCGTCTCGCCCGGCACCTGGCCCAGGCGCTGGGCCTCCCAGTCCGCGGCCGCCTGCACGATGCGCTCCTTGCGGCTGGAAACGAAGTTCCACCACATGTGGCGCGGGCCGTCCAGCGGGGCGCCGCCGATCACGACCAGACGGGCGGGCTCTGGTCCGGCCGTGATGCGCACGGTCTCCCCGTCGGGCAGCACGGCCATCTGGCGCGCGGACAGGGCTGCATCGCCCAGCCGCAGATCCTGGTCCACCGCATAGACTGCGCGCTCCGCGTACAGCGGCGGCAACTCGAACACGCCTGCCGCGGGCAGCTGCACGTCGAGATAAAGCGTGGGCATGTAGACCGCCACCGGCGAACGGGCGCCCCAGGCCTCGCCTATCAGCAGACGCGCGCGGGCGTCGCCCACCTGCAGCTGTGGAATCGCATGGGCCGGCGTGTGGACGAAACTCGGTGCGTCTTCCTCGTGCGCACGCGGCAGCGCGGCCCAGAGCTGCAGGCCGTGGATACCGTAGTGCTGATCCAGCAGGTCCTCGGGCTTGCGCTCGGAGTGGACGATGCCGCGGCCCGCCGTCATCCAGTTGATGGCGCCGGGCTCGATGCGCTGCAGCGAACCGACGCTGTCGCGGTGCATCTGCGCGCCCTCGAAGAGGTAGGTGACCGTGGCCAGGCCGATGTGTGGATGCGCGCGCACATCGTGTTCGCGACCCGGCGTCTCGGTCACGGGACCGAAATGGTCGAAGAAGATGAAGGGGCCGACCGCGCGTTGCGTCGCGGCCGGCAAGACCCTGCGCACGATGAAGCCGCCACCCAGATCCTTCTGATGGCCCGCCAGGGTGTGCAGGGTGGTGTTCAAAGCAGGGCCCTCCGATATGACCCGACTTTATCAGCCGCGGATCCGGCCGGTGACCGCCGCCACACGCTGCCCGAACTGCTTCGCGGTCTCCAGATCGCCGGGCAGCATCTCGGCCACGCTGGCATCCGACGGCGTCGCCGCCATGGCGCCCGCCGAGGAGCCGACGTAGTTCAGGTCATTGCGCTGGGAGGCCTTGGCATTGCTGGGCATCATGCCGGTACCCACCCAGATGCCGCCGTGCTGCATGGCCAGGGTGATCAGGTAATGCAGGGTCGAGTGCTTGTCACCGTTCATGGTGGCGCTGTTGGTGAAGCCTGCCATGACCTTGTCTTTCCAGGCCTGGCTGAACCACTGCTTGCTGGACGCATCCGCGAACTTCTTGAACTGCCAGCTCACGCTGCCCATATAGGTCGGGCTGCCCATGATGATGGCGTCGGCGTCGGCCAGCGTCTCCCAGCCGCCTTCGGGCAGGTTGCCCTCGGCATCGATCGCGAGCAATTGCGCCTGGGCGCCTTCGGCCACCGCTTGCGCCATGCGCTGGGTATGACCGTAACCGGAATGAAAAACAACAACAACACGTGCCATGGGGAACTCCTCGGAGGTGATGAAAAAACTGCGTCCCGACCCGGCCGATCGCCGGGTCAGGGCGCGGGGGAACTTACTTGCGTTTGCCGTCCAGGCTCCAGGCGCCCGCGCCATGGGCCGCCAGCACGAAGAGGCCGCCGACCACGGCGATGTTCTTGAAGAACAGCAGCTGCTGCATGAAGGCCTGCTCGGCCGGCACGCTCCAGTAGGCGTGGAAGAAGAAGCTCGCGGCCAGCGTGAACAGCGCCAGGGCCAGAGCGGCGAGGCGGGTCTGGTAGCCCACGATCAGCGCCAGGCCACCGAGCACCTCGACCGCAATGGCCAGCGCCGCGCCCACGGCCGGCAACGGCAGCCCGACCGAACCGATGTAGCCCACGGTACCGGCAAAGCCGGTGATCTTGGAAATGCCCGCGGGCAGGAAGAGCGCGGCGATCAGCAGACGACCAGCGAGGCTCAGGGGGTTTTGCAGTGAGGCCAACATGAGAAATACTCCTTGTGTAACGTGACAGACAAGATCAGGCCGCGAGATCGAAGACCAGCACCTCCGCGTCGCGCCCTGCCTTGAGCGCGATACGGGCTTCCTCGGCCAGCAGCGCGGCGTCACCGCCGCTGAGCTTGTGGCCGTTCACCTCCAGCTCCCCGCGCACCAGGTGCACGTAGGCCTTGCGTGTTGGATCCAGCGCCAGTTCGGTCGACTCGGCGCCGTTGAACAGCCCGGCGTACAGACGCGCATCGGCATGGATCGTCACCGAGCCCTGGGCCGCGTCCGGCGAGGCCACGAGGCGCAGCTGGCCACGCTTCTCGGCATCGGCAAAGCTCTTCTGCTCATAGCTGGCCGGAATACCGCGCACATTGGGCTCGATCCAGATCTGCAGGAAATGCGTCGTGTCCCGCGGCGCATGGTTGTACTCGCTGTGCATCACACCGCGGCCGGCGCTCATGCGCTGCACGTCGCCCGGCGGGATGGCCTTGCCGTTGCCCATGCTGTCTTTGTGCGCCAGTTCGCCCGACAGCACGTAGCTGATGATCTCCATGTCACGGTGGCCGTGCGTGCCAAAGCCCGTTCCCGGGGCGATGCGGTCCTCGTTGATCACGCGCAGATTGCCCCAGCCCATGTGCTCGGGATCGTAGTAACCGGCGAAGGAAAAGCTGTGGAAGGACTTGAGCCAGCCGTGGTCGGCATAGCCGCGGTCCTGGGATTTGCGTAGGGTCAGCATGAGGGGCTCCTTCTTCTGGGCGCGGGCACGGTGCCTGCGATGGAGAGAACTTTAGGCCCCGGCCCGCGTTTTGCGATCCACGCGCTTTGATGGCATGATTCAAATAAATTGAAACAGAGTCGATCCACCATGCAAACTGCACGTGACGTCCTGACCCCCGACGCCCTCGCGATGCTGCAGGCCATCGAGGACGCCGGCAGTTTCGCGGCGGCCGCACGCGGCCTGGGCCTGGTGCCCAGCGCCCTGACCTACCGGGTGCGCCAGATCGAGGACGCGCTCGACGTGCTGCTCTACGACCGCAGCTCGCGCCAGGCCCGGCTCACCGCGGCCGGCGCCGAGTTGCTGCGCGAAGGCCAGCGCCTGCTGAGCGAGATCGACGCCGTGGCCCACCGCGTCAAGCGCGTGGCTACGGGTTGGGAAGCGCAGTTCACTGTCACGCTCGACGGCATCATCCACCGCACCACGGCCATGGAACTGTGCGAGAGCTTTTTCGCCCTGGGCGCGCCCACCCGCCTCAAGCTGCGCGAGGAGACGCTGTCGGGCACGCTGGAGACGCTGACCGGCGGCCAGGCCGATCTGGCCATCGGCGTGGTGCTGGACTCCGGCACCCTGGCCGGGGTGCAGAGCAAGCCCCTGGGCAGCATGGAATTCGTCTACGCGGTCGCCCCGCACCACCCGCTGGCCGCCTTGCCCGAGCCGCTGAGCGACGACGTGCTGCTGCGCCACCGTGCCGTGGCCGTGGCCGACACCGTGCAGCGCGGCGGTGGCCTCACCATCGGGCTGTTGGCCGGACAGGATGTGTTCACCGTGGCCACCATGCAGGCCAAGCTCGACGCGCAGCTGCGCGGCCTGGGCGGCGGCTTTCTGCCCGAATGCATGGCGCGGCCCCACATCGAGGCCGGCCATCTGGTCGTCAAGAAGACCGAGCGGCCGCAGCGCGTGGTGCGCGTGAGCTACGCCTGGCGCGGCGGCAGCGGCCGCAGCGCCGGCCGGGCCCTGCAGTGGTGGCTGCAGCAACTGGAGAGCCCGACCACGCGGGACGCACTGCTCGGTCCGGTACAGTGGCAGTCCAACAGCCCCAAAAAACGGAGACCCAGCCGATGAAACATCCCCAGCACTTTGCCGTGATCGGCGCCGGCATGGCCGGCGTGGCCTGCGCCCGCACCCTGGTGCAGGCCGGGCACCAGGTCACCCTGGTGGAGAAGAGCCGGGGCGCCGGCGGTCGCATGTCCACGCGTCACACCGAGTTCGGCAGCTTCGACCACGGCACGCAGTACTTCACGGTGCGCGACGCCCGTTTCGAGCTGGCCCTCAAGACCGTGCCCGGCCTGTGCCGCCCCTGGAGCGCCAACGCCGTGCGCGTGCTCGACCCCCTGGGTCGGGTCGTGGCCGCGGCCCTGCCCGCGCGCGAGCCCCACTGGGTTGCGGTGCCCGGCATGAACGCCCTGGTCAAGCGCTGGGCCGAGCCGCTGCAGGCCGCCGGCCGCATGCTGAGCGAGACCCGGGTGGTGAAGATCGCGCGCGACGCGCTCAACGCCCAGCGCTGGCAGCTGCACACCGAGGGCGTGGACGGCGAGCACCACGTCTACTCCGGTTTCGACGCCGTGCTGCTGGCCATGCCGGCCGAGCAGGCGCACGAGCTGCTGCGCACGTCCCAGCTGGTCGAGAACCTCGCGCAGCGCATCGGCGAGGTCGAGACCGCGCCCTGCTGGACGCTGATGGCCGCCTTCCCCCAGGCCATGCAACCTGGCATGAACACGCTGGGCCCGCAATGGAACGCGGCGCGCAGCACGCACCACCGCATCGCCTGGGTGGCGCGTGAATCGAGCAAGCCGCAGCGCGGCCCCATCGAGCGCTGGACCGTGCAGGCCAGCAAGGAATGGTCGCAGGAACATCTGGAGGACGATGCCGAACGCGTGCTGGGCAAGCTGCTCAAGGCCTTTGCCGAGGTCACCGGCATCCGCGCCGAACCGAGCTACGCGACCGTGCACCGCTGGCGCTACGCGCAGACCGTGCGCCCCCTGGGTGCCAGCCACCTCTGGCACGCCCACGCGCGCATCGGTGTCTGCGGCGACTGGTGCCTGGGCCACCGTGTGGAAGACGCCTTCATCTCGGGCCTGGAGCTGGCGCTGGCCGCGCTCTGAACGCGTCCGGCCTGGCCCTGCGCCCTGACCGCATGCCGCCCTACGTCGGTCGCTTCGCCCCCTCGCCCACGGGCCCCCTGCACGCGGGCTCGCTCGTGGCCGCGCTGGCCAGCTGGCTCGACGCGCGGGCGCATGGCGGCCGCTGGCTGGTGCGCATCGAGGACGTGGACGTGCCGCGCTGCGTGGAAGGCGCCGACCGCACCCTCCTGCAGCAGCTGGCCGACTGCGGTCTCAACTCCGACGAAGCGCCGATCTACCAGTCGCGCCGCAGTGCGCTCTACCAGCGTGCGCTCGACATGCTGGTGGAATACCGCCAGGCCTATGCCTGCGCCTGCAGCCGCAAGGACATCGAGGCCGAGCTGCAGCGCCTGGGCCAGGACAAGCCGCGGCATGGCGAACTCGTCTACCCCGGTACCTGTCGCCCCGAGCGCGGCGGCCTGCACGGCAAGCCGGCGCGCGCCTGGCGCCTGCAGGTGCTGCCCGGCACCCTGCTGTGGAACGACCGCCGCCTCGGCCCCCAGGCCCAGGATGTGGAGGCCGAGGTCGGTGACTTCGTGCTCCGACGCGCCGACGGCTGGTTCGCCTACCAGCTGGCCGTGGTGGTGGACGATGGCGTGCAGGGCGTGACCGACATCGTGCGCGGCGAGGACCTGGCCGACAACACTGCGCGCCAGATCCTGCTGCAATCCGCCCTGGGCCTGCCGCGGCCGCGCTACCTGCACACCCCGCTGGTGCTGGGCCCGAACGGCGAGAAGCTCAGCAAGCAGAACGGCGCGCAGGCGCTGGACACGCGCGACCCGCTGGCGACCCTGAATGCCGCCGCCGCCGTGCTGGGCCTGCAGGTGCAAGGCGAGACCGTGGGCGACTGGCTGGCTGCGGCCACGCAGCAGTGGACCGGACGCTGGGGACCGGCCCTCTAAAATCAGGGGGTGACCGATACCTCCAAACCCCTGGCCGCCGATCCTGCGGTCGACACACCCGCGACGCCCAAAGACCGGCGACGCCTGCCGCCCCCGGGCGTCGAGTTTCCCAAGACCATCAAGAGCTTCGTCAAACGTGCCGGCCGCACCACCACGGGCCAGGCCAAGGCGCTCGAAGAACTCGGGCCGCGCTATGTGCTGACCTACAGCGCCGCGCCGCTGGACCGCGTCGCCGTCTTCGGGACGGAAGCCGCAAGTCGTCCGCTGATCCTCGAGATCGGTTTCGGCATGGGCGACGCCACGGCCCACATCGCCGACCTGATGCGCGAGACCAACTTCCTCGGCTGCGAAGTGCATGAGCCCGGTGTGGGCGCCCTGCTCAAGCACATCGGCGAACGCGGGCTCACGAACATCCGCATCCTGCAGCACGACGCGGTGGAGGTGCTGGACCACATGCTGACCGAGGGCAGCCTGGACGGTGTGCACATCTTTTTCCCGGACCCCTGGCACAAGACCAAGCACCACAAGCGCCGCCTGATCCAGGCCCCGCTGGTGGCCAAGCTCGCGTCGCGCCTCAAGCCTGGCGGCACCCTGCACTGCGCCACCGACTGGGAACCTTATGCCCAGCAGATGCTCGAGGTGCTGGGCGCCGAGCCGCTGCTGAAGAACACGGCGGTGGGCTACGCGCCCAAGCCCGCGTACCGCCCATTGACCAAGTTCGAGAAGCGCGGCCTGCGCCTGGGCCACGGCGTCTGGGACCTGGTCTTCAAGCGCGTCTGAACGTCACGCGCCCGTCGCGCATGAGCCGCCCCCCGCACCGCCACCGTCCGCCCATGCGCGACGGCGTCAGCGCGAGCTGTGTGGCCCTGCCCCATGGCCCGTGGCCGCGGCTCATCGACTTCCTGGCCGAGCGCCTGCCTGCGGTGAACGCCGCGCAGTGGGCACAGCGCATGAGCGCGGGCCGCGTGCTCGACGAAACAGGCACCCCGCTGCTGCCGCAAGCCCTTTACACCCCGGGGCAACGCGTCTACTACTACCGCGAGCTCGAAGCCGAGCCTGCCATCCCCTTCGAGGAGACCATCGTCCACCAGGACGAACACCTGCTGGTCGCCGACAAGCCGCATTTCCTGCCCGTCACGCCCACGGGCCGCTATGTGCAGCAGACCTTGCTGGTGCGCCTCAAGCGCCGCACCGGCATCGAGACGCTGACCCCCATCCACCGCATCGACCGCGAGACCGCGGGCCTCGTGGTGTTCAGCGTGCGCCCACAGGATCGCGACGCCTACCAGCGCCTGTTCCGCGAGCAGCAGGTCGAGAAGGTCTACGAGGCCATCGCCCCGCTGCGTCCTGACCTGCCCCTGCCCGCGGTGCACCGCAGCCGCATCTCCGAAGACGCACAGTTCTTCCGCCAGCGTGAGGTGGAAGGCGAACCCAACAGCGAGACGGCGATCGAGCTCGTCGAGGTGCGCGGCGCGCTGGGCCTGTACCGCCTGCGCCCGCGCAGCGGCCGCATGCACCAGCTGCGCGTGCACCTGAACGCCCTGGGCCGGCCCATCGTGGGTGATCTCTTCTACCCCGAGGTCGTGCACGGCCCGGGCCATGCGCAGGAGGACTGGTCTGCGCCGCTGCGCCTGCTGGCGCGTGCCCTGGCTTTCACCGATCCCGTGAACGGCCAGCCCCGCCGCTTCGAGAGCGGGCGCCGGCTCGATTGGCCCGCCCATCCCTGAGGCGCCGCCCCGGGCGCGATCGGGCCGCCCTATGGGGCCATCACTTTTTCCGATGGCCCCTCGGTCATAACCAGCGCCCTGGGCGTGCGCCGTGTTCCTATACTGCGGGGCTTCCCACAGCTTGCCTTCCGGCAGGCGCTGTCGACTCAGGAGACCCCATGAAATTCAAGACCCTCGCCCTGGCCCTGGGCACCATCCTCGCCGCGGCACCGGCCCTGGCCCAGAACTACCCGAGCAAGCCCATCACCATGGTCGTGGGCTTTGCCGCCGGTGGCGCCACCGACACCGTGGCGCGCATCATTGCCAAGCATCTGGGCGACGAGCTCAAGACGAATGTCGTGGTGGAAAACAAGGCCGGTGCCGGCGGCAACATCGCCACCGACTTCGTGGCCCGCGCCGAGGGCGATGGCCACACCATCCTGCTGGGCAGCGTGGGGTCGCTCACCGTGGCTCCGCACCTGGTCAGCAAACTGCCGTACAAGCCGCTGCAGGATTTCGCGCCGGTGACCATGGCCGTGGTGTTCTCCAACGTGCTGGTCGTCAAGCCCGATCTGCCCGTGAAGAACCTGGCCGACTTCGTCAAGCTCGCCAAGTCACAGCCCGGCAAGCTGACCTACGCCTCGCCGGGCATTGGCGGCGCGGGCCACCTGGCCGGTGAGTTCCTGAAGCAGCGTGCCGACATCGACATCACCCACGTCGCCTACCGCGGCGGCGGTCCGGCCATGCTGGGCCTGCTCGGCGGCGAGGTCGACTCCTTCATGTCCACCCCGCCCACGGCCGGCCCGCACATCAAGAGCGGCAAGGTGCGCGCCCTGGCCACCACCGGCGTCAAGCGCGATCCGCTGATGCCCGACGTGCCCACCGTGGCCGAGCAGGGCTACCCCGGCTTCGAGACCCTGAACTGGTACGCCTATGTGGTGCCGGTCAAGACCCCCAAGCCCGTCATCGACAAGCTCAACCAGGTGCTGGTCAAGATCCTCAAGGACCCTGAAGTGACCAAGGAACTGGAACTCAAGGGCCTGTCCCCCAGCCCCAGCACGCCGGCCGAACTCGCGGCCTACATGAAGCGCGAGTACGACACCTGGGCGGAGGTGGTGAAGAAGGCCGGTATCAAGCCCGAGTAAGTCCTGCGCTCTCGTCCATCTGCCACGGGCCTGCAGCGATGCAGGCCCGTTCGCTTTGGAGCGCTAAACTGGCCGGGTCCCGCACGTCACGGAGTTGCCATGAGTCAGAACGTCCTCGTTGCCGGTGTCGGCATGATCGCTTTCGCCAAGCCCGGCGCCCACCGCCCCTACCCCGAGATGGCCGCCGAGGCCACGCGGGCCGCATTGGCCGACGCCGGCCTGGACTACGCCCGGGTGCAGCAGGCCTATGTGGGCTATGTCTATGGCGACTCCACGGCGGGCCAGCGCGCGCTCTACGACGTGGGCATGAGCGGCATTCCCATTGTCAACGTCAACAACAACTGCTCCACCGGTTCCACGGCGCTCTACCTCGCACGCCAGGCCGTGGCCAGCGGCGCTGCTGATTGCGTGCTGGCCCTGGGCTTTGAGCACATGAACCCCGGCGCGCTCGGTGCCGTCTTCAACGACCGGCCCTCGCCTTTCGACCGCTTCGATGCCACGACCGAAGAGCTCGTGGGCCACGCCGAGATTCCGCTGGCGCTGCGCTACTTCGGCGGCGCCGGCCTGGCCCACATGCAGCAGTACGGCACCAAACTCGAGACCTTCGCCGCCATCCGCGCCAAGGCCAGCCGCCACGCCGCGCACAACCCCCTGGCCCTGTTCCGCAAGGAAGTGACGACCGAGGACGTGATGGCCGCGCCCATGCTCTGGGACGGCGTGATGACCCGCCTCATGGCCTGCCCGCCCACCTGCGGCGCGGCCGCGGCCATCGTCTGCTCGGAAGCCTACGCGCAGCAGCACGGCCTGGACCGCAGCGTGCGCATCCGCGCCCAGGCCATGACCACGGACACGGCGAAGACCTTCGAGGCCCGCGACATGCGCGAGGTCGTCGGCTTCTCCATGGCGAAAGAGGCTGCGCGCCAGGTCTACGAAAGCGCCGGCATCGGTCCCAAGGACGTGGACGTGGTCGAGCTGCACGACTGCTTCGCGCACAACGAGCTCATCAGCTACGAGGCCCTGGGCCTGTGCCCCGAAGGCGGTGCCGAGAAATTCGTGATGGATGGCGACAACAGCTACGGCGGCCGTTACGTCACCAATCCCTCGGGTGGCCTGCTGAGCAAGGGGCACCCGCTGGGCGCCACGGGCCTGGCGCAGTGCACCGAGCTCGTGCAGCAGCTGCGCGGCCAGGCCGGTGCGCGCCAGGTGCAGGGCGCGCGTCTGGCCCTGCAGCACAACCTGGGCCTGGGCGGGGCCTGCGTGGTCACGCTCTACGAACGCGTTTGAGTCCCCCATGGCATCCAGCCTGGCCGAGCTACCGGGTCTGGGACCCAAATCGCAGCAGATGCTCGCGCAGGCCGGCATCCACACGGTGGCCCAGCTGCGTGAGCTCGGCGCGGTGGCAGCCTATGTGCGCACACGCCGCGCCCATCCCGGTGTCAGCCTCAACTTGCTCTGGGGCCTGGAGGCCGCGCTCAGTGGCCTGTCATGGCAGCAGGTGGCACGCGAACACCGCACCAGCCTGCTGCTGGCGCTCGAAGACTACGAACGCCGACACCCAGCCGGCTGAGACGAAAAAAAGCCCCTCGCAAGAGGGGCCAAGTGGAGCACCCACGGAGGGGATTACTTCGGCAGCACCACGCTGTCGATCACATGGATCACGCCGTTGTCGGTCACGATGTCGGTCTTCACCACATTGGCGTTGTCGATCTTGACGCCGCCCATGGTGCTGACGGTCAGCTCGGAGCCCTGCACGGTCTTGACCTTGCCGGCCTTGACGTCAGCGGCCATCACCTTGCCCGGCACCACGTGATAGGTCAGCACCTTGGTCAGCGCGGCCTTGTCCTTGAGCAGGGCTTCGAGCTGGGCCTTGGGAATCTTGGCGAAGGCTTCATCGGTGGGGGCGAACACCGTGAAGGGGCCCGGGCCCTTGAGCGTGTCCACCAGGCCGGCAGCCTGCACGGCCGTCACCAGGGTCTTGAAAGAACCGGCCGACACGGCGGTGTCGACGATGTCAGCGGCTTGAGCGCTCAGGGCACCCAGGCCCAGCAGGGAAGCAATCAGGACTTTCTTCATCACGGACTCCAGTGTTGAGTGGGGGGGAACCCCTTGCGGGGCAGCGCCATCAAGCGGCGCGGGCGAATATTAACCGCTTAGTATTTTTTGATACCGATCAGTATAATAACTAACCATGCAGTGTGGATATAGTCCAGGCTGTTGCAAGCGCTTACAAAACCCGTTGCCATGAACTCTTCCGTCCTCAAATCCGCCGCCGCGCCCGCGCGGCGAAGCTTTCGCGAGCAGATGCATCTGGCGCGCGAAGATGCCATCGTGCAGGCCGTCAACCGCCTGCTGGCGGAAAAAGGGTTTGAGGCCATGACCGTGGACGAGGTGGCCGCCGAGGTGGGCATTGCCAAGGCCAGCCTTTACCGGCACTTTCCCAGCAAGGAAGACCTGGCCGCCGAGGCCATGGTGCGCACGCTGGAGCGGGCCCAGGCCTTTCTCGACACGCTCGATGCCACCCTCCCCCCGTTGCAGCGCCTGCAGGGCGCCGTGCGCTGGATGCTGCAGGTGCAGCTGCAGGGCGAAATGCCCGCACTGCCCAGCGCCAACTCCAGCCTGCGCGCCACGCTGATGGCGCACCGCGGCTACATGGACCGGCTCATGGCCGTGAGCGAGACCCTGGGGGGCTGGATCGAGGCCGCGCAGGCCGAGGGCCTTCTGGACGCCACGCTGCCACCCATCGTCGTGCTGTACACGCTCTACGCGCGCGCCTGCGATCCCGTGCCTGGCTTCCTGCGCAGCACGGGCGAGTACAGCGACGAACAGATCATCGAGCTGCTGCTGCGCACCTGTTTCCAGGGCCTGGCCGCGCGCTGAGCCGGCTCAGGCCGCCGCATCCAGCCAGCCGTCGAGCCGGCGCTGCAGCTCCTCTTCGATGCGTGCGCGGTAGGCGCTGAGCAGAAACCCCAGGGTGAGCTGGAGCTCGAACGCCTCGCGACTGACGCGCAGCCAGCCCTGCAGACCCGGACGCTCGAACACAATGTGGTGCTGGCCCTCGCCCGACTGAACCGTGCAGTGCAGGCCCCACGCCTGCTCGGCCTGGGTCTGCCAGTCCCGGGCCAGGTCTCGGGCCTCGTCCCAAGCCAGACCGTGGGCGCGGTGGATATGGATTTCGGCCATGGGATGCAGCTTAGCGAGAGCATCGGCCCCTCATCCGTTGTGGGGCCATCCGCACCTGCACGCAGCCGCGCCTATCATGTATTCGGATTCCGACACGCCCATGCCACTCGCACGCCACCTCAGCATCCACGGCCAGGTCCAGGGCGTGGGCTACCGCTGGTCCATGACGCAGGAGGCCCAACGGCTGGGCGTGAGCGGCTGGGTGCGCAACCGCGCCGATGGCTCCGTAGAGGCCGTGCTGGCCGGCCCGGCCCCGGCTGTCGAGGCACTGACGCTCTGGGCGCGGCGCGGTCCGCCAGGCGCACGCGTCACGGCACTGCAGATGCAGCCTCTGCCGGCGGATACCCGGTTCGACGGCTTCGAGCAGCGCCCGAGCGCTTAGCGCGTGATCACCACCAGCACGCTACAGGCCGCGATCTCGATCAGGGCCTTGGAGACCGAGCCGCGCCACCAGCGCGCCGCCCAACCGTCCAGATGCTTGTGCCCCACCACGATGAGGTCGGCCCCGATGCGCTCGGCCGTGCGTGCGAGCTCCTGCACCGGATCGCCGACCACCACCTCGCCCTGGACCTGCAGGCCGCTGTCGCGCAGCTTGCGCACGCCCTCGTCGAGCACATCTTGGTAGCGCTGCTTCTCGATCTCTTCGAGGCGCGCGTCGTAGACACCGCCCTCCGGTCCAATGGCCGCAATCGGCGGCGGCATCACGGCCACCAGCACCAGCTCGGCCTGGCTCCATTGCGCCACCTCACGACTGTCCAGCAAGGCCTTCTGGCCCGAGGCCGAACCGTCGTATCCCAACAGGATGCGCTTGTACATGGCAGGACTCCTTTTTGTCGATGGTCTGGGCGATCTGATCTCGCTGGCATCTTAGGCCGGTGGCACAGGACTGCCAAGCTGCGGTTCACCCTGCCCTCCCAACTGAAGGGTGACGGCAAAGCCGCGCTCGCAGCTTGGCAGCATCAGCTGTCCGCCATGCGCACGCGCCACCCAGTGCGCGAGCACCAGGCCCAGCCCGGTCGGGCCCTCGGGATCGTCCTGTGCCAGGGCCGCTTGCAGAGCCAGGCGATGCGATTCACTGACGCCGGGACCGTCATCCTGCACCGCGATCTGCTGCGGCGCCGGCAGGCTGATCTGCACGCGCTGCGCGCCATGACGCACCGCGTTGTCCAGCAGATTGAGCAGGGCTGCGGCGAGCAGATCCGGATCCGCATCCACACAGGCCTGGGCCGGCACCTGCACCTCCAGGCAATCCACCGGCAGGCGCGACAGCAGGGTGTCGAGCGGCACGGTCTCGCGCCGCAGCTCCACCCCGCTGCGAAACAGCGCCAGCAGGACCACCACCACGCGCTGCAGACGGTCGGCCGCAGCGCGCACCCGCTGCAGGCGCGGCTGCAAGGCCTCGGGCGCCTCGCGCAGGGCCACGGCCAGCTGTGCGTCCATGCCCGCCAGCGGTGTGCGCAGGGCATGGGCCGCATGCGCACTGAAGGCGCGCTCCTGCGCCAAGCGGCGCGCCAGCTGTGTGGCCAGCTCGTCGATGGCCCGGTGCATGGGCTGCAGCTCCTCACGCGCGGCGGGCCCCAGCGTGGCCCCCGGCGCCAGCAGATCATGGCCGCGTAAGCGGTCCGACAGGTGCTGCAGCGGCAGCAGCTCCTGCGCCACCCGCAGGCGCAGCCACAGGTACATCAACAGGGCCACAGTGAGTGTGGCCAGCGCGGCGTTGAACACCACCTCCCAGACGGCCTCTATCTGCTCACCTTGCGACTGCGCCACGTAGAGCATCCTGCCGTCGTCCCCGACCGGTGCGCCGTAAACGCGCCAGCCTGGCTGATCGGCAAAGCCGGGCACCGGTGTGGCGTGGAAGGCCTGCACAGGCGCGCTCGACGAGGCCTGCAGCAGTCGCGGTACCGGGTCCGCGGCGTAATCCACCAGCTGCCAGGCGTAGCGGTCGCTGGCCTGCGCGGGCACGACGATGAGCGGCCCCATGGCATCGGGGCTGTCGTCCAGTGTGGCCTGCATGGCCTCGGCCGCGCCTTGCAGCGTGTCGTCCAGCAACTCGCGCACCTCGTGGCGCACCGCCAGCCAGACCGCGAGCGAGACGGCCACGCTCCAGAGCACGGCCCCCGCGAGCAGGGTGCGCGCCAGGCGGCGGCCGATGGAGGGCAAGGCTTGCGTCATCAGGCCTCCACCGTCACACGGTAGCCCAGACCGCGCACCGTTTCGATCAGCGTGGCACCCAGCTTGCGCCGCAGGGCCGAGACATGGACCTCCAGCGCGTTGCTGGCGAGCTCGGCCTCGAAGCCCAGCACCAGGCGCTCGAGCTCGGCCTTGGGCACGATGCGACCGGCACGCAGCATCAGCGCCTCCAGCACGGCCCACTCGCGCGCCGTCAGGTCCACCCGCGCGCCGGCGCGCGAGACCGCACGCGCGCCCAGGTCCACCTCCACCTCGCCCAAACGGCGGCGTGAGGTGGCCGCCCCCGCGTGGCGGCGGCTGACGGCGCGCAGCCGCGCCGCCAGCTCCTCGGGTGCAAAGGGCTTGACCAGGTAGTCGTCGGCCCCGCTGTCCAGGCCCTCGATGCGCTCGTGCAGGCGGTCACGCGCGGTGAGCACCAATGCGGCGGTGGCATCGCCGCGCGCGCGGCGCTGGCTCAGCCATTGCAGGCCTGAGCCGTCAGGCAGCTGCCAGTCCACCAGCAGGGCGTCGAAAGGCTCGCCGCGCAAGGCATCCACCGCAGCCAGGCTGCGGCACCAGTCCACCACATGGCCCTCGGCGCGCAGAAAGTCGGCCAAGCCTCCGCCCAGGGTTTCGTCGTCTTCGATCAGCAGCAGCCTCATGATGGGTCAGACCTTAGCAGATGCCGGGGCCGTTTTTCTTCAGGCCGGCTTCAGGCTGGTGCGGCGCAATCGGGGGATGTCCAGCGCCACCGCCCCCACCCACGCCGCCCGCCTGCGGCCCATCGCCATCGAGCACCTCATCGTGCTGGCCAGCCTGTACTGGGTGCTCTCGGCCAACAGCCTGTTCTTCGAGGCGGCCCTCGAGGGTCGCTCCTGGACCGAGGGCGCCACCTGGGGCTTTCTGGCCGCACTGGCGCTCGGGCTGTTCGGCCTGCACGTGCTGCTGCTCTCGCTCGTGGCCTACCGCCGGACGATCAAGCCCGTGCTCAGCCTGCTGCTCATCTCTGCCGCCGCCGGCAGCTGGTTCATGCAGTCCTACGGCATCTACCTCGACCCGACCATGGTGCGCAATGTGCTGCGCACCGATGTGGCTGAGGCACGCGAGCTCTGGTCGGGGGCCTTGCTGATCCACCTGCTGATCTACGCCGGCCTGCCTTTGCTGCTGCTGCACAAGGTGCAGATCGCCCCGCAAGGCTGGCGCCGCGCCCTGCTGGGCCGTGTGGCCCTGATCGGCGCCACGCTGCTGCTGCTGCTGGCCGTGCTCATGGCCATCTTCCAGCCCCTGGCTTCGCTGATGCGCAACCACAAGGACATGCGCTACCTGGCCACGCCCGCGAATCTGCTCTGGTCCACCGGCAGCGTGCTGGCCAGCGAGTCGCGCGGTACCCTGCAGCCGCGCCAGCCCCTCGATCCCGAAGCCCGCCTGGCCGCCACGACCCACCAGCGCCCGCGCGTGCTGGTGCTGGTGGTCGGCGAGACCGCGCGCGCCGTCAACTGGGGGCTCTCAGGCTATGCACGTCAGACCACGCCTGAACTTTCCCGCCTGCCGGTGCTGAACATGGCGCAAGTCACGAGCTGCGGCACCAACACTGAAGTCTCCGTGCCCTGCCTGTTCGCGCCCGTGGGCCGGCGCGACTACGACGAGGCGCGCATCCGCGGCAGCGATTCGCTGCTGCACCTGCTGGCCCAGGCCGGCGTGACCGTGCACTGGCGCGACAACCAGTCCGGCTGCAAGGGCGTGTGCGACGGCTTGCCACAGGACAGCGTGGGGGCCCTCAACCCACCGGGTCTCTGTGCCGAGGGCCGCTGCCTGGACGAGGGCCTGCTCACGGGCCTGGACGCACGCCTGGCGCAAGCCACGGGCACGCAGGTCTGGGTGCTGCACATGCTGGGCACCCACGGGCCCTCGTACTTCCGGCGCTACCCGCCGGCCTACGCGCGCTTCCAGCCCGCCTGCCAGAGTGACGACCTGCGCCTGTGTACTCGCGAGGAGATCGTCAACGCCTACGACAACGCCCTGCTCTACACCGACCACGTGCTCGCCAGCCTCATCGGCACGCTGCAGGCGCATGCCGGGCGCGTCGACAGCTTCATGCTCTATGTCTCCGACCACGGCGAGTCGCTGGGCGAAAAAGGCCTGTACCTGCACGGCATGCCCTATGCCATCGCGCCGGACGAACAGACCCGCGTGCCCATGACGCTCTGGTGGTCCCAGGGCTGGGCCGCGCAGGGCGGGCTTGATCCGGCCTGCCTGCGCCAGCGCGCCGCGGCACCGGCACAGCACGACCATGTGTTTCACACCGTGCTCGGTCTGCTGGACGTGCAGAGCAAGGTCTATGACGCCGCCTGGGACCTCGGCGCGGGTTGTCACAGCCAGCGGGCCACGGCGCTCGTCCCGGCCCAGCCATGAGGTCCTTGCGGCGCGTTCCGGGCGACCTCGTCTGGACGCTCATCACCCTGCTGCCCGTGCTGGCCTGGGATGCCAGCGGGCTGGACCTGCCCGTCGCACGGCTGCTCGCCAATGCCCGCGGCTTTCCCTGGCGCGACAACTGGCTGACCTACGATCTGCTGCACGAAGGCGGCCGCCTGCTGGCCGCTCTGGGCGTGCTGGCCCTGCTGCTGTACGCCCTGCTGCCGCGTCGCCCGCAAGCCGGTGCCGTCCACGCGCCGCGCTGGCGCGCGTTCGGCGCCGTGCTGCTCAACCTGGGGGCGGTGCCCGCGCTCAAGCGCAACTCCCTGACCAGCTGCCCCTGGGACCTGGCGGAGTTTGGTGGCAGCGCGCGCTACGTCCCGCACTGGGACTGGGGTGTCCTGGACCTGGGGCCTGGGCACTGTTTTCCCTCCGGTCACGCGGTGGCGGGGTTCGCCTTCATCGCGCTTTACTTCGTCTGGCGCAGCCACCGGCCGGCATGGGCCCGGCGCGCCCTCTGGCTCGCACTCGCTGTCGGTCTGACCCTGGGCCTCTCGCAGGTGCTGCGCGGCGCGCACTACGTGAGCCATGTGGCCTGGTCGGCCTGGCTGTGCTGGACATTGTCGGCCGCGGCCAGCGCACTGAGCCGCGCGCTGGCTCAGCGGCGGCGCAACGACACGCCGACGAGCACCAGCAAGAGCACGCTGATGCCGGACATCCACACCCGGTAGCGGGTGTGGCGCTGCCGAACCGGCGCCAGCGCGTCCTCCACCGCCGTGCCCACCGTCACGAGCAACGGGTAGCCGTCCATGCGGCGATAGCCCAGCACACGCGCCACGCCATCGATCTCCTGCCCATCGTCGACGAACGCCCCCCGTGCTTGCGTGGCCTGCTGCTGAAACCAGGGCAGGCGTATGGCATCCATGCCGAAGCGGCTTTCCTGGCCGATCTTGCGCCCGCGCACCACGCCGTCCAGGCCCGTGAGCTCGAGCAGGCCCTGGGCGCCCAGATCGGCCTCGCTGTAGAAGGCGGTGAAATTGCCCGGATCCACCGACATCACGACCACCCCGGCGAAACTGCCGTCGGCGCGCGTGATGCGCAGCGACATGGGCACCTGCCAGCGCCCCGAGACGCGCCCCAGCACCGGGGGGCTCACGAACAGCGCATCGGTCCGCCGCTCGCGCTGGAGGCGGAAGAAATCGCGGTCGGCGTAGTTGACGCGGCCCGTCGCCTGGCTGCTGCTGACGATCTCGCCGCGCTCGTCCACCACGCTGATGATGTTGAACATGGCCTCGC
>DNQP01000208.1:14809-15320 GCA_003500955.1 Curvibacter sp. | reverse complement strand
ATCGTGATCGGCGAGCTTTCCCAGGAACGTCTGCTCACCATCATGAAGGCCATCGGCTACACCGACGAGGCCAGCGTGCTGGTGCTGGACCGGCGTGGCAAGCGTCTGGCCAGTTCCCATCCCCAGCCGCTGCCAGTCAACGACTTTGGGGGATATCCTGCCTTCCACGCGATTGCCCAGGGCAAGTCGCCACCGCCCTACGTTGACGTGCTGGACCAGCGCCTGCTGGTCGGCGGCGAGGTGTCGTCCAAGCTGGGATGGGTCATCATGGCGGCCATGCCCGCGGGCATGGCGAACTACAACTACCGACTCACGGTTCTGCTCGTGGCCCTGGGCTACGGCGCCTCGCTGCTGATCAGCCTGGCGCTGGCGCCGCTGTGGGCGGCGCGGCTGAGCCGGCCGTTTCGCGTGCTGGCGTACAAGGCCAACCGCATCGCCCGCGGTGCGCCAGCCGACGGTGATGAGGACGTGGGTAGGGTGGCGGAGTTCCGCCAGCTCGCGGCCGATCTCG
>DNQP01000208.1:0-14510 GCA_003500955.1 Curvibacter sp. | reverse complement strand
CCGCCAGCTCGCGGCCGATCTCGACGGCATGACCCGGGTGATCGACGAGCGTGAGACGGCGCGCGTGCGCAGCGAATCTCGCCTCAAGGCGACGCTGGAGAACACGCCTTCGGTGGCCATCCAGTGGTACGACCGCGAGGGCAAGGTGTTGTACTGGAACCAAGCCTCGGCCGAGATGTACGGCATCCCGGCCGAGCACGCCCTGGGGCACAACATCACCGATGGCACGCTGAACTTCTACCAGAGCCAGGCGCAGGCGGTCGAGTTCGTGCGCACGTTGCAGGAGATCGAGCGCACGGGGCAAGCGGTGGGGCCGGTCGAATTCGACATGCAGCGGGCCGACGGCACGCCCATCCGCATCCTGGCGAGCACGTTTGCGATCCCGGGCGAGGCCGGGCAGCTCCTCTTTGTCTGCATGGACGTGGACATCACCCAGCGCCGGCGGGCCGAGCAGGCGCTGCTGGACAACGAGCTCAAGCTCGAGACCATCTTCCACGCCTCGCCTGCACCCATGTCGGTGTCCGATGCTCGGCAGTCCTATCGGGTGCTGACGGTCAACCGGGCCTGGGAGCAGCTGTACCGGCGCAGCCGCGCGGAGGTGCTGGGCCGCAACGGCCAGGAGTTCGGCATCTGGGCCGATCTGGGCGATCGCCAGCGATTCCTGGCGCAGATCCAGGCGCAGGGCCGGGTCGACGGCTTCGAGACCTGGTGCCTGGATGGGCAGGGGCGTTCCATCCTCTGTCGTTTGTCGGCGCTGGTCACCGAGATCGGCGAGGCACGCTTGATGCTCATGATGACGGTGGACATCACCGAGCAGCGGCGCGTTGAACGCGAGCTGCAGCAACTCAACGCTGAGCTGGAGCAGCGCGTCGATACCCGCACCGAGGAGTTGCGTCTGGCGAACCAGCGACTGGAGAGCACCGTGCTCAATCTGCAGCGCGCCCAGGAACAGCTGGTCGAGTCGGAGAAGCTCGCCGCGCTCGGCAACCTCGTGGCCGGCGTGGCCCATGAGCTCAACACGCCCATCGGCAATGGCGTGATGGCGATCACCACGCTGGGTGAACGCCTGCGCGAGTTCCGTGCCGTGCCGCGCGACGCCATGCGCTATTCCGACCTGCAGCGCTTCGCCGAGGCGGTGGAGATGGCCTGCTCCATCAGCCTGCGCAACCTGCAGCGTGCTGCCGCGCTAGTAAGCAGCTTCAAACAGGTGGCCGTGGACCAGACCAGTTCGCAGCGCCGCAGCTTCGCGCTGCGCGAGGTGGTGGACGAGGTGCTGCTGACGCTGCAGCCCACGCTGCGCGGCACGCATAGCCGCATCGAACTGCAGGTGCCGGAGGACCTGCTGCTCGACAGCTACCCCGGGGCTCTCGGCCAGGTGCTGACCAATCTGGTCAGCAATGCGGTCACCCATGCTTTCGATGGCCGCGAAGGCGGCATCATCACCATCAGCGCGGCCGCAGGCGAGGGGGACGAGATCGCCTTCAGCGTGGCCGACAACGGCCGGGGCATCCCGGAGGCGCTGCAAAAGAAGGTCTTCGAGCCCTTCTTCACCACCAAGCTCGGCCAGGGCGGCACGGGCCTGGGCCTGCACATCGTCTTCAATGCCGTGACGCACGTGCTCGGTGGCCAGATCAGCCTGCGCAGCCAGCCGGGGCAGGGCTCGGTCTTCGAGCTGCGCCTGCCGCGCGTGGCGCCGGCCGCCGGCTGATCAGAGCTTCTTGACCAGCACCTGGGACTTGCGGTCCCAGTTGTACTTGCGCTTGCGCGCCTCGGGCAGCCAGTCCGGGTCCACGTTCTGGAAGCCGCGCTTGATGAACCAGTGCATGGTGCGCGTGGTCAGCACGAAAATGCTTTCCACGCCCATGGCCTTGGCGCGCTGCTCGATGCGCTTCAGAACTTTCTCGCCATCCCCCTGGCCCTGGGACTCGGGCGAGACGGTCAGCGCGGCCATCTCGGCCGTCTTGGCTTCGGGATAAGGGTAGAGCGCCGCGCAGGCGAAGATCACGCCGTCGTGCTCGACGATCGTGTAGTTGCCGATGTCGCGTTCGATCTCGGTGCGGCTGCGCTTGACCAGGGTGCCATCCTTCTCGAACGGCTCGATCAGCTGCAGGATGCCGCCCACGTCGTCCGGCGTGGCTTCGCGCAGCTCCTCGAGCTTTTCGTCCACCACCATGGTGCCGATGCCGTCGTGCACATAGATTTCCAGCAGCAGCGCGCCGTCGACCGCAAAGGGGATGATGTGGCTGCGCTCCACGCCGGCCTTGCAGGCCTTGACGCAGTGCTGCAGGTAAAAGGCCGTGTCGGTCGGCAGGGTGGCACCAGGCAGGGCGGCCAGCAGCTTCTCGGCGGCGGCCAGCGGCAGCTCGGTGTCGATGGGGTTGTCCTCGCTCTCGGGAGCGAGCGGGTCCAGGCGGATGCCCGGAATTTCAGTCACGAAGATCAGCTTGTCGGCATGCAGGGCCGTGGCCACGGAAGTCGCCACCTCTTCCATGGTCAGGTTGAAGGCCTCGCCCGTGGGCGAGAAACCGAAGGGCGAGAGCAGCACCATGGCGCCCATGTCCAGCGTGCGGTTGATGCCCGCCACGTCGACCTTGCGCACCAGGCCCGAGTGCTGGAAGTCCACGCCGTCAACGATGCCTACGGGACGCGCCGTGATGAAGTTGCCCGAAAGCACGCGCACCGTGGCACCGGCCATGGGCGTGTTGGGCAGGCCCTGGCTGAAGGCCGCCTCGATCTCGTAGCGCAGCTGGCCTGCGGCTTCCTGCGCGCAGTCCAGCGCCACCTCGTCGGTGATGCGCATGCCGTGCGAGTACTTGGCCGTGTGGCCCTTGGCCTTGAGCTGCTCGTTCACCTGCGGGCGAAAGCCGTGCACCAGCACGATCTTCACGCCCATGCTCTGGATCAGCGCCAGATCCTGTGCCAGATGCGGCAGCTTGCCCGCCGCGATGGCCTCGCCACACACGCCCACCACGAAAGTCTGGTTGCGGAACTTGTGGATGTAGGGCGCCACCGAGCGGAACCAGGGCACGAAGGTGAAGTTGAAGACGGCGGACATGCGGGTGGGTTAGGTGATGGGCTATCAGTGGATGTGGGGATTTTCCACGATATTCCGGGGCCTGCTCGGGAGGGTCAGAGTTTGTCCAGCCACACCTGGGCCGGAATGGGTCGGGCGTAAAGAAAGCCCTGCTGTTCGGGACAGTTGTTGCGTTTGAGGAAGTCGGCCTGTTCCTCTGTCTCCACGCCTTCGGCCACCACATGCAGACCGAAGTGCCGGGCCATGGACAGGATGGTCTGGACAATACCGCGGGCGTTGGCGTCGTGGGGCAAGCCGAGGACAAAGCTTCTGTCGATTTTCAGCTCGTACAAGGGCATCCGGTTGAGGTAGGCGAGATTGGAGTAGCCCGTGCCGAAGTCGTCGATCGAGAGGCGCACACCGAGTTCGGCCAGGGTCTTCATGCGCGCCAGCACCTGATCCATGTCCTGAATCAGCAGGCCCTCGGTGACCTCGAAGATCAATTGCCTGGCCTGGGCGCCGCTGCTCTCCAGGATCTGTTTCACATGCTCGACGAACCCGGGATCATTGAATTGACGAGGACTGATGTTGACGGCAATCGGCAGGTGGATGCCGCGGCGAGCCATCTGTGCCAGGCAGTCGCAACTCTGCGTCAGGACCCAGTTGCCGATCTCGATGATCAACCCCGAGGTCTCCGCCAGCTCGATGAACTGTTGCGGTGGTACGAAGCCACGCAGAGGATGGTTCCAACGCAGCAGTGCCTCGGCTCCGCAGACTTGCCCCTCGACGTCAACCCGGGTCTGGAGATGAATGGCCAGCTGTTGTCGTGCGATGGCCTGCCTGAGATCGGCTTCCAGCGAAAGGCGATCCTGTATCTCGGCGTGCATGGTCGGCTCGTAGAAGGCGATGCTGTTGCGGCCCATGGCCTTCGCTTTGTACATCGCGGTATCGGCCTCCCGCAGGAGATCGTCCACCGATGCGGTCTGTGCCGAGAGCAGCGTCACCCCGATGCTGGCACTCATGCTGCCGATCCAGGCGTCAAACTCGAAGGGCATGAGCAGGGCACTGCGTATCTTCTCGGCCACGGTCATGGCCGTGTGGCTGTGGGAGGTGCTGGTCTCATCCATCGGCCCCAGCAATATCACGAACTCGTCTCCCCCGATGCGTGCCACCGTGTCTTCGGCACGCAGCATGCTGCGCAGTCGCAGGGCAACCTCGTTCAGGAGCCGGTCGCCCACGGCATGACCCTGGGCGTCATTGACGTTCTTAAAATGATCGAGATCCACGAAGAGCAGGGCGCAGACATCCCCCGAACGCTGGGCCGTGTGGAGCGCCAGCTGCACGCGATCGATCAGCATGCGGCGGTTGGGCAGCTCCGTCAGCGGGTCATAAAAAGCCAGACGATGGATGCGTTCCTCGTTTTCGCGCCGCTGCGTGATGTCCAGGAAACTGACCCGCAGATGATGTTGCTTGCTGGAAGGCATGCGCTGCAGATGCAGTTCGCACAGGACGTTCCGGCCTTGGCCGGTGCGTATCACGCCCTCGGTGGCCACGTGGGCCCCGCCGTCCGCCTGTGCCAGGTGCTGTTGCAGGTAGTCGTCCAGTCCCAGGCCGTTGGGCTGCTGGACATCGGCGAGCAGCTGCCTCAGCCTGCATTGCAGAAGCTCCTCCCGGGTGCGGGAGAACAGCCGCACGGCGTTGGGGTTGGCTTCGATGCACAACCCGCTGTCGAGATCGAAGACCGTGATGGCTTCGGGCGCGTGGTCCACCAGCAGCTTGATGTTGGCCTCGCTGTCCTGGGCCTTGATCTCGTTCTCGCGCGCGATGTTCTCAGCGCGCAGGCGCCGCCGGTTCTGAAACGCAAGGGCCGCCGCAAGACCGGCGAGCATCAGGAGCGCCAGGACGGTCCCGATCACCGTGTTGCGATGCTCTTGCCAAAGGCTGGGGGCCTTGTTGAGGATGATGCTGTCGACCGGGAGTGCCGAGGTTCTGGCGTTCCAGCGCTTGAGCTGCAGCCAGTTGAACATGGGGACGCTGCGGCTGGGCAGGGGCGTGATGGCCTGGGTCAGCTGCAGTTCCCCGCGCAGGAGCGCAACGCCCGTCTCCGCTGCACTGGCCCCCTCGGCCGAGTTGGACCACACCATGCCACCGACGTCGTCTCCGACCCCCACATTGATGGCGTATAGGGAAAAGGTGGGAACCGTGGCGATCCGGGAAAACTCGACCCGCATGCCGGGCGAGTCAAAGGACTTGCCGCTGGCATCCTGGTTGAACAAGGTCTGCAGGACGATGGTGCCCGGCTCCAGCCTGGAAAGCCGCTGCCGAATCTCTTCGGCCGTCAGGGTGTCGGTGTACTCGAAGCTCAGCTTTCCCTCCCAGCGCCCGGCGATGTCCTTGAACTCGCGCAAGACGGCCAGGTCGGCCGCACCTGCGCCGCTCAGGACGACGACATGTCGGGTCGATGGCAGCAGGCGGCGGGCGAGTTCGAGTGTGCCCGTGAAATCCACGTTGATGCGCTGCTGCAGAAAACGCCGCTTGCTCGCTTCCGCCGTCTGGGGGCTGATGGATGCGATGCCGGCAATCACCGGCGCGTCGGGGCTCAGTGTGTTCAGGGCCGTCAGGAAGAAATCGAGGGCCGGCTGCTGCAGCGCCACGACCAGACCCAAGGGCTTGTTGGCATGTTTGTGCAGCAACAGGCTTTGGAGCTGGCGGCGGTACTCCGCATCGGTCGTACGCGCCAGGTCCAGGTACTCGACATGCATCGTCTCGTAGCTCATGCCCAGCTGCCGCCATTTTTCGGCGAAACTGGCGACGTAGGCGTCGACACCACGGTTACCATAACCGGTTTGCAGCAAGATCAGCGCATGTTTTTCAGCCTGGGGTCCAGGCGAGGGCAGCGCCTGCCCCTGGCCGGGCAGGGCGGACAATAGCCCTGACAGAGCCAGCACGACGGTGCGGATCAATCTGAGGCTCCAGAGCCGGACATTCCTGTCGTTCATGCGCTGTATCTTATGTCTCCGCTAGGTATTATTTCCCTTTGAGTTCCGCTCCCCTGAAAATCGAGTTCCCCGAAGCGCTGCCGGTGTCGGCCAGACGCGACGAGATCATGGCCGCGCTGCAGGCGCACCAGGTCATCATCGTCTGCGGCGAGACAGGTTCCGGCAAGACCACCCAGCTGCCCAAGATCGCCCTTGCCATGGGGCGCGGTCAGCGCCCCATTCCAAATTCTGGCGGGGCAAGCCGGAACTACCCCGCGGGTCAGCGCGGCCGCCTGATCGGCCACACCCAGCCGCGCCGCATCGCCGCCTCCAGTGTGGCCAAGCGCATCGCCGAAGAGCTGCAGACCCCGCTGGGCGAGGTGGTGGGCTACAAGGTGCGCTTCAACGACCGCCTGGGCAAGGACGCCTCCGTCAAGCTCATGACCGACGGCATCCTGCTGGCCGAGACCCAGACCGATCCGCTGCTGCAGGCCTACGACACCCTCATCATCGACGAGGCGCACGAGCGCAGCCTCAACATCGACTTCCTGCTGGGCTACCTCAAGCAGATCCTGCCGCGCCGGCCCGACCTCAAGATCGTCGTCACCTCGGCCACCATCGACGCGGACCGTTTTGCCCAGCACTTCGCCAGTGCCAAGGGCCCGGCCCCGGTCATCATGGTCTCGGGTCGCACCTACCCGGTGGAGCAGCGCTACCGCCCCTACGAGGAAAGCCGCGAGTACGACCTCAACGACGCCATCGCCGATGGCGTGGACGAGCTCTGGCGCGAGCCGGGGCAGCAGGGCGATATCCTGGTTTTCCTGCCGGGCGAGCGTGAGATCCGCGAGGCCGCCGACCACCTGCGCAAGCACCTCAGCCACAACCCCATCACCCGCAATGCCGAGGTGCTGCCCTTGTTCGCACGCCTCTCCCAGGCCGAGCAGGACCGCGTCTTCGACGGTCACACGGGCCGGCGCATCGTGCTGGCGACCAACGTGGCCGAGACCTCGCTCACGGTGCCCGGCATCCGCTACGTGATCGACGCTGGCACGGCCCGTGTCAAGCGCTACAGTTTCCGTAGCAAGGTGGAGCAGCTGCTGGTCGAGCCCGTGAGCCAGGCCGCGGCCAACCAGCGCGCCGGCCGCTGCGGCCGCGTGGCCAACGGCATCTGCATCCGCCTCTACGACGAGAAGGACTTTGCCGGGCGTGACCGTTTCACCACCCCGGAAATCCTGCGCAGCTCGCTGGCGGGTGTCATCCTGCGCATGAAGTCGCTCCACCTGGGCATGGTGGAGGACTTTCCTTTCCTCGAAGCCCCCTCGGGCCGGGCGATTGCCGATGGCTACCAGCTGCTGGCCGAACTCGGCGCCGTGGACGAGAGCAACGAGCTCACTGCAGTAGGCCGCGAGCTCGCCAAGCTGCCGCTGGACCCGCGCGTGGGCCGCATGATCCTGGAGGCCAAGGCCCGCGGTGCGCTAGACGAGGTGCTCATCATCGCCAGTGCGCTCAGCGTGCAGGACGTGCGCGACCGCCCCATGGAAGCCCAGGCCCAGGCCGACCAGGCGCACGCCAAGTTCGACGACGAGAAGAGCGAGTTCACGGGTTACCTCAAGCTCTGGAAGTGGATTCATGAATCTCGTGGGGTCGGATCCCGATTACCGGAGTCGGCCGCGAAAGCGGGCGGCTCGGTAGATCGGGCTCTGACCCCTCATCCTGGAGCGGCGGCCACACACAAGCTGTCCAACCGCCAGTACGAGCAGCTGCTGCGCCAGAACTTCGTCAACATCCGCCGCGTGCGCGAATGGCGCGACATCCACAGCCAGTTGCTGACCGTCGTCACCGAACACAAGTGGCAGATCAACAGCACGCCGGCTTCTTATGAACAGCTGCATCTGTCCATGCTGGCCGGCCTGCTGGGCAACGTGGGCTGCAAGCTGGAAGAAGAGGCCAGTGCCGGTGAATACCTGGGCGCGCGCGGCATCAAGTTCTTCCGCCATCCCGGCGCGCACCTGAGCAAACGACCGGGCCGCTGGATCGTGGTGGCCGAACTGGTGGAGACCACGCGCCTCTTCGGCCGCGGCATTGCGGCCATCGAGCCGCAGTGGATCGAGCAGGTGGCGGGCCATCTGCTCAAGAAGCAGCTGCTGGACCCGCACTGGGAAAAAAAGGCGGCCGAGGTGGTGGCGCTGGAGCGCGCCACGCTCTATGGCATCGTGGTCTACAGCGGCCGCCGCGTGAACTACGGCAAGGTGGATCCGGTGGCCGCGCGCGAGATCTTCATCCGCGAGGGCCTGGTGGCGGGCGAGTGGGACACCAAGCTGCCTTTCCTCGCCGCGAACCAGAAGCTGATTCGCCAGGTGGAGGAGCTGGAACACAAGTCGCGCCGGCAGGACGTGCTGGTGGACGACGAGCTGATCTACGCCTATTACGACCAGCAGCTGCCGCAGCAGATCTGCAGCGGCTACGAGTGCGAGCGCTGGTACCGCGAGGCCAGCAAGAGCAACCCGAATCTGCTCAAGCTCACGCGCGAGGAGCTCATGCGCCACGAGGCCGCGGGCATCACCACCAGCGCCTTCCCCAAGACCGTGCGCCTGGGTGGCGTGGATTGCGCTGCCAGTTATCTGCACGAGCCGGGCGATCCGCGCGACGGCATCACCGTCACCGTGCCGCTCTTCGTGCTCAACCAGGTCAGCGAGGAGCGTTGCGAGTGGCTGGTGCCCGGCATGCTGAAGGACAAGATCCAGGCCCTGCTCAAGAGCCTGCCGCAGCGCCCGCGCAGCCGTTTCGTGCCGCTACCGGAGTCGGCCGCGAGGCTGGCCGAGGTCATGGGCACCGACGAAGCCTTCGGCCGCGGTGGCCTGACCGACGCGCTGCTCAAGCAGGTGCGCGACATCACCAGCCTGGACGTCAAGCGCGCCGATTTCAAGCTCGACATGCTCAGCCCCCACCTGTTCATGAACTTCCGCGTGGTGGACGAGCACGGCCGCCAGCTGGGCACGGGACGCAACCTTGGTGCGCTCAAGTCCGAGCTCGGCGCCCAGGCGCGCGGCGCCTTCCAGGCCCTGGCCGGGCTCAAGCTCGCGCCGCAGGCTCAAACCACGACCCTTCCCCACACCGTTCGCCCTGAGCCTGTCGAAGGGCAGTCCGCGGCCAGGGCTGCGACGGGCTCAGCCCGAACGGAGAAACATGCCCCCTCAGTACCGGCAGAACAACGCTACACCGCCTGGACCTTCGGCGAACTGCCCGAGCTCATGGAGATCCGCAAGGGCGGCCAGACGCTGATCGGCTTCCCGGCGCTGATCGACCAGAACGACGCCGTGAGCATCGAGGTCTTCGACGAGCCCGAGGTCGCGGCGGCCAAACACCGCGATGGCCTGCGCCGCCTGTTCGCGCTGCAGATCAAGGATGCGCTCAAGTACCTGGAAAAGAACATCCCCGACCTGCAGAAGATGGCCGTGGCCTATATGCCGCTGGGGACGATGGAAGAACTGCGCGCACAGATCCTCGACGTGGCGCTGGACCGCGCCTTCCTGCTGGACCCGCTGCCCGCCCATGAATTCGATTTCAAGAAGCGGCTGGAGGAGGGGAGAGGGCGCCTGACCCTGATCGCCAACGAGGTCGCGCGCCTGGCGGTCGTCATCCTCACCGAATACGCCACCGCCGCCCGCAAGGTCAAGGACACGAAAAACGCGCCGGACGCCACGGCCGACTGTACGCAGCAGCTGCAACGCCTCATGCCCAAGCGCTTCCTGGCCCAGACCCCCTGGCCGCAGCTGCAGCACTACGCGCGCTACCTCAAGGCCATCACCCTGCGCCTGGACAAGTACCGCGCCGATCCTGCGCGCGACGCCGCACGCCTGGCCGAACTCAGGCCGCAGGAGCAACGCTACTGGCGCCTGGTCGCCGAACGCAAGGGCGTGATGGACGAGCGCCTGCAGGAATTCCGCTGGCTGCTCGAAGAGCTGCGCGTGAGCTTCTTCGCCCAGGAGCTGCGCACGCCGCAGCCGGTGAGCGTGAAGCGGTTGGACAAAGCCTGGGCTCAGCTCAATAGCTGAGCCTAGGCTTTGCGGCGCAGGGTCACATCTGCCCGCAGGGCATGTGAGCCGTAGCCACAAGGCGTCATTAGATGAATAGCTGAGCCCAGGCTTTGCGGCGCAGGGTCACATCTGCCCGCAGGGCATGTGAGCCGCAGCCACAAAGCATTTCAAGCGAAGCTTGAACCTACGCCGCGCGGCGCAGAGCCACATGCTCGCGCGTTCGGGCACATCTTTTGCATGCCGCAATGCACGGCCCGTATGATGGCCCAACACTCTCGAACATCCTGACTTTTCCCGACCCAGCGCATGCGTTCCCATCCCGACGTCCAGCGATCGCTCCGCAAGGAGCTGTCCGACTGGCGCCCGTGGATGACGCGCGCCGTGGTCCTGACCTTTGCGGTGCTGTCCGGCCTGACCGTGGTGGCCTTCACCTGGCTCAGCGAGCGCGCGCAGGACCTTTTCCATGAACTCGCGGCCTGGCAATGGTGGTCACCCCTGATCTGGACGCCGCTGTGCACCGCAGCCATCGTCTGGCTCACGCGCAGGTTCGCGCCGGGTGCCGCGGGCTCGGGCATCCCGCAGGTCATGGCCGCGATCACGCCCGGGGTCGGTGCATCGGTGCGCCATGTCTTTGTCTCGCTGCGCCTGACCGTCGCCAAGATGGTGCTCACGGCCTGGGGCTTGCTGGGCGGACTGTCGCTGGGGCGTGAGGGCCCCTCGGTGCAGATTGCCGCAGGCGTCATGCACAGTGCGCGCCGCTGGCTGCCGCGACACAGCGGCGTGTCCGACCAGAGCCTGCTGGTTGCCGGCGGTGCGGCCGGCATCGCCGCGGCCTTCAACACACCGCTGGGCGGCATCATGTTCGCCATCGAGGAGCTCACGCGCCGGCCGGAGCAGCGCAGCACCGGCCTCATCATGGCCGCCATCGTGCTCGGCGGCCTCATGGCCGTCTCGGTCTATGGCAACGGCAACTACTTCGGGGTCATCCACGTCAACCCGGTCAGCTGGTCGCTGTTCTGGCCTGGCCTGCTGGTGGCCGTGTGCTGCGGGCTGGCTGGCGGCCTGTTCGCACGCCTGCTCGTGGTCTCGCTCTCGGGTCTGGGGCAGGACCGGTTTTCCGCCTGGCGCCGCCGCTTTCCCGTGCGGTTCGCCGCGGTCTGCGGGCTGGTGGTGGCCGTGATCGGCGTGGTCAGCCTGGGCGCCACCTTCGGCAGCGGCACCACCACCACGCGCGCCATCCTAGAAGGCGCCTCGCACGAGAGCTCGGTGCTCTACATGCCGCTCAAGTTCATCGCCACCTGGCTCACGGCCTGGGCCGGCGTGCCGGCGGGCATCTTCGCGCCTTCGCTGGCCATCGGCGGCGGTCTGGGGCACGACATCGCGTTGCTCACGGCGCACCCGGACCGCACCACGCTGATCGCATTGGGCATGGTCGGCTTCCTGGCCGCGGTGACCCAGGCGCCGATGACGGCCTTCATCATCGTGATGGAGATGGTGGACGGCCATGCCCTGGTGCTGACGCTGATGGCCTGCGCCCTGGTGGCCAGCGGTATCTCGCGCCTGATCAGTGCGCCTTTGTATTCTTCTTTGGCCGACCTTCAGCTGCTGCGCCTGCCCGAGGCAGATCGCCCCGCACGCGACAGCAGCGCGCCGCCTTCGCGCTTCGGCCAGGGCTGAGCCACGGTCGTCCGTCCCGCGGGCGACGGCCAACCATAAGTCCACGTACTAAACTCGTGGTCTATGCGCGCCCGCGTCCACCCCAAGAAGCCTCACCGCAGCCCCTGGCGCAGGCGTCTGGACCTCACCCGGCACCGTGCGCACCGGCTGGACGACACCGTCAAGGGCCTGCTCTGGTCCGTCGCGGCCGGGCTGTGCTTCGTGCTGCTCAACACCACCACGCGCTACCTCACCACCCAGCTGCCGCCCATGCAGTCGCAGTTCCTGCGCTACCTCTGCGGCGTGCTCGTGCTGCTGCCCCTGGTGCTGCGCGGCGGGGTGGCGGCCTGGATGCCGCGCGACATCAAGGGCCAGTTCGTGCGCGGCGTGGTCCACACCACGGCGCTGGCCATCTGGTTCACGGCCATTCCGCACATCTCCCTGTCCGACACCACGGCCATGGGTTTCACCACGCCCATCTTCATCATGATCGGTGCCTGGCTCTTCCTGCGAGAGCCCATGCGCTGGGAGCGCTGGCTGGCGGCGGGCATCGGCTTTGCGGGCGTGCTCATCGTCGTCGGGCCCAATCTGACCGGGCAGGGCGGCTGGTGGAACCTGGTCATGCTGTCCACGGCGCCCATGTTCGCGGCCTCCTTCCTGATCAGCAAGGCGCTCACGCGCTATGAATCGGCGGGCGTCATCGTGCTCTGGCAGTCCATCACCGTCACCGCACTCAGCCTGCCGCTGGCCCTGGTGGTGTGGCAACCCGTTTCGGGCGCGCAATGGGCGGGCTATGTGCTCTGCGGCCTGCTGGGCAGCGGCGCCCACTACCTGCTCATGCGCTCCTACGCCGTGGCCGACATCTCGGCCACCCAGTCCGTCAAGTTCCTGGACCTGCTCTGGGCCGCGGCCCTGGGCTGGCTGGTGTTTGGTGACGTGCCCACCAGCCACTCGCTGATCGGCGGCGTCATCATCGCCGGCGCCACCGTGTGGATCGCGCGACGCGAATCGCGCCGCAGCTGAATCCGGGCATCCCCGTGCTTGACGGAGCCAGGGCGCGCCGATAAATTGGTTTGCATCCGGCCATCCCGCCGGACGTGCTTCAGGTGCAAGGAGCCCGAATGGACCGCCGCCAGTTTGTCGAAACCTGTTCCACCAGCGTGGTCTGCCTCACGGCGGCCGCCGCCCTGCCGGCCTTCGCGGCCGACGCCAAACCCAAGAACTACGCCCGCGTGCTGCTGACCAACGAGTACGGCGATCCGCTCAAGGCCAGCCAGCTCAAGCCCCAGACCAATTACGTCTTCCACTACCCCTTCGAAGCCACGCCGGTCTTCCTGCTCAAGCTCGACAAGCCCGCAGCGCCGCAGCCGCTGAGCACCAAGCACAAGGACAGCTACACCTGGCCCGGTGGTGTGGGGCCGCAGCGCAACCTGGTGGCCTTCAGCGCCATCTGCGCACACCAGCTGGTCTACCCGACGCAGCAGGTGAGCTTCATCAGCTTTCGCAAGAGCAAGTCGCAAAAAGGCCTGGCCGACAACCTGATCCACTGCTGCGCCGACCACAGCCAGTACGACCCGGCCAAGGGTGCCCAGGTGCTCGGCGGCCCGGCCGAGCAGCCCTTGTGCGCCGTGCTGCTGGAGCACGACTCCAAGGCCGACACCCTGACGGCCTACGCCACGCTGGGTGGCGAGCTGTTCGACGAGTTCTTCCGCAAATACGAGTTCAAGCTCAGCCTGGATGTGGGGCCCAAAGCGAAGAACGCGGTGGCGGGCCAGGCGACGGTGCGGGAGCTGGAGAAGTTTTGTCGGAATCCGATTCAGTGTTGAGTAGATCAGATTCAATACCTCGCCCACTAAGTCTGCGGGACGCCTACAGAAAAATTGCTCAGCTAAAGCGGATTCGGTTGAAACATGTCGATGTTGAGGACCTGATCGGGCAGATCAAGCCGTTGATGCATGGGTATGCGCTTGGAACGGCCAAGTTTGAAGTTGGCCGAACTTTTTACCGTGGTCGCCGAATGGCTACGCTTCCAACAGCCTTACTGGACACTCGCCCGCCACTGGTCGGCGCCAGTCAGGGGAGGTTAAATCGTCAGAGCCGAGCAATGCTCTACACGAACTTGGCAGCGGGAAGCGTATTTCGTGAAATTCGAGTTGAGCCCGGTGAGACCATCGCACTGTTTTGTTTTCGCGCTAAGCGGCCCATCACTGCTGCCACCGCAGGATTTGACATCGATGCTCTACAGGCTAAAGGCTGGGGCCGCCAATTACCTGATTGGTGCTATCGGTCAGACGGACTGACAGCAAGAAAAGTAAATCGTTTGGTGAACTCCTTCGTTGCGAATGAGTTCGTAAAAGATGTCTCAGATGCGGATGACGACAAGCTGTCGATTGCGTGGTCAGAGGCGCTATTAGAGGTTAAAGTCTTCGATGGGATCACTTATCCGTCTGTAGCCAATAATGGGATTTCAGACAACGTGGCATTGCGTCCAGAACTGCTGGGAGATTCGCTGGAGATTGTTCGAATTGACTTCCTTCGTATCGATGCGCTAATTGGTAACCTGACCAAATTCACCCCGCTATATCGAACGTATGGTCCGATAACCTCCGAGCCGTTTCACTTCAAACCGGCCTCGGAGTGGAAGAAATTAGATCAAAGCAAGGTGTCTAACGATGTCTCGTTTCAGCTTGAAGGGTTTCAGTGGACTATTACTGCCCCCGACGGTGAAACAATCGGACTTGAAGACGGCTAGTCGTTTCCTGACTTGGAGCGCGCTGAGAATAGAGGCTTGCTTGTCTAGCTGAACGTGTTTAGTATTTTTCCGAC
>DNQP01000256.1 GCA_003500955.1 Curvibacter sp. | reverse complement strand
AATTCTTCGGGTCCACCACCGTCGAGTAGATGTTGGTGAAGACCTTGAATTCGGGAGCGCAGCGGATGTCGTAGCCGTAGCTGCTGGTGCCGTAGCTCACGATCTTGTGGCCGTCCGGTGCGTGGCGCACCTGGCCCGGCTCGAAGGGCTCGATCATGCCGTGCTGTTCGGCCATGCGGCGGATCCATTTGTCGCTCTTGATGCTCATGGTGTTTTCCTGGGAATCGGGGGATTGTAGGCAGTCGCCAGGCCGTGTTTTCAGGCGGCCGTGAACAGCTCCACCAGCACCTCGCGCAGCCAGCGGTTGGCCGGGTCGGCCTCGAAGCGGCGGCTCCAGTGCAGCGAGACCGTGAAGTCACGTAGCGGAAAGGCCGGCTCGATCAGGGTGTAGCCGCCGCCGGCCGCAAAGCCCTGGGCGATGTTGCGCGGCATGACCACGGCCAGGTCGGTCGCGCCCACGATGGCCGGCAGCACCATGAAGTGCTCGGCGGTGAGGCGGATACGGTCCTCGAGCTTGAGCAACTGCAGGATGCGCAGCGTGTCCGAGTGGGTGCGCCCGGCCACGAACTCCAGCTCGTGCAGGGCATCCAGCAGGGCCTTGTCCTTGCGCCGCTTCGCCGCCGCGGCAAAGGGATGGCCGGCGCGCAGCATGACGATGTAGCGGTCCTGCAGCAACTGCACGCGCTGCGTGTCCTTGACCGTGGGCAGAAAGCCGAAGGCGAAATCGATCTGCCCGCTGTCCAGCGCATCGGCAATGCTGGCGGCCGGCACCGGCAGGGTCTCGATGCGCACCCCCGGGGCGCGCTCGCGCAGCGCCACCATGAGATCGGGCAGGAAGCGGCCTTCGCCGATGTCGCTCATGTGGATGCGGAAGGTCTTGTTCGAGGCCGGCGGGTCGAACTGCGCCGCCTCGCCCAGGGCCTGCTCCAGCGTCACCAGGGCACTGCGCACGGCCGGCGCCAGGCGCTCGGCGCGCGGCGTGGGCTGCACGCCGGCACCGGCGCGCACGAAGAGCGGGTCCTTGAGCAGCAGGCGCAGGCGCGTCAGGCCCTGGCTCACGGCGGGCTGGGTCAGGTCCAGCAGCTCGGCCGCACGCCCCACCTTGCGCACGCGGTAGACGGCGTCGAACACGCGCAGCAGGTTGAGATCGAGGTCCTTGATATTCATATTTCTAATAATTGATAGTCACATTATTTTATTGATTGATGAGACCAGTCAAACGAAACTCCTCGGTTGATCCAACGGAGACAATCAAGTGGAAGTTTCATTCAGCCAGGAGATCAAGTCCCTGGCCCTCGGTCAGGGCCAGACCTTTCATGGCGAAGGCATCCTGGCCATCACCAAGGCCCTGCTGCAATCGGGCGTGTCCTACGTCGGCGGCTACCAGGGCGCGCCGGTCTCGCACCTGCTCGACGTCATGGTGCAGGCCAAGGGCTATATGGACGAGCTCGGCGTGCACGTCGAGGCCTGTTCCAACGAAGCCTCGGCCGCGGCCATGCTCGGCGCCTCCATCCATTACCCGCTGCGCGGCGCCGTGACCTGGAAGTCCATCGTCGGCACCAACGTCGCGGCCGACGCGCTGTCCAACCTGGCCTCGCCAGGCGTCACGGGCGGCGTGCTCATCGTCGTGGGCGAGGACTACGGCGAGGGCGCCAGCGTCATTCAGGAGCGCACCCATGCCTACGCGCTCAAGTCCGGCATGGTGCTGCTCGACCCGCGGCCGGACCTGCAGTGCATGGTGGACACGGTGGAACACGGCTTCGCGCTCTCCGAAGCCTCCAACATGCCCGCCATCCTGGAGCTGCGCATCCGCGCCTGCCATGTGCGCGGCAGCTTCGCCGCGCGCGACAACCGCGCGCCCAAGATCTCCACGCGCGCGCTGATGGAAGAGCCCGCGGCCTTCAACTACGAGCGCCTGGCCCACCCGCCCGTGACCTTCCGCCACGAGAAGCTCAAGATCGAGCAGCGCCTGCCGGCCGCACGCGCCTATGTGCGTGAACACAAGCTCAACGAGCTGTTCCCGGGTAAGCACAGCGATCTGGGCATCGTGGTGCAGGGCGGCCTGTACAACACCCTGATCCGCACCCTGCAGCAATTCGGCCTGGCCGATGCCTTTGGCCAGACCGACATCCCGCTGCTGGTGCTCAACGTCACCTACCCGCTGGTGCCCGAGGAACTCACCGAGTTCTGCGTGGGCAAGCGCGCCGTGCTCATGGTGGAAGAAGGCCAGCCCGAGTACATCGAGCAGGAGCTGGCCACGATGCTGCGCCGCGCCGACATCCAGACGCCGCTGCACGGCAAGGACATGCTGTCCGCCGCGGGCGAATACTCGGCCGAAGTCATGGCCGGCGGCCTGGAGAAGTTTCTGCGCCAGTACCGCAGCGAACTCCTGCCCGCGACCGTGCCCGAGTGGCTGGCCGGCAACCGCGAGCGCCGTGCGGCGATTGCCAAAGACCTGGGCCAGCCCCTGCCCGCACGTCCGCCGGGCATGTGCATAGGCTGCCCCGAGCGCCCCGTGTTCTCGGCGCTCAAGATCGCGCAGCAGCAGGTGGGTGAAGTGCATGTGGCCGGCGACATCGGCTGCCACGCGCTCGCCACCTTCGAGCCCTTCTCCTTCGGTCACTCCATCCTGGGCTACGGCATGTCCCTGGCCAGCCGCGCCGGCGTCTCACCCATGATGAACCGGCGCGTGCTCTCCGTCATGGGCGACGGCGGCTTCTGGCACAACGGCCTGCTGACCGGCGTACAGAGCGCGCTCTTCAACGGCGACGACGCCGTGCTGCTGATTTTCAAGAACGGCTACACCTCGGCCACGGGCACGCAGGACATCATCTCCACCCCCGGAGACGAGGCCAAGACCAGCGCCAGCGACAAGCGCGCCAGCGTGGTCCACACCAACCAGACCATCGAGAGCACGCTCAAGGGCCTGGGCGTGCAGTGGCTGCGCACCGTCACGACCTACGAGGTTGAGAACGTGCGTAAGACCCTGGTCGACGCCTTCACCTCCGACTTCAACGGCCTCAAGGTCATCGTCGCCGAAGGCGAGTGTCAGCTCGAACGCCAGCGCCGCATCAAACCCTGGCTGTCCAGCCTGCTCAAGCAGGGCAAGCGGGTGGAGCGCGTGAAGTACGGCGTGGACGAAGACGTCTGCAACGGCGACCACGCCTGTATCCGCCTCTCGGGCTGCCCGACCTTGACGCTCAAGGACAACCCGGATCCGCTGAAGGTCGACCCAGTGGCCACGGTGATCGATGGCTGTGTGGGGTGTGGGTTGTGCGGGGCCAATGCGCATGCGGCGACGTTGTGTCCCTCGTTCTACCGGGCGGAGGTGGTGCAGAACCCTTCTTGGCATGAGCGGCTCTTGGCGTCCGTGCGACGGACTGTGGTTCGGGCTTTGCAGCCGGCTTGACTGGTTTGTGGTGATGAACCTTTTCTTCCCCCCACACTCCCCCCCGCCCCAAGCACGCGCGGTCGCGCGTGCAGGCCGATTCGCCCCCTATGGGTACGCAACGGCAAAGCCGTTGCTCAGTACCCCCGCCGGGGTAGAGAGGGGAGCCTGGATTTGGTTGCTTCGCGCCGGCTACGCTTCTAAGGCGCGTGCTGTCGCCACTGCCTCCTCTCTCGCCCGTTGGCAAGTCAACGGTCGTAGAGAAATCGCACCGATCTCCATGCCACTGCTGGCGGCTACGCCGGCCAGTGGCGAGACAGAAGTCATAGAAGCGCGACACTTCTTCTGTCTCGTGCACAGCAGGTCGCGCAGCGACCGCTGTCGTTGGCATGCACAGATCCAGCCATTGACTACGACCGCAGGCGTGAAATGCTGGCGCCCAAACCGCGGTCGCGACGCTTCGCTCCATAGAAGCCTGTCCAGAAACCAAAAGCAAAATCTAGGCTCCCCTCTCTACCCCGGCGGG
>DNQP01000083.1:20858-21318 GCA_003500955.1 Curvibacter sp. | reverse complement strand
GGTGCCCTGGGCATCGTGCTCTTTGATCACCCCGAAACCAATCTCCAGCCCCTGATCACCAAGTTCGCAGCGCTGCAGCGCGAGCTCGACGACGCGCGGCGCGAGCTGGCCAGCCAGCGCAGCGGTGGGCCGCGTCGCGCCAAATACAGTTTCGCGAGTTTCGTGGGGAGCAGCCCGGCCGTGGTCGAGGTCAAGCGCCTGGCGCGGCGCGCGGCGCAGTCGGCCAGCCCGGTGCTGCTGCTGGGCGAGACGGGCACGGGCAAGGAGTTGCTGGCGCACGCCATCCACGCGGTGTCGGCCCGCGCGCATGGTCCCTTTGTCACGGTGAACATCGCGGCCGTCCCTGATACCTTGCTGGAGGCGGAGTTCTTCGGCGTCGCACCCGGCGCCTACACGGGTGCGGACCGCAAGGGGCGCGACGGCAAGCTCAAGCTGGCCGACGGCGGCACGCTCTTCCTCG